>DIKU01000120.1:0-4992 GCA_002424645.1 Pelobacter sp. UBA5610 | reverse complement strand
GGCCGCCCCCCCGAAGAAGAAGAGGTTGCCCTGGCCCTTGAACTGGATCTGGAATCATATCGCCAGATGCTTGGAGAAGTCAGCTATCTCGGCTGCGTCAGCCTGCACGAGACGATCGAGGATACGACGGACGGCCCGATCCTGATGGACAGTATCGAGGACGAGAACAGTCCCAACGCCCTCGATATGATCGAAAGCAACCAGTTGACCCAGGAACTCGCCCGCCAGATCGACCGCCTCACCGACAAGGAACGACTGGTTATATCCCTGTACTACTATGAAGAACTCAGCCAGAAAGAAATCGCTGAAGTTCTGGAACTCTCGGAAGGACGCATTTCGCAGCTGCACAGTCAGGCGCTGCTGAAACTCAAGACGTCCATCAACCGTGCACAAAACGAAGGAGCCGGGCCTTCTTTGGCGCCGCGATAATCACTATGCCTCCTTTGATGATACCGCTTATGTTTACCGGCGTTATAGGGATCGCAGGCATCTGCTCCACAATTTTGCTGGCTTTGCGCCTTAAACATCTGCAACAACAGATAAAAAACGACAAAGCCGCCTTGCCCTCACCGTCTGAACCGGCCGATGCCGCAGCCAGTTTCCAGACGCCTCTGCAGCAGGCGACCCTCCGGCAACGTCTTGCCCAGCCCCAGCAACCCCACCGGCCGACGCCCGATAAATACAAACTGGCGGCCGAGATGGCGGCGCAAGGCATGCCGGCTCAGCAGATCGCCGATCTTCTCATGCTCCCCCCGACCGAAGTCAGACAACTTATAAGTTTAAGCCGGGCGAGCCGCCCGGGAAACGGCTTTGAAGCAGGCATGGTTCCGACGAGCGGCAACGCCAACAGCGGCAAAGACTGAGCGCACGAAAATATTCTGGCTCGCCTGATAAGCATGAAATGACCAGGTAAAAAATTTCGCCTTACCGCGTTGCAGCATCATCAAAAAATTAAAGAAAGAGCGCCGCAAGGTCGATAGGAATACATCGACCAACAGAACACAATGAGGCTGCTATGAATCGAGGAACCTATGTCGCCCTGTCGGGGGCGCTGGTACGCCAGCAAATGATGGACACCATCAGCCATAACCTGGCCAACAATCAAACCGTCGGCTTTAAAAAAGGGCAGGCGGTATTCAAGATCATGCTGGAACAGGCCCAGACCGGCCAGGTACTCGAGCGGGTCAACCTGGCGGACATCGAAGAAGGCTTTACCGATTTTGCCCAGGGCACCCTTTCTCCTTCCGGTGTACCGACGCACATGGCCATTCAAGGCGAAGGCTTTTTCAAGGTACAGGACAATGCCGGCAACATTTACTACACCCGACAGGGAAGCCTGCGGCTGGACAGCGAGGGGCAATTGATCAACCAGCAGGGGATGGCTCTGCTCGGTGAAGACCGTAAGCCCATTACCGTGTCAAGCCCCGAAATAGTCATCTCAGAAGACGGTACGCTCAAAGCGGAAGATGGCCAGACAGCGAAAATCCCCCTGTATACCTTTGATGACAAATCCGTCCTTACCCGTCAGGGCGGCGGGCAGTTTACTGTCCCGCGCGGAGAAGAGGGCCAACTGGAAGTATTGGTCAAAGATCCGCATATCTTTCAGGGACAACTCGAGGGATCCAACGTCAACCTGATGCAGGAAATGAGTCACATGGTCGAATCGACCCGTGTCTTTGAAGCCTGCCAGAAAATGCTTAAAACCTATCACTCACTGGCTGGCGAAGCGAATAAGCTCGGTACCCTGGGTTAGGACCTTACCGTTTTTTGATCTGAACCATCGACAAATACTTCAGGTTTCAAAATGAAAACCTGAGATGATAATGCGCTGCGGCGCAAAGGAGTTTATGACATGATCAGGGCACTATGGACATCGGCAACCGGTATGGAAGCCCAGCAGATCAACATGGATGTAATTGCCCACAACCTGGCCAACGTCAACAGCGCAGGCTTTAAAAAAAGCCGCGCAGACTTCCAGGATATCCTCTATCAGACGGTAAAGATGGCTGGATCAGATGCCAGTTCCGGAATCGAACAGCCCACCAGCATCCAGGTCGGCCTCGGTTCGCGTGTCGCCTCCATTCAAAAAGTTTTTACCACCGGTGATTTTCAGCAAACCGGCAACGATCTTGACGTCGCCATTGAGGGTTCGGGATTTTTTCAGGTCACTCTGGCCAATGGGGACACGGCTTATACCCGAGCCGGTTCCTTTAAAAAAGACGGCACCGGTCGGCTGGTGACCTCGGACGGTTATCCCCTGTCGCCTGAAATCATTATCCCCGAAAACGCCACCAAGGTATCGATCGGCAGCTACGGTTCCGTAGAGGTTTTACTCGATGGAGAAACCACGCCCACTCAGGTCGGCACCATCGCCCTGGCGCGATTCAGCAATCCGGCCGGCCTCAACGCTATCGGCCACAACCTTTTTACCGAAACCCCGACCACCGGAGCTCCGGTCACCGGCAACCCTGGTGAAAACGGTTTCGGCAGCCTGTCCCAAGGCTTCCTCGAAGGTTCCAACGTCAGCATTATGGAAGAAATGGTCAACATGATCGCCGGTCAGCGCGCCTATGAAATCAACTCAAAGGCGATCAAGACTGCCGATGAAATGCTGCAGATGACCAATAACCTCGTATAAGGAAAATCAGGAATGTTTTTTTTGCAAAGGACAAGCTTGTTGATTTTTCTGCTGTTGGCCATGCTGCTGCCGCATACGGTGCCGGCCGAGGCTCAGACCGTCAAGATCGGCGATGCAGAAGTCCGCAAGGTCCTGTCCACCTATATGCAAAAACAACAGAGGCGTTATCCGCAAACGGAACTGCGCCTGCGCGACATCCAGAGCATCCCCCCGTTTGAGGTCGAAGGGGATCGTCTGCGTTGGGAAATTACTCCGTCCAGCCCCCGGCTAATCGACAGTCGCCGCTTTAATCTTATATTGCGATCGGATGGCAAAGTCGTCAAAAACATGACTTTGTCTGTAGACCTGGAAGCACTGGCACCTGTAGCGATCGCAGCAGACGATTTGCCCCGTGGCGCCATCCTCAGTCCCGAGGATCTGACCATGGTCACCATGGATCTTTCAACGCTGCGCAATCCTTGCCTCGACGCTCAGGAACTGATCGGAATGAAATTACGCCGCGCGATTCGCATGGGGGCACCATTTGTCCGATCGGGGCTGGAAACGCCGCCGCTGATTAAACGCGGCGACATGGTCACGATTACGGCCAGCAACGGCACCCTGACCGTCACCGCCCGGGGTCTGGCCCAGGAAAACGGCGCAGAAGACGACACCATCCGAGTTAAAAACATCAGTTCTCAAAAAGAAATTTTCTGCCGAGTGACAGCGCCCTCTGCTGTGGAAGTGGAGTTATGACATGAGATGCCCTGCGCACCTGTGGTTAGCCGTACCGGCCCTGCTACTGATGGCCGGTTGCAGCAACACCTCCAATAAACTTGCTGAAACCCAGGCTAAAAATTCGATCATTGCCGCACGGCAAGTCCAACCCGAACAGCCACATGCTCCCGGATCGTTGTGGACCGAAGGACGCGGCAGTCTGTTCCGTGACAACAAAGCCCGGCATGTTGGCGACATCGTCACCGTCGCCATTTACGAAAAAGCCAGCGCGAGCAAAGAAGCCAGCACCGCCACCGGACGCTCCAGCAGCATGTCCGCCGGTCTTACCAATGTTTTCGGTCTCGAAGGCAACCTTGCCAACATCAACAAATTCATCGATCCGACAAGTTTGGTCAATACCAGCTATAAAAACGATTTCGACGGCTCCGGCAGCACCTCGCGCAAGGAAGACCTGGTCGCCACCCTCACCGCGCAGGTCACCGAAGAACTGCCCAACGGCAACCTGTGCATCGCCGGCGGCAAGACCGTTACCGTCAATAACGAGGACCAGATCATCCTGCTGGAGGGGATCATACGCCCTTCGGATATTTCGTCCCAGAATATCGTCAGCTCCGCGAATATCCTGGACGCCAAGATCGCCTACACCGGCAAAGGGGTGATCAGCGACAAACAGCGCCCCGGTTGGATGACCCGCGTACTCGACCACGTCTGGCCGTTTTAATTGCTTTTTAAACCAGTGACTGGTGATTAGTTATTCGTGATTAGTTCCGACAACCGATGCTTGGCGGGTGGTGACGACTCTCATCACCAATCACGAATCACGGTTTTTACAAAGGATCCATTTATATGCTGCGACACATACTTGCCCTACTCTTCCTTGGTTTGACGCTGTGCACCGTCGGTACGCCGGCCAATGCCACCCGTATCAAGGATATTGCACGCCTGCAGGGAGTACGCAGCAATCAACTCGTCGGTTACGGCCTGGTGGTCGGACTCAACGGCAGCGGCGACAGTGCCAGCACCCAGTTCACCGTTCGCTCGCTGGTCAACATGATGGAGCGCCTCGGCGTCACGGTTGCCGCCGACGACGTCAAGGTCGACAATGTCGCCGCCGTCATCGTTACGGCCGAATTACCCGCTTTTTCCAAAACCGGCGCCACCATCGACGTACTGGTATCCTCCATCGGGGATGCCGACAGTCTGGTAGGCGGAAGCCTGCTCATGACGCCCCTCAAAGGTCCCGACGGGCAAATCTACGCCGTGGCGCAAGGACCATTGGCCGTAGGCGCCCTGGCGTTCGGTGGCAAGGCGGCCACGGTACAAAAAAACCATCCCACCGTAGGTCGCATTCCCGGCGGCGCCCTGGTGGAGCGCGAAGTCCCCTTCACCCTCGATCCCGGCGCCCTGCTTCAATATCAATTGTCAGAACCGGATTTCACCACTGTCACCCGCATGGCCGAGGCCATCAACAACCATTTCAAAAAACCACTTGCCCATGCCAAGGATAGCGGCAGCCTCCAGGTGTTCATCCCGGAAGAAGATCGTGATCAACTGGTTAATTTTATCGCCAGCCTCGAAAGCCTCACCATCAGGCCGGATAGCATGGCACGCATCGTGGTCAACGAAAAAACCGGAAC
>DIKU01000043.1:10730-12185 GCA_002424645.1 Pelobacter sp. UBA5610 | reverse complement strand
AGAGTAACGATCTGGTTGGCTGTTTTTTATGGTCAAGCGGATAGTCCGGAAACAGCGTAGCCAAATACGGGGCGGGGCCTGTCCATGGTTACCGCAAGCCCGGGAGGAAAACAGTAATGAGCGAGCAGGATGTCGTCAAGAAGACCGCAAATTTCATCAAGAGGTCGATTACGCTGAAAATCCTTTCGGTGGGTTTTTTGATCCTGCTATTGCTTATTCCGGCCGCAATGATAAAAGGGCTGATACGGGAACGGCAATCCCGGCGTGACTCGGTGGTGGCGGAGATCAGCAATAAATGGGGAGATAGCCAGACGCTTACCGGCCCGTTTATTACCGTGCCTTTCAAGACCTTTTTCAAGGATAACCAGGGGAAGACGCAATCCAATCTCAACTACCTGCATATCCTGCCTGAAAACCTGGATGTGACCGGGGTGATGAAACCCACGGTGCGTTATCGCAGCTTGTTTGAGGCGGTTCTCTACCATGGCAACCTCACATTCCGCGGTAACTTCAAGGTGCCGCCATCGACCCAGCTGAACATCGATCCTGCCAACATCCTCTGGGACAAGGCCTGTCTGTCGCTCGGCATAAGCGATATGCGCGGTATTCAGGACAGGATCGTCATCCATTTCAACGGGAGCGACTATCCGGCCAACCCCGGACTTAAGACCAGCGACCTTGCCGGGGCCGGGGTCAGCACCCTGGTCAACACCCTGACGCCGAATGGGCTTTACAGCTTTTCGTTTGAGGTGAACCTGAACGGCAGCGAACAGCTGACTCTTATCCCGGTTGCCGAGTCCAATACGCTGAAGATTACCTCGAGCTGGCCCTCGCCGAGTTTTAACGGTGCGTTTCTGCCGGCGACGCGCGAAGTGACCAGGGACGGGTTCTCCGCAACCTGGAAGGTTTTGCACCTGAACAGAAATTACCCGCAGTTCTGGGAAGGATCTCACTATAAGGTTGCGCCGTCGGCCTTCGGGGTGAAATTGATTCTGACCGCGGATGTCTACCAGAAATCGACCCGCCTCGCCAAGTATTCCATCATGTTCCTGGCGTTTACCTTTGCGGCGTTCTTCTTTTCCGAGATAATCAACAAGCGAAGGGTTCACCCCATCCAGTATATCCTCGTCGGGATGGCAATTCTGATTTTTTACACGCTTGTCCTGTCATTGTCCGAGCACATCAATTTTAACCTCGCTTACCTGGTTTCGGCATTTGCCGTTACTTGCATTATTTCCGGGTATGCGAAAGCCATCGTCTCCAACGCGAAGTTTGCGCTTACGATCTTCGGTTTGCTGACGATCCTTTATTGCTATCTGTTTATCGTTCTGCAGCTTGAGGATTACGCCCTTATTCTCGGCAGTGTCGGATTGCTGGTCATCCTTGCCGTGGTGATGTATATGACGCGCAAGATCGACTGGTATGCGGTCGAGTCGGTGCCAGAGGAAAGCGACC
>DIKU01000043.1:0-10678 GCA_002424645.1 Pelobacter sp. UBA5610 | reverse complement strand
TTGTGAAACGCCGTATGGCATAGGCATCCTGTCTTTCCCGTGACGGATTTTTACCACCTGATTCCGATAACGAGCATGACTGTACGGTGAAATGCCGAGTGTTTGCATAGCGATATGCCCAGATGGTTTTGAAACAGGTGAACCATGCGCCAGGTTTGTGCCAATATCCTGGCTTGGGATGAGCAAGCTGGGTTCGGCTTTCACGGTTTTCTGCTGTCATGCACACGCAAATATTGTGAGACAGACGGTTCTCAGGGGAAAAAACACCCGTATATCCATCCGGATAAGTTCCTCCTTTGCGGTGCCGAAGCGTTTTTAAAGAGACACCGGCTTTTTAAACGGACTTGGCCTGAACCTTGAATTGCGAGTATGCTTATGTAACAACAAATTTTTAACAAGGGAACCCATGTCATCGTTTCGTTTTACCGTCGCACAAAAGATTGCAGCAGGTTATCTGTTGATGGTGGTCTTTTGTCTCACGGCGATTATTTATGCTCTGACGGCTCTCGGTGATCTGACGCGGCGGTCAGAGCAGTTGGTGATTCATGAATTCCCGGCACTGGTTCTCTCTCGCGATCTCTCGCAGAGCCTTCTGGATCTGGAGCGTCTGGAAAAACAGCTGCTGATTTTGCGGGATGTCTCCATGGTATCGCTGATCGACAAACGCCGGGCGGAAAGCGACCTCATCCGCAGGCGCTTGACCAGCATTCCTCTGCAAGGCCGGTTTGATCGGATCGAGAACTTATTGACCGCTCTGGATAAGGCCCGAACTAAGGAGCTGGCCCTGTTGGCAGAACAACAATGGGCCGAAGCGGAGCAACACTCCGCAAAGGTCATGACTCCGCTGAATGACCAACTGCTCAAAGCGATCCAGCAATTTCGCATGCAGCAGGAACAGCTTATGGACGAAACCCTGCAAAGTTTTTCCAGGGACAGCGGCAAGGCTTACAGTCTGACCTTTTTTGTGGCCTTTGCGGGGATCGGTCTGGCCGCCTTGGTGGCCGCGGGGATTATGCTTAAGATCCATCGTGCTTTTGCCCGTCTTACTCAGGCGACCAAAGCGATCGCGGCAGGCAGCTTCGACTATCCCATCGGTCTGGAAGGACACGATGAGTTCGGGCGCCTGGCGCGGGATTTTGCCGAAATGGAGCAGAAACTCCGGGAGTTGCAGGCTCTGAATCTCGATGCCAATCCGCTTACCCGGCTGCCCGGCAACCTTTCTATCGAACGGGAACTGGAAGGCCGGATTGCCAGCGGTCTGCCTTTTGCCCATATATATGTGGATCTCGATTATTTCAAGGCCTATAATGACCGGTATGGTTACCAGTGTGGCAGCGACATTATCTCCCAGGTGGGGATCTTGATTAAAGAGGTTGTCGCCCGTCTGGGTAACGATCAGGATATGATCGGACACATTGGCGGCGATGACTACGTGATCCTGAGTACACCCGATCGGGCCGAACCGCTTGCCTCGGAAATGATTAAGCAATTTGACGCGGTTGTGCCCGGTTTTTATTCCGAGCAAGACCGCAAAGTCGGTTATTTTAAAGGGCAGGACCGTTACGGAGAAGAACGGGAATTTCCCCTCTTATCCATGTCCATCGCCATCGTCTGTTCGGAGAACCTGCGTAACCCATCCGCCGAAGCCATCGGTCGCGAGTGCGCCAAGATGAAGGAATATCTCAAAAAACTTCCGGGCAGCAATTACCTGATCGACCGTCGAGAAAAACGTTGAGTATGCGCGTACTGTCTTATCTTTGTTTTCTGCTGATCCTCTGTGGGTGCGTATCCCGTCCGTTGCCGGCATTTCTGACCCCCAGGGACCAGCAGCTTTTTGTCATGGGGATGGCTGAAGTAGACGCCAAGATGGAAACTCCCGCCGCCTTCGTCACCCTGCAGCAAACCTACCCGGAAAGTCCCTGGACCGAAAAGGCTCAGTCGATCAGCGCGCTGCTGGAGACGATCCGGGGTCAGCAGAAGAGTCTGGGCCGATTGGAGCGCTCCCGGGCCGCTTACCGGCAAGAGAACAAAGTTCTGCAACAAAAAATAGATGCGCTGGAAGCGGACCGGAAAAAACTCAAGCAGCTTTTGATTGAGCTTGAAAGGCGCGGGGGATAGCCTCGCCGTGCCGGAGATTGGATGAAGGCTGAACCACGAATTGTTATCCTGGTTCTTTTTGCTCCCCATGGGTATCTGGCACGCATCTGAAATCGTAAGGTTGCCCTGACTGGCGAAGGTCGAGACCGATCGAAAGGATACAATGATGACCCAGGATGAACAGCATCTCGATTTACTCTCGGTTTTTCACTATGTGGTCGGAGGCCTTACGGCTCTATTCTCATGCGTGTTTTTGCTCCATCTTGCCATGGGGGTCGCCATGCTCTGCGGCGCATTTGATGGCGAAGATGCGCCGCCAGAGTTTATGGGGTGGCTGTTCATCATCATTCCGTCGATCCTGGCTCTGGCCGGATGGACTCTTGCCGGCTTTATGGTTGCTGTCGGCCGCAAGCTCAAAAAACGCACCTCCTATACGCTGTGCCTTGTCGTGGCCGGCATCGAATGCATCGTCATGCCGTTCGGTACCGTCCTTGGAGTTTTTACCCTGGTGGTCCTTTCACGGGAATCGGTTAAAGGCCTGTTTTCCGGAAGCCGGTCTGTGGAGTCAAAGCCCGATTAGGTGGGAATCTGTTTGCAGGCGGGCAGGGGGGGGCATGTCTTGGGGGGAAGCCACGCAAGAGAGGGGCTCCCCAAAATTTTACGGTAGCGCCTATTCCGTCTCGTGCCCTATCTTCAACAATTACCGGTTTTAAAAATTCAACCGCGTCAAGAGGTCGTATGAAGGATTCAACAAACCATGTAAATGCCGAACAGCGGGACCGTCTGGTTGCCGAAATGCGCCGTGAGCAGCAGGATCGCCAGGCGGGATACAGGGAACAGGCGATGAAACTTTTTCCGCCGGTGTGCGGCCGCTGCGCCCGTGAATTCGAGGGAAAAAAACTTCGTGAGTTGACGGTACACCACAAAGATCACAATCACGACAACAACCCGCCCGACGGCAGTAACTGGGAGCTGCTCTGCATCTATTGCCATGACCATGAGCATACTCGCGATGTGCAGGATGCGCGTAGCCAGGAAACTGCTTCCCAGGGTGTGAATCGACCTTCGCTGGGTCATTCACCCTTTGCGGCGCTGGCACGGCTGAAACAATCCGAGTAGTCCGTTAGCCGGCCCGCATAATGCGTTGTCAATGTCGGGTTTTGAGCTGGTCCCCGCACTGCCGATTCGCCAAGGGTGCTGCGGGTCGGACCTCATTCCGGACTTACCTCGCTGTTTTTCCCAACAACCCCATGGCTTTTTCTTCTCTTAGCCTGCCTGTTCTTTTATTTTTCATGCTGTGGAATCAATGCATCGGTTTTTGCGGCCATGATAAAGTCGTTACGGTGCAGTCCTTTGATTTTACGGGTCCACCACTGTACCGTCACTTTACCCCACTCGGTTAAAATCACAGGGTGATGCCACTCGGCTTCGGCCAGCGTGCCGATCCTGTAGGTGAATTCCAGAGCTTCGGCAAAGTTGCTCAGGCGGTAGGTTCGGCTTAATCGTGCAATGCCATCGATGGTCCGTATTTCCCAGTCGGGAATCTGTGGCCGAAATTGAACGATTTCTTCATCTGTCGCCGGTGTTGAACTGGCATGGCATTCCTCGCATTTCTGTTCCGCTAATCTTTCCATAGTCCGCTCCTTTTATCTCCAGCTTTGCACACTGTTTGATATTTAATGATAGAATAACACAACTGATAACTCTATAAATCCAAGGATTTTGACTGTTTTTGCGGGGAAGGGGAAGCGTCGTTTTTTGCCGCGGGCGGCCCTTTTTGTTCGAAAAGGACCTGAACCTTATAAATATTATCCTCTGTGCCCGAAAAATACGGTTCAGCATGTAAACTATCTCCATTTTAAGGGATTTGACTTAACTGGAATTCAATAAAGATTTGTAGGGCCGCGCTGTCAGGCTGACCATGTATTTTTTGAATGGGTACTGCCAGGTTTGCTGATAAGGGTTCCGCGCGGTCATGGGAGGAGGGACGTCATGAAAACCGTTCTGGTTCTAGAAGGATCGGGGCACGATCCGCACGTATTGCAACAGATACTCCGGGATCACGGCTATGCCGCCAGTGAAATGAGAGAAAGTGACTGGAAGACAGAAGAGGCATTGCAAAACTCGGAACAGCGCTATAAAAGCATTTACGACAATGCCCCGGTCGGTATCTTTCGCTCCACCTTAGAGGGGAAGTTACTGAGCGTGAATCCGGCCGTGGCGCGCATGCTCAAGTACGCCTCGCCCCGGGAACTGGTGGAAATGGTGAATCAGACAAGCATTGCCGAAGCGCTTTATGTGGATCCCTGCCATCGGCGAGAGATTCTTGACAGGGTGTTGACTCATCGTGACTGGCTGATTTGCGAGGAGCGATTCCGGTGCAAGGATGGCAGCTTCATCGATGGCATCTTCCATATTCGCGCCGTGCCCGGGGCGGATGGCGTATCGGTTGAACTGGAAGGTTTTGTCGAGGATATCAGTGAGCGCAAACACAAAGATGAAACGCTGCGTTTTACCCAGTTCGCTATCGATAAAACCATCGATCAGGCTTTCTGGATGACGGAGGATGCTCGCTTCTTCTATGTGAACGATGCGGCTTGCCAGACTCTGGGTTATTCCCGGGAGGAGCTTGTCGGGATGTCGGTGCCGGAGATCGATCCCACCTTCCCTGAAGAGGTGTTTTCCCGGTTCTGGCAGCAATTGAAAGAGAAGAGGGCTATGACTTTTGAAGCCCGGCATCGCAGCAAAGATGGCCGTACCTATCCGGTGGAGATCCGTGCAAATTACGTGGTGTTTGACGGCAAGGAATACAATTGTGCCTTTGCTACCGACATCAGTGAGCGTAAGGCGGCGGAAGAAGCGTTGCGGGAGTCGGAGCACAAATATCGCTCCATCATCGAGCATGCCCCCTTTGGAATCACCCGCTCCACCAAGGATGGCAAGTTGCTCAGCGTGAATCCGGCTCTGGCCTCTATCCTTAAATACGACTCGGCGCAGGAACTAAAGGAAACCATCAATCTCTCCAACATTCAGGATGTGCTGTTTCCCAAGCCGTCAGAGCGGGCTCCCCTGGTGGAGGAAATCCTCGCCGGTGACACATGGTATGTCTTCAACAACCCCTTGCGCTGCAAGGACGGCAGTGTCGTTACTTGCCGGGTCCATTCGCGGCGGATTCTGGATGAGGACGGCCGGACCAGTGAATTTGAAAGTTATCAGGAGAACATCACCGATCAGCTCATGGCGGAACAGGCCCTGCGGGAGAGCGAGGAAAAATTCCGGGTTCTGGCGGAAACCTCGCCGACGGCGATCTGTATCTACCAGGGGGAATCGATCACCTATGCCAATCCCGCCACAGAGCGGTTGTTCGGGTACAGCGTCGACGAGTTGTGCCGGATGAAATTCTGGGACTGGGCCCAGGAGGATTTCAAGGACTTGATTCGAACCCGGGGTCTGGCCCGTCTGGCAGGTGAGCCTGTGCCTGGCCAGTATGAGGCCAGGTATGTCACCAAGAGCGGCGAGGAGCGATGTGTGCTGGTATCGGCAGGGGTGATGGAAAGCAAGGGGCAGCCCACAGGGGTTGCCTGCTTTCTTGACATCTCCGAGCGTAAACGGGCTGAAGAGCAACTCAAAACGTCTCTGGGCGAAAAGGAAGTTTTGCTCCGGGAGATTCACCATCGGGTCAAGAACAACCTGCAGGTTGTGTCGAGCTTGCTCTACCTGCAGGCGCAGAAATTTAGCGATCCGGTACTTCAGGCCTGCTTTCTGGAAAGCCAAAACCGAATATGTTCCATGGCTCTGGCTCATGAGCAACTGTATCAGTCGAAAAATTTGTCTGAGGTCAGCGTCAAGGCTTATGTGGCAAGTCTGGTGGAACAGTTATGCCAGATCTTTCATTGCTCCGATCAGGAGATAGCGTGCTGTCTGGAGATTGAGGATATTGAGCTTCATATCGAAAAGATTATTCCCTGCGGTCTGCTGATAACGGAACTGTTGTCAAATGCTTATAAGCATGCCTTTGTCGATGACAGAATAGGGAAAATAACTATTTCAATCAAAGGTTGCGACTCTGAGATGGAACTTTCTGTGGCCGATGACGGGATAGGTTTTCCTGCGGATATCGATTATCGCCAGGCAAGTACCCTGGGTTTGCAACTGGTGACGGCATTGGTTGATCAACTCAATGGTACGCTGGAGCTGGATCGAAGCTGCGGCACACTGTTTCGGGTTCGGTTTCCAGGCTAGTTACAGTGACATATCCCCTCAGGCCTCAGCCATGGAAAAGATGGAGCCAAAAGAGTACCCGATTCGGAAGACAAAACCCATTTTAGCGTATAATATAAGAAGTATAGATCCTGCGATGGTTTGCCTTTGGGGCGAACGGGTATCTCCACACTCCGAAGAAGGGAGATAGAACCATGAAACAAATAAAAATCTTGTCGGGGATGTTTCTTGTTGTATTACTGCTGGCCGGTTGTGCCTCCATGGGTGGTACGGTGCATGAAGATGGCAAGGTAAAATGTCCGGCCTGCGGCTACGAGTTCAACATGCCTTCGGACGCCTGATTCTGAATTCAGGCAATTTCGGTACAACGAAAAAGGCAGCTTTAAGCTGCCTTTTTCCTTATGCCGGTTTTCCACCGAGCAGAGATACCGTCAGTTGTCCGGCCCGCAAAGGAGCAGATAGATGTCTGACGCCAAGATGAAAACCCGCGTAGAGCAGGTGCTGCATTATCATGCGCAGACCAAACACCATTTTCATCAGCCGGCAAGGTCTCTGGGGTATATGGATTGGGCCAATCAACCCGACCCTTTTCGTTTTTTCAAAGGCTGTCCCCTGAAGCGTCTTCCGTTGTCCGCAACCGACCCGGACGGCCCCCATGACGCATTGTATTTACCTGGAATCTTGCCCTTGCGACCGTTTAGCTTGGAGAACATCGCCGGCATGATCGCGCTGTCGATGGGACTGTCGGCCTGGAAGGTAATCCCCGGCTCGACCTGGTCGTTGCGTATGAACCCTTCCAGCGGCAATTTGCACCCGACGGAATCCTACTGGATTTTGCCTGGCGGGGAAGGTCATGGCGCAGGCGTTTATCATTACAGTCCTTTTTTACATGCTCTGGAGCTGCGCGCGGAACTCCCCTCCTGTGTTGCTGATGCCTGGCACAATCATTTTGGTACGCCCGGTTTTATGGTGGCGTTAAGCAGCATTTTTTGGCGGGAGGCATGGAAATACGGTGAACGGGCTTTTCGTTATTGCCATCACGATGTTGGCCATGCCCTTGCGGCACTGCGTTTTGCCGCCAACCTCATGGGATGGCGTATGCATCTTCTGCACGGAATCAGTGATCGGGATCTGGGTCGGATGCTCGGTGTAGACCGAACTGATTGGGTACCCGGGGAGGAAGATGAGGTTGATCTGTTATGCTGGGTCGGTCCCTGTGATGGACAGCCCTGCCTTGATGCGTTGCCTGGCGGACTGATCGATCCCTTTGATCGGGTATCGTTTCAGGGCCAGCCGGAAAACTTGAGCCGCGAACGGCACCCCTGGCCGATTATCGATGCCGTCGCCGCGTCCTGCAGGAAAAGCCGCATCGAGGTCCCGGCGGTTTCCCGGGAAGAGTTCCCTCCGGTGGATTATCCCGGATCGGCCTGGTCCGCAGCGCAGCTCATCCGCCGCAGGCGCAGCGCCGTGGCCTTTGACCGTGGGCGCAGCCGCATGAGTCGTGAACATTTTTACGCCTGCATGCAGGCTTGCCTGCCGCGCTGCAATCAGGCGCCGTTCGATGTCGGTTTAGGCGAGTCGCAGGTTCATCTGTTTGTGTTTGTCCATCAGGTGGACGATCTGCCTGCCGGTCTTTATGCGTTGGTGCGAAATCCGCAACATTTCAACGAGTTAAAACAAGGGACTCACCCGCATTTTTTATGGTCCGGAGTCGAAAACACTTTGCCGCTTTATCTGCTGGAACCGGGCGATTGGAGGGTGGTTGCCAAACGGGTCAGTTGCAATCAGGATATCGCCGGGGATGGCGCTTTTTCCCTCGGCATGGTGTCGCGGTTTCATGCCACGCTGGAGGCGGCGCCGCATCGGTACAAGCAGATGTTTTGGGAGGCGGGGATGATCGGTCAGGTTCTGTACCTGCAGGCTGAAGCCTGCGGTTTGCGGGGAACGGGGATCGGTTGCTTTTTTGATGACCCGATGCATGACATCTGTGGGTTCAAGGATATCGGTTATCAGGACCTCTATCATTTTACCGTCGGGTCTCCCCTCGAAGATGCGCGTTTGAGTACGAAGCCCCCCTATTACCATTTGCAGGATGTGCATTCCCCGTAATAAGTGAGGCTGCAGCAGGTCGTCACCCTGGTGTGGGGCAAGGATGTCGCAGGTGCCGAGGGCGGCTGCCCAGGGTAGGGCTTTGCGTGGATTTATCCGCAATGGCAAGGGGCAAGGGGATGGAAAAGCGCCTCCGTAGCTCGGCTGTTCATGTCATAGATATCCTCGAATGCCGCGTCGATGGCGCAGAAGGCCTGGACAATCTGCGGATCGAAGTGGGTCCCCGAGTCCTCCAGGATCATCAGTTTTGCTTTGTGGTGGGGATGGGCCACTTTGTAGGGGCGTTTGGCGCGCAGTGCTTCATAGACATCGACCAGGGCCATGATACGGGCGCTCAGGGGGATGTCCCGGCCAGCCAGTCCGCAAGGATACCCGCTGCCATCCCAGCGTTCGTGGTGATATTTGGCGATCTCAATGCCCATCTTGATGAATTCGTTATGCGGATATTTTGCATGCACGAATTGCAGGGTGTTTGCTCCGAGGATGGTGTGTGTTTTCATGATTTCGAATTCCTCGGTGGTCAGCCTTGCCGGTTTGAGCATGATCGTATCGCTGATGCCGACCTTGCCGACGTCATGCAAAGGGCTGGCGTGGTAGATGGTGTCGATGAAGTCCGCCGTGACGATGTGAAAAAAATCCTCATGCGTGGCCAGTTCAATCGCCAGGGCCCTGCACAGCCCCTGTACGCGTTCGAGATGCAGACCGGTGTGGTCGTCGCGCATGTGGGAAAGTTTGGCCAGGGCAAAGATCATTGCTCGCTGTGAGCGATTGATTTCCTCGAGTTGAGCAGCAACCCGCTGCTCAAGATTGCAATTGAGCTGTTGCAGGCGTTGCTGCGATTGACGCAGAAGCAGGTGGGTGTTGACCCGGGCATGCACTTCTTCGACCTGAAACGGTTTGGTGATGTAGTCGACACCACCGACCCGAAAAGCCTTGGTCTTGTCGCTCGTGTCATCGAGGGCGCTGATGAAAATGACGGGGATATCCCGCAGGGTACTGTCCGCTTTCAGCTGAGCGCAGACCTCGTAGCCGTTCATGCCCGGCATGGTAATATCCAGCAGAATCAGGTCGGGGGGCCTTTGGCTTGCGGCGCGCAGTGCCAGCGTGCCCTGAGGAAAGGCGCTTATCTGGTAATCCGCTTTGCGCAGCAGACTGCTAAGAAGGTGCAGGTTCTCCGGGGTATCGTCAACGATCATGATGTGGGGAGAGCTCATGCTTTTCCTCGCGAGTTTTTCCTGAATCCGGGTTGGCTAAGCCGGTTCCAGCAGGGTAAGAAGTTTTTCGTATTCGTAACGATTGGCCAGCGTGGTCAGATATTCCCGCAGGGCGCTGTTGATTTCGTCTGCTTCATTCATCAATTCCGCAAACAACATCATATCGCCTTGTTCCACCGCCTGTTTGAGGGCTGTCAGAAGTGAGTCGGGCAGTTGACGCAACATGGCCGGATCGGTATCGATATGTGCGACCGATGCTTTGCTGCCCTCGCTCGGGGCGTAAAGATAGCGGATCCCGCAAAGGTCCTTGAGCTTGTTGTACAGTTCGGCGATTTTGAAGGGCTTGGCGACGTAGCCATCGGCTCCGGCGGCGGTGACTTTTTCCGCAAGGTCGTTGGTGTTGAAACCACTGGCGGTGACGATGATGACTTTTGTCTGCCTGCCACCGGGCAGCAAGCGCAGTCGATGGGTGGTTTCATAGCCATCGATGCCGGGCATGTGGATATCCATCAGGACCACGTCGGGGCGCAGTTCTTCGAACCGCTTCAGAGCTTTTTCCCCGCAGTCGACGGCTTCCGCCACAAAGCCTGCGCCACACAGGGTTTGATAGAGCATGTTGCGGCTGTTGGTGTCATCTTCGACGATCAGGACCCGCACCGGCGGGCATGTCGGATCGATGGCCACCACTTTGCCGGGATCGGGGGTGAGAGGTCTCAGCAAGGCATCGCTGTCACATGCCGTGGTGCTGAAAGTGAACCGGAATCGGCTGCCAGCGTCGACTGCGCTTTCGATCAAGGACAGTTCACCACCCATCTTATTGGCGTAGGCACGGCTGATGGACAATCCCAGCCCTGTGCCCTCGCCGGAGGCGCGGCCGCTGCTGGTTTGTTCAAAAGCACCGAACAGCTTGTCCTGCTCGACTGGATCGATTCCCTTGCCGGTATCGCTGATATCGATCGCGATGATCATAGCTTGCGGGTCGTCCGTCAAACATCGGGCATGCACGGTAATCCGGCCGTGATTTGTGAACTTGACGG
>DIKU01000088.1 GCA_002424645.1 Pelobacter sp. UBA5610 | reverse complement strand
TGATCCTGACGGCTTTCGGCGGGGCTGCGCGTATCGTTAAAACCGCTATTGCCATGGCGCGCAAGGAAGGACTCAAAGTCGGTTTGATCCGGCCTATTACGGTTTTCCCCTTTCCTGCAGAGATCTATCGCACTGCAACAGCTAAAACCCCAAGGGTGCTTTGCGTGGAGTTGAATAACGGCCAGATGGTTGAAGATGTCCGTCTCTCCGTGGATCCTATGGCGGACGTAAGGTTTTACGGTCGCCCCGGCGGTACTGGTTCTTTGCCTGATCCTGAAGAAATTTTTGCACAGATCTGCAAGCATTATAAGGATTGAATATGGCTCCTAACATCCAGACTGTTTTTCAGCGTCCCTCGTCATTGAAAGAGGTTTCTACTCATTATTGTGCCGGATGTCATCACGGCACCGTGCATCGCCTGGTTGCCGAAGCTATCGACCTGCTCGATGTGCAACAGCAGACCATCGGGATAGGCTCCGTCGGTTGCAGCGTTTTGCTATATGACTATTTTGATATCGATGTCGTCGAAGCCCCCCATGGACGTGCTCCCGCCGTGGGTACGGGTGTGAAGCGCGTGCATCCCGACAGCGTGGTTTTTACCTATCAGGGCGACGGTGATCTGGCTGCCATCGGGACTGCTGAAATCATTCATGCTGCTAACCGTGGTGAATTGCTCACAGTGATTTTTCTCAATAACACGACATACGGTATGACGGGGGGGCAAATGGCTCCCACGACTTTGCCGGGACAGGTCACCACAACGTCACCTTACGGTCGCGATGTGTCCAAAGAGGGGCATCCTATCCGTGTGGCTGAACTCCTGGCCATGCTTGGTGGCACGGCCTTCTCGGCGCGGGTCGCCGTCGATACGCCTAAACGGGTTATAGAGGCAGGCCGTACCATTTTCAAGGCGTTTGAAATGCAGGTCAAAAAACAAGGGTTTGCCTTTGTTGAGGTTTTGGGTGCATGCCCCACCAACTGGGGGATGTCCGCCATCGAAGCCAATAAACGTGTGGGAACGGAATTGGTAGATTTTTTTCCGCTGGGCGTTTATAAGGACATCACGGCTCAAGGGTGAGTTCCGGCTGCAGGCTTAAAATTAAAACTGTTTTCGAAATGGACTTTACGTAATGAGCGATAACGTTTTTATGGCCGGGTATGGTGGGCAAGGTATTTTGCTCATCGGTAACCTGTTAGCGTGTGCCGCAATTCTGGAAAATAAAAATGCAACCTATTTTCCCGCCTACGGCCCCGAAAAACGTGGTGGGGCTGCAACCTGTACTGTAATCGTTTCGGGTGAAGAAATAGGTTCGCCGGTTATGGGGCATCCCGAATCCATGCTGCTTTTTAATCAACTCGCCATGGACAAATATTTTAAACGTATTGCCCCTGGCGGTCTGTGTATATATAACTCCTGTCTCGTCGAGGAAGTGCCGCAGTTTGAAAGGGATATCCATAAGCTCGCTGTCCCAGCCAACGAGATGGCCGTCGAGCTAGGCAATGCCCGTTTGGTAAACATGATCATTCTTGGTGCGTATGCCGCTCAAACCGGGATTGTTTCTATGGATAGTTTGAAGGCGGGACTCGATAGCATCTTGCCCGAGCGTAATAAGCGATTCATCCCCGGAAATATTCTGGCCCTGGATTGTGGTGCCGAATATGCTCGGAAGGCGGCAGCCAGAAGTTGAAAACGTTTTTGAATAAATGCAAGGCTTCGATACCATGACGCGCGTTGAATTTGTTAAGATCAAGCGCCCTGAAAAAGCCAAACACCTGTGTGATTTTGCCGAGGATTTTTATACCCAAGGTCAACGGGTGGTCGTGATGGTGTGTGACGACAATCAGGGCGTCACCCTCGATCGCTTCATGTGGACCTGGAAAAAGGGTGCCTTCATTCCCCATGTTTACGATAACGGTGCCGTTGATTGTCTGAGTGAGCCTGTTATCATCGAGGTTGAAGAGCGTAATCCGAACGGCGCAAAGATTCTCGTGATGGGAAAACCCTGCTCCACGGAATTCATTCGTCAGTTTGATCTGGCCATCGATTTTGTCGAAGTTTTCGACCCACAGTTGTTGGTCGCAGCGCGTAAGCGTTTTGCGCATTTCCGGGAGACGGGTTTTGAGGTTGCCATGCGTTAACGGAGGCGGCCCCCAGAGTATCGTGCGGCTTGAACAGTCCGCCGTTATCGACAGGGAAGTGGCCCTGCCGCCCAATGCGGTCAGGGCCTTGTCCTTTTGGGGGTATAGGCCGGGGGCTGCTTTGACCGTTGTCGATCAGGATGATACGGTTTTTCGCGCACGTCTTCTGGGGCCTTGTCAGGTTGTGCCGTTTGAAATGCTTACATCAAATCCCGAAACAGCGGTGCCTTTGGTTCTTTATCAAGCCTTGCCGGAGAAAGAACGTTTCGAGTTGGTGTTGGAAAAAGCTGTGGAGCTAGGGGTGAATCGTATCGTTCCTTTTGTGTCGTCACACTCTACAACTCTGGAAGCGCGTGACTCCAAACAACGGAAATCTCATCGATGGCCCGATATTGTTAAAAGGGCTGCTAAACAGTGCCGCAGGCCCGATATCCCAGAATTGGGCCCAGTCATGACCTTCGATGAAATTCTTGATGAAACTGCTTGCTGGGAATTAAACCTGATGTTTTACGAGGGGAAAACGACTCTGCGATTACGCGATGCTCTCCATCGACCAGGAGTTTCAAGTGTTGCGGTTATTGTGGGACCAGAAGGAGGGTTTTCCCTTGCGGAAACGCAACAGGCCTCAGTCTCCGGGGTTCAGCCCGTTACTCTGGGCCAGCGGATTCTGCGTACGGAAACAGCAGCCATTGCCGGCGTGAGTCTCGTGCAATTTGCTTTGGAGAATCTTGGCTGACAAAAAAAATGGCCTGCTTGCAATCAAATATGGATAAAGGAAATTCCGGTTATGAACTCTGACAATCTCTGCGTGGTTCTGGTTGAACCTCAGGGACCGCTTAATATAGGATCCGTATGTCGAGCCATGATGAATTTCGGATTCTCCGATTTGCGTCTGGTCAACCCGGTGGCCGACCATTTAAGTGATGATGCGCGCAGGATGGCGGTCAAGGCGTTTTCTCTGCTCGAAAATGCACGTATCTATCCCGATTTGCAGTCAGCTTTGGCCGATTGCAGTCTGGCCTTTGGAACAACCCGCCGATTCGGTAAATACCGTGAGGATTTTCTGCATCCCGATGATGCTGCCAGGGAATTTGCGCCGATTACGGTAGAGGGTAGGGTTGCGTGGGTTTTTGGTCGGGAGGACAAAGGGTTGGAGACTGCAGAGCTTGATCTCTGCCAACGTTTTGTTACCATCCCAACCGATGATGCTTGTCCATCGATGAATCTGGCGCAGTCTG
Source organism: Pelobacter sp. UBA5610 (assembly GCA_002424645.1). GTDB lineage: Bacteria > Desulfobacterota > Desulfuromonadia > Desulfuromonadales > Syntrophotaleaceae > Syntrophotalea. Next base: position 31,394 of record DIKU01000088.1, on the reverse strand, counting down.
TTTCCATTTGCCTCTACGAAACAGCCCGGATCCGTGCTGTCGCAAGCGGCAAAACCTCCGGTAGAAAAAAAACCACATCGATTGATGTTCTGGAGGGGATGTATCAGCATATGCGATCCACCCTTACGGATATCGGTTTCCTTGATCCTCAAAATCCGGATCATATTTTGCGTAGTTTTCGCCGGATTTTCGGTCGCGCCGGTCTTAATGACCGTGAAGTACGCATCCTGAGAGGGTTGTGGAGTCGCCTGGATTGGCTTTACAATCAGCGCAAAGAAGGGTAGCCGAACCGATGGCTGACTATATAGATGATTTGCTGATTGAATCTCTGGCATACGGTGGCAGTGGTATTGGCCATCATGATGGCAAGGTGGTGTTTGTGCCCCTCACCGCGCCTGGCGACCGGGTGCGATGCCGTATTTCCAGGCAAAAAAAACGTTTTGTCGAAGCTCAGGTCGAACATTTGCTGGGTCCTTCGGATGCTCGTATTTCGCCTGCTTGCCCGGTATTTGGCAAGTGTGGAGGGTGTCAATGGCAGCATCTTCCCTATTCGGAACAATGTGCCTGGAAGGAAAGGATTTTTAAGGACTTTCTTGTACGTAAGCTGGGTGTGGCACCTGAGTCGGTGTTGCCGATTGTTCCGTCTCCGCAGCAGTGGGGCTACCGAAGCCGGGTTCAGTTCAAATGTGTTAATACATCGAATGGTTTTCAGGTTGGTTTTTATCGCCGCAGCAGTCATCATGTCATACCGGTTCCAAATTGCCCAATTGTTCATCCGGCAATTAACCATGCCAAAAACCTGATTTGCACATGGATTTCAAATACCAAGTGGGCGAAGCGGGTACCGCAAATCGATCTGGCGGTTGATGATCAGGATCGCGTACGCGCCGTTATTCACAGCCTCGCCTCAAATGTTGATGATTTTGTCGACCACCTGTGTCAGCAGGCCGCTGGCTCGGGGTTGGCCGTTTTTGTTCAGCCGGATCGTAAAGTTGCGCCACTGCATGTATGCGGGCCTCTTGAGTTAATTGTCGAAGTTGATACTCCGGTTCTTCGTCTCGGTTATGGTCCCGGAGGATTCGCCCAGATCAACTTACCTCAGAATCGTGCAATGATCCGGGAAGTAGTCGGCGCTCTGATTTCCGACCCGCCGAGCAGGGTGTTGGATCTTTTTTGTGGTATGGGTAATTTCAGTTTGCCCGTAGCCCGTCTTGCACAAGAATTGATCGGAGTTGAGGCATATCCCCAGAGTATAGAAATGGCGCGACTAAATGCTCGCCTGAATGAGGTGGTCAATGTCGATTTCATTGCCAGGGAAGCTTTTGGGGCTGCGACCCTCTATGGCAGCGACCTGCCTTTGGACCTTGTCATGCTCGACCCTCCGCGCAGCGGTGCTTACGATGTCGTCCGGGAGTTGGTTGCCGTGCGACCCGCCAAAATAGTTTATGTTTCCTGTGATCCGCCGACCCTTGTACGAGATTTGCAGATATTGTTAACCAGCGGATACCGGCTCATCTGGTCGCGGCCTTTTGATCTTTTTCCCCAGACGCATCACACGGAAAGTATTACCTTGCTCGAAAGAGGCTGATACCAGCATTTAGACCGGCATGCCGGATGTCTCGCAAGTGGTTGAAAATTATTTTTTTCTTGCGTTATTCGATACTTCGTGGTAACAATCTACTGTCAGGTTCGTTCACTACGGATAAAGTGGGCTTTAAGCTCACTTTTTTTATTTCAAGCAGCGAAAGTTTTTTGTATGAAGCAAAATACAGTTCTGGAAAAAGTTCAGGCTCTGCTTCTCCCTGTTCTTGATGAGAAGGGTTGTGAGCTTGTGGATCTTGAATACCAGAGGGAAGGGCAGGGTTGGGTTCTGCGGCTTTTTATTGATCAGCCCGGCGGGATAACCCTGGACGTTTGCGCTGAAGTCAGTCGTGAAGTCAGCGTCCTTCTTGAGGTTGAAGACCTGATTGATACGGCCTATAATTTAGAGGTTTCATCGCCCGGTCTTGATCGCCCATTAACTAAACCTGGCGATTACGAACGTTTTTCCGGTCGTTTGGTCAAAATAAAGACGCGCGTTGCTGTTGATGTTGAAGGGAAGGGGCGAGGGCGAAAAACCTTTACCGGAGTTCTCGGTGGTCTTTGTGATGGAAAAGTGATTATCGAGTTGAAAGAAAAAAATGGTTTTCGGGTTGAATTACCTCTCGAAGATATCGACAAAGCCAATCTGGAAATCGAATTCTGATTTAACGCTGCCAGGCGTTATCGAAATAGGCCGCTATTCGATCTGAATCTGCGGATTATAAAAAAGCATCGAGGGGGATTTAGATGTTGGTAAACCTTAACCATATCATCGAGCAAGTCGTCAAGGAAAAGGGCATAGATCGTGGCGTTCTGGTTGAAGCCCTCGAATCGGCCGTTCTTTCCGCAGCCAATAAGAAATACCGGAATACCCGCGACCTTGAAGCGCACTTCAATGACGATTTGGGTGAAGTCGAGCTTTTTGAGTTCGTTACCGTTGTCGATGAAGTGGTTGATTCCTATAAGGAGATCGACCTTGAAGAGGCTCGCGAAATCGACGAAGATGTAGAGGTTGGCGATTCGCTCGGCATGAAAATAGAAAGTGGTAATTTCAGCCGCATTGCAGCCCAGACCGCTAAACAGGTTATCATTCAGAAGGTTCGCGAAGCAGAGCGCGAAAAAATCTATAACGAGTTCAAGGGCCGTGTTGGCGAACTTGTTAATGGTATTGTGCGACGCTATGAGCGAGGGGATCTGATTGTTGATCTAGGTTTGACCGAGGGGCTTTTGCCCCACCGTGAACAGGTTTCCCGTGAGAACTACCGACAGGGAGATCGTGCGCGTGTGCTTATTTCCGAGGTTAAAATCTCGACAAAGGGTCCTCAGATTATTTTATCACGAACCCATCCGGGCCTGGTCGCCTCGCTGTTTCAATTCGAGGTTCCTGAGATTGCCGAGGGTATCGTTGAAATTAAAGCCGTTGCACGTGAGGCGGGTAGTCGTACCAAGATCGCTGTGGCCTCCTATGATCCCGATGTCGATCCTGTAGGCGCGTGCGTGGGTATGCGGGGTTCCCGTGTGCAGAACGTTGTTTCTGAACTGCGTGGCGAAAAAATCGACATTGTTCCCTGGTCGCCTGATGTAGGGCGGTTTGTTTGCGCCGCACTTGCGCCGGCAGAGGTCTCTAAAATTTATCTGGACAACGATGAGCAGGCACTTGAAGTCATTGTTCCCGATGATCAACTCTCCCTGGCTATTGGCAAGAAAGGACAAAATGTCCGTCTGGCGGCCAAGTTAACCGGTTGGAATATTGATATAAAGAGTGAGACTCGCGCTGCCGAAGCCGCGAAAGAGGCATTGGGGTTGTCTGGTTCAACCGCCGATGTTGCATCCGATGGCGCGAATGACGAGACCGGCACTTCTGATGAAGCAGGTTCCGTGTCTTTGTCTGACGTGGTAAACGAGGTTACGGAGGATTGTGATTCAAATGAAGAAGGCCCGGTCGAAGATTCATCAATCTGATCAGGGCAACGACGATAAACATGCTCCTCAGCGCACCTGCGTCGGCTGCAGGAAGTCCCTTGACCAAGACCTTTTGGTGCGGTATGTTCTGAGCCCGCAAGGTGAAGTTGTTGTTGATTATCGGAAAAAATTGCCCGGCCGCGGCGTTTATACATGCTTTGATTATGAGTGTATTGAGTCTGCCGTTAAGCGTGGGCAATTATGTCGCTCTCTTCGGGGGGGCGACAGACCTACTGCAAGTGAGCTGTGGCAAGTGTTGCACGCTCAAGCTCAATGTAGAGCATTGGACTTGATTGGCATGGCACGCAAGGCTGGTCAGGTTGTTTCCGGGACGCGTCAAGTCTTGACGGAATTGCAGTGCGGAAAAGAGTTTGGGTTGTTGGTAAGAGCCGCAGATCTTTCGCCGACTATCGCCGAAAAGGTGGACAGGGCCGCAAATCGCAGTAATGTGGTTTGTTTTCCCGTCTTTAGTAAGGAGCTTCTCGGAAGTCTTCTTGGTAAGTCTGAACGCGGCGTAGTCGCGTTAAAATATGGTTCGCTAGCCGTTGCGATTCAGAATGAGCTGGAACGGTTGAACAAATTCGCGGGGGAGTTTAATGGGTAAAAAAATTCGGGTATATGAGTTAGCGCAACAAATGGAACTAGATAATAAAGTGTTGTTGGAAAAGCTTCAAGAGGCCGGCATCGATGTTAAAAGTCATATGAGCGTGCTGGCTGAGGAAGACCTGGAGAAGTTTGAAGGTGCACCAGGTAAAGTCGAACGTGTAGAAGAGCAGCGCATTACTGCCGGAGTCATTCGGCGTCGTCGCAAGGAAATCCCTCCGGTTGAGCAGTCGCTCCCCCCCGCGGCCGCTGACGAGGTAAGAGCTGACGAGGCTGCCCCAGTTGAAGAACCATCTGTGGAAGAGAAACTGCCTGAAATACCCATTGAGGAGCAGCCGCCTGTGGTTTCTGTGCAGGAACCCGCTGTCGAAACAACCACCGTGGTTGAGCCTAAAGAAATAATCGAGGCTGTACAAGAAACGATACCTGAAACGCCGGCACCCTCCGCGCCGGAAATGCAAACTGAAATCACACCGGTCGCCGAAGAAAAGCCCCCAGTTGAACAAAAACCTTCCGCAGTGGCTGATGTAGAGCCGGAGAATGGTACGCTAGAAGCATCCAAAACGGCCGATAAAATAGAAGGACAGCCGGAAGCGGCTGATATTTCGGTGACCAAGGATAAACCTAAAGTTGAAAAAGCTACGGCCAATAGGGCCAAGATTCTCGGGCGTGTTGAGTTGTCGACGCTGGCCCCTCCTCCCAAAAAACAAGAGCGTGGAGAACGACCTGAACGCGGCAAGTCCGATCGTGGTCGTCCTGAGCGCACGGAACGTCCTGAACGTTCTGAACGACCGGACCGCTCCAAAACTGCCAGACCGGCACCCGGTGCGCCATCCGCAGCACCCAGGGTAAAGGATGTTGCGCCACCCTCTGTGGTTCCGCATGATGGCGGTCCTGCGGCCGACAAGGAAGTTCGTGGAGGTAAAAAAGCCAAGAAGGGTAAGGGCGGTTTCCACGATAAAGATAAAGAAATGCAAGATGGTGGTAAGGCGCGTCGCGGTCGTAGGGAAGTGTACGAACCAGATCGTGATGAACGGCGCTTACGTCGCGGAAAGAAGGGTCCCAAGGTTCAAAAGAAAACCGAGGTGACCGTCTCCAAGGCGATTAAGCGAATTATTCGCATCAGCGATGTTATCACTGTCGGTGAGCTGGCCAAGCGCATGGGGGTCAAGAGTAAAGATCTGATCACGGAATTGATGCGTCAGGGTCAGATGGTTACAATTAACCATCCTCTTGATTTTGAAACCGCTGCCCTGCTGGCATCCGAGTTTAACTACGAAGTCGAGAACGTCGCTTTTGACGAAGAAAACCTTTTGGTCGATACCGCCGGTATTATCGAAGAGGGTGGCAGCGACGAAGGTGCACTGCCTCGTCCGCCGGTTGTAACTATTATGGGTCACGTTGACCATGGTAAAACCAGTTTGCTAGATGCTATTCGGACTACCAATGTCACCGATGGCGAAGCTGGTGGTATCACACAGCATATCGGCGCCTATGACGTCACCGTTGATGGTCAGAAAATTACATTCCTTGATACTCCCGGCCACGAAGCTTTTACTTCGATGCGCGCACGTGGTGCCAAGGTTACGGACATCGTTATATTGGTGGTTGCAGCGGATGATGGTGTCATGCCTCAGACCAAGGAAGCGATAAATCACTCCAAGGCTGCTGGCGTACCTATGGTTGTAGCCATCAACAAGATGGACAAGCCCGATGCCAATCCCGATCGCGTCAAGCAGGAATTGACCGAGTTTGAGATGGTTCCCGAAGAGTGGGGTGGCGATACGATATTCGTTGAAGTTTCAGCCAAAAACCGGACCAACCTGGATAGTCTGTTAGAAATGGTTCTGCTTCAGGCTGAAGTCCTTGATCTTAAGGCCAATCCTAACAAGAGGGCTAAAGGTGCCATTGTCGAAGCCCGACTCGATCGTGGGCGTGGACCCGTTGCAACTGTACTGGTTGAAGATGGTACGCTGCGCATCGGCGATCCTATTGTTTCAGGGTTGCATTTCGGCAGGGTCCGGACAATGACCAATGACCGCGGTGAGCGTCTTGAAGAGGCTGGACCGTCTTGCCCGGTAGAGGTTACAGGTCTTTCCGGCACCCCTGTCGCCGGGGACACTTTCCATGCTGTCGAAACGGAAAAAGCGGCCAAAGATGTTGCTGCCCATAGACAGCGGAAAATTCGCGAACAAGAGCTGGCTACCACCAGCAAAATCTCTCTTGAACAGCTGTATGCCCGCCTTCAGCAAGGCGAAGTGCAGGAGCTTAAGGTTATCATCAAGGGCGATGTTCAAGGTTCGGTTGAAGCTGTTCGTGAGTCGCTTGTCAAGCTATCTACCGATGCCTGTCGTCTCGTGGTCATTCACACCGGTGTGGGTGGTATCATTGAAAGTGACGTTTCTTTGGCTTCGGCGTCCGATGCTATCATTATCGGGTTTAACGTCCGTGCCGAACCCAAGGCCGCCTCTTTGTCTGAAGTGGAAGGCGTTGATATCCGGTTTTACAACATTATTTACGATGCTGTGAACGATATACGCGATGCAATGGAAGGCTTGCTTGCACCGACCTTGAGGGAAAAAGCTCTTGGCAAGGTTGAGATTCGTGAAACCTTCAGTGTATCCAAGGTGGGAACTATCGCAGGTTGCTATGTCACTGACGGCAAAGTTTTGCGCAATGCTCAGGTTCGACTTATTCGCGACCATGTTGTCATTTGGGAAGGCAAACTGGCATCTCTCAAACGCTTTAAAGATGATGCCCGTGAAGTTCAGAGCGGTTATGAATGCGGTTTGAGTCTTGAAAACTATAATGACATTAAGGTCGGCGACATTATAGAGGTTTTCGAGATGGAAGAGATAAAGACATCTCTTTAATTTTAAAAGGAGACTTCCATGGTTGTCGGGGTTTTGAGACTCGATTTGCTGGTCCATGGGAGTCAGGGTCTCAAAGACAAGCGTGCTGTAGTCAAAAGTATTCTGGGCCGTTGTAGAGCACGTTTTCCTGTAAGTTGTGCTGAGACTGATCATCAGAACCTATGGCAACGCGCCGGCTTGGGATTCGCCATTCTTGAAAATAGTGAAGATTCTGCACATCAGGTTTTGCAGAAGGTGATTGAAGAAGTAGAGCGCATTGGTCTTGCCGAAATCATCGGTCAGGACATTGAACTCATTCATTACGGATAGGTAGATAATTTGGATCATCCACGTCCCCATCGCGTCGGCGAACAATTGCAAAAAGAAATTTCGGCGCTGCTCCTCAAGGGCCTTAAAGATCCGCGGATCGGTTTTGTAACCATTACGGGCGTCAGCGTTACTCCCGATATGCATCTGGCGCGCGTACACTATACTGTTTATGGTGATGAGAAGCAGAGGGCAGAGACTCAGAAAGGTCTCAAAAGTGCAGTGCCTTTTATAAGGCGCGAACTTTCGCGTCGGTTGCGTTTGCGCTACGTGCCTGAACTGATTTTTGAGTTTGACAAAGCACTGGAGTACGGCAATCGTATCGATAGTCTTTTACGTCAACTGAACGAAGACCATGCCAGGGATGAAAACCAGTCCAGTGATGATTGAGGCGATTCTTAAAGTGATTCGGGAGGGTACCCGTTTTGTGGTAGCTTCCCATGCGCACCCCGATGGAGATGCCATCGCTTCAACCCTTGCGTTGGTTAACTTCCTGGGTGAACTCGGGAAACAAGCGGTTGCATTTAATGTCGATGGCGTTCCTGAGGAGCTCCAATTTTTGCCGGGAGCGAATCAAGTTGTGTCTGATCCCGGCATGCTGGATAGTTATGACGCCGGGTTTGTTCTTGACTCCGGACAATTGGACAGAGCTGGGGCCTTTCTGCCTGAACATTGTCTGCAAGTTATCAATATTGATCACCATCCTCATTCTCAATTGTTTGGCAGTGTCAATTTTGTTGATGAAGAGGCTTGTGCTACCGGAGCGTTAATCCATCGTGTGATTCTGGCCGCAGGTCATCCCTTGTCGCTTGATGTTGCCCTTTGTCTATATACCGCGATACTGTCCGATACCGGTTCGTTTCGGTATTCCAATGCCAATCCGGAAGCATTTGCCATCGCGTCAGGTATGGTAAAGGCCGGTGTATCCCCCTGGCATGTGGCCGGCAATCTTTATGAAAGCCATCCGGTTGAGCGGGTCAAACTGTTGTCCCGTGTTCTGGACACGCTCATCGTGTCTCCCTGCGGTCGCTTCGGTTCTGTCGCTGTTACCAATGAAATGTTTCTTGCTACAGGGGCAGGCCCCGAACATACCGATGGACTTATCAATTATCCCCGTTCTATTCGGGGAGTTGAGGTGGCCTTGTTCTTCCGGCAGGTTGAAAACGACCTTTTTAAAGTAAGTTTTCGATCCAAGGGGCATGTTGATGTAGGCTCCCTCGCGCGCGAGCTTGGTGGCGGAGGACATCATAATGCTGCAGGGGCAACGGTTTCTGGCAGTATGGAACAAGTTCGCAAAATTGTTTTTGATCGTCTCAACCAACTTCTCCCCCTTTCTCTATGAACGGTATCCTTGTTGTCGATAAGCCGCAGGGGATGACCTCGCATGCGGTTGTTGGACGCGTACGACGTCTTTTCGGTTTGCGCAAGGTTGGCCACGCCGGAACATTGGATCCATTGGCCACGGGAGTTTTGGTTGTAGCTCTGGGACAAGCCACCCGGATACTCCAGTTTCTTATGGAGGAGAATAAGATATATCGTGCTGCCTTGTTGCTAGGCGAAGTCACCGATACCCAGGACTCCGAAGGGCAGGTTATCGCTTCGCACGAGACGTCGCATCTGGGAGCCGATGAAATCGCCGCGGCGTGTATGTCGATGGTTGGTAGTCTTGACCAGACTCCACCTATGTACTCCGCTTTGAAAAAGGATGGGGTGCCACTTTATAAATTGGCGCGTCAGGGTATTGAGATAGACAGGGTACCGCGGCGTGTGAATATTTTCAGCATCGAGAAGCTGATTGTGCAGTCGCCATCCGTAACTTTCGATGTATGCTGTTCAAAAGGAACCTACGTTCGGACGCTCTGCCATGATATTGGTGCGAGACTTGGTTGTGGTGCGCATCTGACTGCCTTGCGACGTTTGCAAAGCGATCCTTTTACCGAAGCGGATGCTGTGACTCTCGACGAAATCGAACGGACTGCACCGGAAGATCGTCATCGTTTTTTGCTTTCTATCGGTGAGTCTCTCAGGGAATACCCATCTCTTGTTGTTTCGGATGAGGGCGTCAAGAGATTGAGTTACGGTATCCCGCCGAGTACGGACATGGTTGTTGGACCTATCGGTGTTTCCGAGGGAGAATTGGTTCTGTTGATTAGTCCCAACGGTCCTTTGGCAATGACCCGTTTCGCGCCTTCACGTAAGCAGGAAGTCCGTGGAGATTTTGAGCTATTGAAGGTTTTTAATGATTGCGGGGGCTTTGAATAGCGCTTTACACAGGCCCTTAACTATGGTAATAAGATTACGCTTTATATCGTTATAATAACCATTTAGGTTGCATTTAAACACGAAAGGAGGTGGCAAGGTGTTAGCCACTGATAAAAAGCAGGAACTCATCGAGCAGTATAAACGACATGAAGGTGATACTGGATCTCCTGAGGTGCAGATTGCTCTGCTGTCAGAACGCATTACCTATCTGACCGAGCATTTTCGGACCCACAAAAAAGATCATCATTCCCGTCGCGGTTTGCTGAAAATTGTTGGACAGCGGAGACGTCTACTGGACTATCTCAAACGCAGCGATGTTGAACGGTATCGCACAATCATACAGAGCCTCGGTATCCGTAGGTAGTAAAGGGCAGCACGCTTCTCGCCGAGTCGAGAGGCCTGCTGCCTGAGTTTTATTGTATGCTAATGGAGGTTGCCCGGAGAGAACAGCCGGTCCGCGATGGTGAGCGGCTGTTGTTTCAGGTCAGTCTCCTTTAGCCGTTTTAAGAGAAAAATACTGTGAGGCATGCGGTGACTCGGATATTGCCTCGCAAAAAAGGAGAATAATTTGGCTTATCAAAAAGTTGAATGTCAGTTCAATGGGCAGACGTTGACCCTTGAAACCGGCAAAATGGCGCGTCAAGCTGATGGTGCAGTAGTGGTCACCTATGGTGATACCAAGGTTCTGTGTACCGCAGTAAGTGCCAAACAATTGCGTGAAGGGCAAGGGTTTTTCCCTCTCACTGTCAATTATCAGGAAAAATTCTACGCCGGTGGCAAAATTCCCGGTTCGTTTTTTCGGCGTGAACGCGGTGCGACCGAACGTGAAACTTTGGTCTGCCGTCTTATCGACCGGCCGTTACGCCCGCTTTTCCCCAAGGGCTACATGTTTGAAACGCAGATCATGCCGACGGTCATTTCGGTTGACGAGCAAAACGACCCTGACACCTTGGCTATGCTCGGTGCTTCAGCGGCTGTTGCCGTTTCCGATATTCCCTTTGACGGACCTGTCGCCGCAGTCAGGGTGGGGCGTGTCGAGGGAACTTTGATTGCCAATCCGACCATCGAACAACGTGCCGGCAGCGATATGGATATCATCGTTGCGGGCTCCCGTGATGCCATTATCATGGTAGAGGGTGAGGCAAAGTTCATCAGTGAGCAAGAGATGCTTGACGCGCTGTTTTTTGCTCACGAAGCTCTGCAACCGCTGCTCGATATTCAGCTTGAGCTGGTTAAAGTGGCAGGGCTTGAAAAACGTGAATTTTCTGTAAAAACGATCGATCCCGCTATCATTGCCAAGGTAGCTGAACTGGCAGAAGGCCGTTTGGTTGAAGCAGTCAAAATTCGCGCCAAACAAGAGCGCTATGCTGCCGTGGCAGAGATTAAAACCGATGTGCTGGCAGCTTTGAGCGAGGAATTTGAAGGACAGTCTGACGATGTCAGCGAAGCCTTCGGCAGTCTTCAGAAGCGCCTTGTTCGCCAGATGGTGGCCCGGGATAAGGTCCGTATCGACGGGCGCGACAAGGACACCATTCGACCCATTACCTGTGAAATCGGAGTGCTTCCGAGAGCTCATGGTAGCGCATTGTTTACCCGCGGTGAAACCCAGGCGCTGGTGGCTGTCGCTCTTGGCACTTCCAAGGATGAACAACGCATGGACAATGTCCAGTCCATGGAATTCAAGAAGTTCATGCTTCACTACAACTTCCCTCCGTTCTGTGTAGGTGAGACCAGCATGCGGCTGTTCCCCGGCCGTCGCGAGATCGGCCACGGTATGCTTGCAGAGCGTTCCATCGCACAGGTACTGCCCAACCATGATGATTTTCCCTATACCTTGCGTGTCGTTTCCGACATTCTCGAGTCGAACGGTTCTTCATCTATGGCCAGTGTCTGCGGTGCTTCTCTTGCGCTGATGGATGCAGGTGTGCCTATCAAGGAAGCTGTTGCCGGTATTGCCATGGGTTTGATCAAGGAAGGCGACGATGTTGTCGTCCTTTCGGACATTCTCGGGGATGAAGATCATCTTGGTGACATGGATTTTAAAGTCACAGGTACCCGCGATGGCATTACCGCCTTGCAGATGGATATCAAGATCAGTGGCGTCAGCAAGGAAATCATGGGGCAGGCACTTGATCAGGCACGTGAAGGGCGTATCCACATTCTCGGCAAAATGTCCGAGGCGATTGCTGTTTCGCGTAGCGATCTGTCACCTTATGCACCGCGTATTACCACAATCAATGTCAAGCCGGATCAAGTGCGCACCGTTATCGGACCCGGTGGTAAAAACGTTCGCGGTATCATCGAGGCAACCGGTTGCTCCATTGATATTGAAGATGATGGTCGTATCAACATCGCATCTTCCGATGGCGAAGCTTGCAAGGCTGCCATCAAGATGATCCGTAACCTCACTCAGGATGCCGAGGTAGGCCGTCTTTACATGGCCACCGTTAAAAAGATTATGGATTTCGGTGCTTTTGTGGAAATTTTCCCCGGCACTGAGGGCCTCGTTCATATTTCTGAGCTGGCTAAAGAACGTGTTAAGAATGTTACCGATATTCTTAACGAGGGAGACAAGGTTCTCGTTAAGTGTCTCGATATCGATCGCCAGGGCAAAATTAAATTATCGCGCAAGGAAGCTTTGGGCGAAACTTTGCCTGAGGACGAATAATCTCTCCTTGTCATGGTAGAAAAGACTGTCCTGGATAATGGCATCCGCATTCTCTCCGAACGTATTCCTGGAGCATTTTCTGCTACAGTAGGGTTTTGGGTTGAATGCGGATCACGCCATGAATCTCTCGAACAAGCGGGTGTTTCTCACTTTTTGGAGCACATGTTGTTCAAGGGGACGATACGTCGTAGTGCTCCGTCCATCGCTAAAGAGATCGACTCGGTGGGCGGGGCACTCAATGCCTTCACAAGTTCTGAATTCAGTTGTTATTATGCTAAGGTGTCGGGGCATAATTTGTCCTTGGCAGTGGACCTGCTATCCGACATTCTTTTGAATTCAGTTATAGATCTTGATGAGCTTGAAAAAGAACGTCGGGTAATTCTTCAAGAGATTCACATGCTTGAAGATTCCCCTGAAGAAAGCATCCATGAACAGTTCACGAGTTCTTACTGGCGTGAGCATCCCCTGGGCAAACCCATCATCGGTTCTATCCAATCTGTTCAATCCCTTGATCGTCAGCAGCTGGTTCAACATTTCGATACAAATTACTGCGGTAACAATTTGATAATTTGTGTAGCCGGAGACGTTCATCACGAGGAGCTGGTTTCGCAGATTGCCGAGCTTTTCCGTGGTCATAGGTCTGGTGTTAAAACGTCGGATTCAGAAACACCAAGCTGCCATTCCTGTATTCACACAACGCATAAAGACATTGAGCAGGTCCACTTTTGTCTGGGTACCAGAGCTCCGGGGCAACGTCACCCAGCGCGGTTTGCAGGGAACCTTCTCAACACCATGCTCGGTGGAAGTATGAGTTCTCGCCTCTTTCAGACATTACGGGAAGAAAGGGGTATGGCTTATTCGGTTTACAGCTATTTGAGCTCGCATTCCGACACCGGGGCGCTGGTCGTTTATGCCGGAATCTGTCCCGATGATGTTCAGCACGGTATCAATCTGGTATTGAAAGAACTCTCGCGATTTCAACATTCTGAGCCCGATCCCGACGAACTGCAGGCTACCAAGGAGCTAATCAAGGGGCAATTTATGTTGTCCCTCGAAAGTACTGAAAATAGAATGATTCGCCTTGCCAAAAACGAAATATACCTTGGACGTGTGCAATCTCCGCATGAAGTTATAGAGCGTGTCCAAAAAGTAACCGGAGAAGATATTTTGCTGCTATCGCGTGAATTTTTACGCGATGAATATCTTAACCTGCAAATGATTGGCCCGGTTTCCGGAAACGGGTTTCCCCTGGTGGATTTAACTTTGGGTTAATCCTCAACTGTTTTGCAACCGATGTTCTTTTCTTCTTGTATAATTATGGATATCTTAAAAGTTAAAGTTAAAAAATTGCGTTTACAGGCACAACTGCCCAGGTATATGAGCCTTCATGCCGCCGGGATGGATGTGTTTGCCTGTCCAGAAGAAGAGATGGTCATCGAACCCGGTTGTCGAGCGGTTGTTCCTACTGGCATCGCTCTGGCAATTCCTGTTGGGTTTGAAGCACAAGTCAGACCGCGGTCCGGACTCGCTTTGCATCGTGGCGTGACATTGGTTAACGCGCCCGGCACAATTGATGCCGATTATCGTGGTGAACTTGGTGTTATTCTCATTAATCATGGTTCTGAAAAATTTGTGGTTTCCCGTGGCGATCGAATCGCTCAGCTGGTTATAGCACCTGTTCAAATGGTTACGCTCGAACAGGTGGAAGAACTTGATGAAACAGATCGCAATGAAGGTGGGTTTGGTCATACTGGATTTTAATTAGGTGTCACCCGTTATTTCAGGGTGGGATTTGTGGCCCTTGTCTGGAAAAGGGGAAAGGAAAACTTGCCATGTTGCTTACCATAAACTCCGAAACACCCCAGAAACGCCTGATAACACGTGTGGTCGATTGTGTTAAGCAGGGTGGCGTTATTGCTTACCCGACCGACACCATTTACGGCCTTGGTTGCGATATTTTCAACCGCAAGGGGATCAAGCGCATTTATCAGCTCAAGGAGCGAACGGAACGAAAACCCTTTTCCTTTATTTGTGCCGACCTTTCCGACGTTTCCAATTATGCGCAGGTAAGTAATTTTGCTTTTAAAATCATGAAACGTTATCTGCCCGGTCCGTATACTTTCGTTCTTGAAGCTACTCGGGTGGTGCCCGATTTACTCGTAACCAAACAGAAAACAGTCGGCATTCGTATTCCCTCCAATCCTATTGCGTTGGCGATCGTTCGTGAACTTGGTCACCCGCTTGTTACGACCAGTGCCAATATCTCCGGTGAAGAGCCTTGTTACGATCCTTCTCTTATCGATGAGCAACTCGGCAGGCAGATCGATATGGTCGTTGATGGAGGCGTTATTAAGGGGGATGCATCCACCGTTATCAGTCTTATCGATGACAAAATCAGCGTACTGCGCCAGGGCGCAGGCGATACCAGTTGGATCCATCAGCTGTAAACCGTCAAGAAATACTTTTATTCCCTTCCCAGTGACTTCTCGAATCACGTTTTGATTCCTGCGGCAATTTTGGCCGCTCAACCTTGAAAAACCGCTGTGCATCGGATATAGTGCCGGCGGTTTATCTGCGCTTTGTCTTCTGTAGTGGCGGCTCCTAAAGGAGGATCATTTCCGATGTTGGGTTTTTTTAACCAGGCTACCATTTTCGGCCTGATCGGCGGACTCGGTTTGTTTCTGTTCGGCATGAAGATTATGTCCGAAGGATTGCAAAAGGTCGCCGGGGACCGCATGCGCAAAATTCTTGCCGCTTTAACAAATAATCGTCTCATCGGAACTTTTGTAGGGCTTGCCGTTACTGCCATTATTCAGTCTTCCAGTGCCACGACTGTCATGGTCATCGGTTTTGTCAATGCCGGATTAATGACGTTGATGCAGGCTATTGGTGTGGTACTTGGCGCCAACATTGGTACAACGGTTACTGCACAGCTTCTTGCCCTTAAGGTCAGCCAGTTTGCCTTGCCGGCAATCGGGATCGGTACCGGACTGAAACTTTTTTCACGTAGTAAAAAATGGATGTACAGCGGGGAGATTCTCCTTGGTTTCGGGATTTTGTTTTATGGCTTGACCACCATGGAAAATGCATTTGTGCCTCTTAAGGGGAGCGATGCCTTTCGAGACTTTTTCCTTGTGGTTGGCGACAACTATTTACTCGCTATTGCAACCGGAGCTTTGCTTACGGTGCTGGTTCAAAGCAGCAGCGCTACCATAGCCCTTACCATGTCCCTTGCGATGAGTGGGCTTTTGAGTTTTGATGTGAGTGTTGCGTTGATCCTCGGTGAAAACATAGGTACGACCGTTACTGCCAACCTTGCAGCCATCGGTACCAATCTCGCTGCCCGTCGTACGGCATTGGCCCATTTATTGTTCAATTCCATCGGTGTCGTGCTGGTTGTTTTATGCTTTCCTCTTTTTTTACATCTTGTCGATGCCTGGACTCCGGGTGATCCGGACTTTGTTATTCACACAGCTACCGAGTCCGCGCAATTTGGTGCAGCTATTGGGGACCTGCCTAATATTAAATGGCACATAGCCAATGCTCATACTTTTTTTAACATTATCAATACCATTATTTTCCTGCCCCTTATCGGGTTGTTGGCCAAGTTGGCTTGTTTAATTTTGCCCGGTAAAGAAGCGTTGATGGAGTTTCACCTTAAATATATCGATAACCGCGTGCTTAATACGCCGCCGATTGCCATTGGGCAAGCCCGTTCTGAAACCAGGAGGATGGCGCGTATCTCCTTTGAGATGCTTGATGAAACCATGGATTTCTTTCGTGACGGCAACTCAAAGCATCTTGCTTCCTTGGATAAAAAAGAAGAAATCGTTGACCTGCTGCAAAAGGAGATTACAGATTTCCTGGTCAATCTTTCCCAAAAATCCATCACTCAGGATATGTCGCGGGATGTCGCCTCCATGATGCATATCGTTAACGATCTTGAGCGTATCGGGGATCACTGCGAGGGACTTTGGAAGCTGGCAGGCCGGCTTCGTGACCTGAAACAGCCATTGTCTGCCGTAGCTACTCAGGAAGTGGAAGAGCTGGCAGGCAAGACCCGGGATTTCCTGGCTTTTGTGATCGATGCACTGGAGCGGGGTGATGCGACAATTGAATCCAAGGCCAGCTATATGGTACACGTCATAGACGATCTTGAAGCCACTCTGCGCAACAATCACATTTCCCGGTTGAATACCGGTGAATGTTCGGTGCAGCAAGGATTGATTTTTATTGATATGTTGCACGGGTTTTCAAAAATCGGCAGTCATGCTTTTAACGTCAGCAAAGCTGTCGTTGGTGACAAATAAATGCTGGCGGCGGTAGATGTCGGATCTAATACTGTGCGTCTGCTTCTTGGTGAAGTTGTTCAAGGTACGGTCACGCCGGTTCGCTATGAGAGGCATATTACCCGTCTTGCCGGCGGTTTTGATCCCCGACGGGGGCTGGCAAGTCAAAGCATGGATAATACTTTAGCCGCATTGGTGAATATTGCGGATGCCATAAAAACTTCCGGTGCCGATCTTGTAAGGGTTGTCGGTACCGAAGCCTTGCGTCGCGCAAACAACGGACCCGAATTTGTCCGACAGGTTAAAGAACGTACCGGGCTGCAACTAGAGATTATCGATGGCGAAGTGGAAGCCCGACTTAGTTGTGCGGGAGTCTTTGCTGCGCTGGATCCACGCCCCGGGCGTTGTCTTATGTTTGATATTGGCGGGGGAAGCACCGAATTCGTATTGTATGTCGATGGACGCGTAGTTTTTCAAAGAAGCTATCCACTCGGGGTTGTCGATCTGTGCGAAAATTTCTCCGATCCCGTCAATCAGCAAAGACATATTCTTTCCATCCTAGATCGGGTAGCGTATGATTTGACCCAGTCTTCGGCTCTCGGTGCAGCGTTGCATCCATCAACCGTGTTGGTCGGTACTGCCGGAACGGTAACAACCCTGGCCGCTATCAAGCTCGGAATGACTGTTTATAATGGCCTGCGCGTTAATAACCTGAATCTTTTCGCTCATGATCTTGATTCACTGTTCCATCATCTTAATCCTTTAACGGATAGCCAACGGGAGCAGGTACCTGGTCTTGAAAAAGGCCGTGGCGATCTGATCGTCCCCGGTATTCGCATAGTCCTAGGCATTTTTGATCACTTTCAAAAAGATTCGCTGAAGGTAAGCGATTTCGGATTGCTTGAAGGGTTGCTTCTGGCCATGTCGGATGCACGATCTGTGTCATGAGAGGCCGCCGGAACGGGTGTGAAAGCAGGTTCCAAAAAGTGTATTTCCCCATGTCTCTGGTAAACGGCTTGGCATTTCACCTTTTTGTACCGCCCTTTGAAGTCTTTCGGATTCCCGTAGTAATTGACAATCTATTTCCGCTTCACTATATTCAATTTCGGCATTTTCAAACATCATTTGTAAAAAACTACAATGACACAGAAATCTGAAAAGGACGCACCATGAAACGCACCATGTTATCTGGAAACGAGGCCATTGCTCGTGGAGCTTTCGAGGCCGGTGTTAAGGTGGCTTCTGCTTATCCCGGTACGCCCAGTACGGAAATCCTGGAAAACACAACCCAATATCCCACCATCGATTCATCTTGGGCTCCCAACGAAAAGGTAGCTCTGGAAGTTGGTATCGGGGCATCTTTTGGTGGCGGTCGGGCGCTGGTCGCTATGAAGCACGTCGGGGTGAACGTCGCTGCCGACCCTTTGTTTACGCTTTCGTACACGGGGGTTAAGGGCGGTTTGGTTCTGGTGACCGCCGATGATCCCGAGTTGCATTCTTCCCAGAATGAGCAGGACAATCGCAATTACGCCAAGTTTGCCAAAATTCCCATGTTCGAACCGGCGGACAGTCAGGAAGCTCTGGACTTTACCCGTCTTGCCCTGGATGTCAGTGAGCAGTTCGATACGCCAGTTTTCCTGCGTACCACGACGCGTATCTCACATTCCAAGTCGGTTGTGGAGCTTGGTGACCCGGTAACCGATCTGCCTGTGCCGTCGGTTGAAAAAAATCCGGCCAAATTCGTCATGCTGCCAGGGAATGCTCGCAAGCGTCATGTCTTGGTCGAAGATCGTCTGCAACGTATGGAAGTGTGGGCCTGCCAGCAACCGTTTAACAGAATCGAGGCTGGGGAGGGCAAGGTCGGAGTTATAACAAGCGGTGTGTCCTATCTGTATGCCAAGGAGATTCTGCCCCACGCCGATATCTTGAAGCTTGGAATGGTCTATCCTCTGCCTAAACAACTTATCAGGGATTTTGCCAACCGTTACGACACGGTATATGTCATCGAAGAACTTGATCCCTTCATTGAAGAGCAGGTTCGCGCCATGGGTATTGCCGTGCACGGCAAGGACATGTTGCCTATCTGCGGCGAACTGACGCCCGGACGTTTGAAAAAAGCTCTTACCGGTGAGGAATCCAAAGCCTTTTTTACTCCAAAAGAACCTTTGCCCAACCGCCCGCCAAATATGTGTCCCGGGTGCCCTCACCGTAGCGTCTTCCTTACTCTCAATCGCCTCAAGGCTTTTGTAACGGGTGATATCGGGTGTTATACCCTGGGCTTCATGGAACCTTTGTCCGCCATGGATACCTGTATCTGTATGGGGGCCAGCATCGGCAACGCGACCGGTATGTCCAAAGTCCTTGATGCCCAGGAGGCTCAGCGCATCGTTGCCGTTATCGGAGACTCAACGTTCTTGCATACCGGTATCAATGGCCTGATGGATATGGTTTACAATAAATCAGCCGCCACCGTATTGATTCTCGACAACCGGACTACCGCAATGACGGGTCGCCAGGAAAACCCTGGTTCGGGTTATACCCTCGCGGGTGAAGAGAGCTACCAAATCGATCTCGAAGCCTTGTGTCGCAGCGTCGGGGTCAAGCATCTCACGGTTGTTGATCCGTACGATATTGCCCATACCCGGAAGGTTATCAAAACCGAAATGGAACGCCCTGAGGTTTCGGTAGTCATTGCCAGGAGGGCGTGCATGCTGGTTAAACGGGATCCGGTTAAAAGACTGGCCGCACTTGTCGTCGATGCCGAAAAATGCACCGGTTGCAAGGCTTGTCTTGCCCTGGGATGCCCCGCTATCGAATGGCAACCGGATGCCGGTGATAAAGGAAAAGCCGTAATAAACCCCCTGCTGTGCTGTGGGTGCGGGTTGTGTCCGCAGGTATGTCATTTTGATGCTATAGGAGGCCGTCATGAAGGATAAAGTAACCAATATTCTTATCTCGGGAGTCGGCGGCCAAGGCATCCTTTTGGCCAGCGAAGTCCTTTCAGAGGTTTTGATGCTGGCCGGATACGATGTCAAAAAGAATGAAATCCATGGCATGGCTCAACGGGGTGGAAGCGTTGTGTCGCATATTCGTTTCGGCACCAAAGTTTACTCATCCATTATTCCGGAGGGGGAAGGCGATCTCCTGCTCGGGTTTGAATTACTCGAAACGTATCGCTATTTGCCGCTGCTTCGTCAGGGCGCAAAGGTCGTGGCGAATGATCTTAAAATCCTGCCACCCCCCGTTACCCTCGGTAAGGAAAAGTATCCTGAAAATATCCAGGAAAAGATAAAAAAGGCTTTCCCTGATACCTTGCTGGTTAATGGTATTGAGCTGGCCACCCGGGCAGGGAACCCGCGCACAGTTAACGTAGCACTTTTGGGATCGATGGTCGGAGCTCTACCGATTGAGGCAGAGTTATGGCGAGAAACCCTGCGACGGATGGTACCCGAGCGTTTTCTTGATATGAATCTCATGGCTTTTGATCTTGGCCGACAAGCAGCTTCGGCGCAAAGCTAGGGGAGGTATGCTGTCATGTATTGGAATGAAGAATTCGAAACCCTGCCGCGCGAAGCGATCGAGGCTCTGCAGCTCAAGCGGTTGCAGCATGCCGTTGAGCGGGTTTACGCCACGGTGCCTTTTTATCGGGAAGCCTTCCAGAAAGCTGGTGTAACGCCCGATAAGATCAAATCGCTATCGGACCTTCAGCGCTTGCCCTTTACGCTTAAGCAGGATATGCGTGACAATTACCCATATGGGTTGTTTGCCGTGCCCATGGAACGCATTGTAAGAATTCATGCCTCTTCCGGGACTACCGGCAAGCCTACGGTAGTCGGTTATACACGCCGCGATATAGAAATCTGGTCGGAATTGATGGCCCGCTCTTTTGGCGCAGCCGGAGTCGGGCGTGGTGATGTGATTCACAATGCTTACGGCTACGGTCTTTTTACCGGCGGCCTTGGGGCTCATTACGGTGCTGAAAAACTAGGCGCTGCGGTAATCCCCATGTCGGGTGGTAACAGTAAAAAGCAGATCATGATCATGCAGGATTTTGGTTCGACTGTTTTGACCTGCACCCCGTCCTATAGCCTCTATCTTGCCGAAGTCGCAGCGGAGCAGGGGGTAGACATCAAGAGTTTTCCCCTGCGCGTAGGCATTATGGGGGCCGAACCCTGGAGTGAATCGATCCGTGCCGAGATTGAAGACAAGTTGAATATCAAGGCGATTGATATTTATGGTCTGTCTGAAATTCTCGGACCGGGTGTGGCCATCGAGTGCATTGAAGAGCAGCATGGTCTGCACATCTGGGAAGATCATTTCATTGCTGAGATCATCAATCCCGATACGGGCGAAGTCATGCCTGCAGGGGAGCAGGGTGAACTGGTGATTACCACCATCACCAAAGAAGGCATCCCCATGATCCGCTACCGGACGCGTGATATCACCCGCCTGATTACCGAGCCTTGTCGCTGCGGACGTACTCATCGTCGCCTGGAACGAATGAGTGGCCGTACCGATGACATGCTGATTATTCGTGGCGTAAATGTTTTCCCGTCACAGATCGAAAGCGTGTTGATGAACATCGAGGGTGTCGAGCCTCATTATCAGTTGATTATCGATCGTGAAGAGAATCTTGATTCACTCGAAGTGCAGGTGGAAGTCAACGAAGTTACCTTCTCCGACGCAGTAAAAACCTTGCAGGATCTCGCCACTCGCATTCGTAAGGAAATCAAGGAACTGCTGGGGATTACCTGCAAAGTCCGCTTGGTCGAGCCAAAAACCATTGCCCGGTCGGAAGGTAAGGCGAAGCGTGTCATTGATCAACGCATCAAGTAGCCACGCATAACTGAGATAGGGGAGGTCGCATGAAGGTTCAGCAGATTTCCATTTTTATTGAAAACATACCTGGGCGGCTTGCCGAGGTAACCAGGGTTCTCGGAAAGGCGGGGGTCAATATTCGAGCTCTGTCTTTGGCCGATACCTCTGATTTTGGCGTATTGCGTTTGATCGTTGATAAAATCGATCGAGCAAAAGAAGTGCTTGCCGAGCATCAATTTACGGTTACAAAGACCGATGTTGTCGCCGTTGAAGTTCCGGACCGTCCTCTGGGGCTAGCCGAAATACTTCACAAACTCGACTCTGCGGGTGTTACGGTAGAATATCTTTATGCCTTCGTTGAACGTATGGAAGAAAATGCCGTGATTATTTTCCGATTTGATAATATTGATGAAGCCGTAAAGGTTTTGCTGGGAGCCGGAATCAAAATTCTTCCGGGGGAAAGAGTATATAATTTGTAGTTTTTGTTTTCGAAAATTACTAAGTGCTCGATTTTTAATGATAAATATTCCCCGTATGATGTACGATTTTAGCTTGACAATTAGTCGCGGATTTAGCATAATCCGCGGGCGTTGATTGACGGGGCGTAGCGCAGCCTGGTAGCGCACCTGCATGGGGTGCAGGGGGTCGGAGGTTCAAATCCTCTCGCCCCGACCAACGCAAGAGAGCCGCAATGAAAATTGCGGCTCTTTTTTTGTTTTCACGTTACGGCAAGCCAATTCGCTCACCTGAATCAATGGTTAGGTTGGGAGGGAGCTCATTTACGCCTATTTGTACTCAGCATTCCCGATCCTTTTCCCAGGTATCATCTGGAAATTTCCAATTCCCTCTTTTTTGTGTAGATCAGCCTTACCATTTCATATTCAAAAGGCGACCCCGACTGATAATACCGGAAAGACTGACGATGTCTCCGATCGACGCTGCTGACGCCGGTAAAGCTGCGAGAGGCGGCATTGTTTTCTACCCAGGCTACGGGTCCTGCACCGGCGAAGCTGGCAGCGTCACCGGCAATGCCAATCGTGTCGCGTAGATTCGACGGGCCCAGGATGGGAAGGATAAGGTATGGCCCACCGCCAGCACCGTAATATCCGAGGGTCTGACCAAAATCCTCCGGTTGCTCATGCATCCCCCAGCCGGTGGCGGGGTTCCATAGTCCGCCGATTCCTACCGTGCTGTTGATGATCAGCCTTGAAAGTGTAATTCCCGTGCCTTGCAATTTTCCCTGCAGAATGTTGTTAAGCAGATTGTTGAATTCAAATACGTTGTCGACAAAGCACGATATGCGGTCTTCAACATAATCTGGTAAGACGAAATCATAAGCATTAACCACGGGTAAAAATATATATTTATCAAAATAATAGTTGAACCTGTACGTTCCCCGGTTGAATCCCTCCAGTGGGTCATAAATTTCCAGTGGGTGAGTTTTTCTTTGATCAACCAGTTCATCATATTTTCGTAATGGTGGTTCTGTTTCGACGCTGGTACGGGGCAGGGTGCTGCAGCCTGCCAACAGCACCAACCCGAATAGAATCATGGGTAACCATGTAGTAAAAGCCACGCGGTCTATCATGTTAGTCTTCCCCGGTGTTGAAAAAATTTATTATGAAACGCACGACTTCCGGATGATTCATGTTGCCGCAATGACCTCCCCGTGGGTAAATCTGCGCGCGTGGGCCGAATACATGGCGGATGTAAGCAATGTCCCCCTCGTCGAGAATAATATCGTCCTGGTTATGTAATACCCCGATTTTGTCTGCTTGCCTAAGGTAAGTTTCCATGTGATTAAGGCTGAGACGGTCAATCAGTTGGTTTTCAGTCAGGGTTGGATTTTCCAGGCGGGCATGTGGAAACAGGTATTGGTGAAAATAGTCCACAAAGGTGGTGCGAGAAGCAACCATGGCATAAGGAGTCAGGGCTGTGGCATAGTTCATCTCGACATTTTTTGGGGTGATGTATCCTCCGCCGTTCATGATGTCTGCGGCAAAAATCATGTTTGATGATGACATGCGGAAGGAGAGTCCGATAATGGCTCGCAGAAAATGTTCCCGTTTTGGATAGCGTTTATGCACTTTGTAGATATATTCACCGGAAAATTCGAAATATCCCATTTCTTTATAAATGTCTGACAGGTTCTGCATGACGTCGTCAAGCCAGGCTTTAAAATTATTGATCCCACCAGGAATATTTTCGTCAAGCAAACGATCGAGTATGGAGACCGAGCGATAGAGGCTTACAGGCGGGTTGATGAGCAACACCTTCTTAAATTGAAGACTTTGTTGTTCCTCGTCAATTCCCGTCACGAAAGCCGATTGAATGCCACCAAGGCTATAGCCGGTAAGGTAATAGTCGGTTACAGCAATTTTGTTGCGGAGTTTCTCTGTTGCCAGGCACATGACCCGATACAAGTCTTTGGCGTCTTCGGCCAGGTCGCCGGGGACCATGCTGGACGAGGCGTTGATGATAAAATCCATATGTGTTGGAGAAGAGATGGATAGGACATGGAATCCTGCTCGGTAAAAGACATGTTGCAGATTTACCATCTTTGGTGAATCGTAACGAGCACCCGTTCCCGCAATAATAAAAATAAGAGGCGCCTTGTGATCCTGGTAGACAAGTGAACAGGGTAGGCCGTTTTCATACCAAAAAACTTTGGGGATAATCCTTGTTGGGAAAACCTTCACGTTAATAATTTTTTGTGGGACTCGCTTGGGAATTTCTGCTTGAAATGCTGGTGGTGTTTCGATGACGGTTGCTTCATACGGGTTGGAAAAGGGGAATATATAGGTGCTCGCGGCATAAGTGCCCTTTGCTGATCCGGTGAACGCTATGAGGGTAATCAGGATTATGCCTACGACGCGCATGATGCTCTCCAAGGGAACCCATGGGAGGATTCGTAAATATTGCAATGGTTGGAAAAATGGTATTTTTATACCCATCCATGTGCAAAAAAATCGTGGCTAATCGAATTATGTATTAACTAAATTAAATAGGCAACTTTATCCAAAAAAAATGAAATCTCATTTAAGTCTAAATCTTTGAAAATACATGTTGTATTCAAATTCATGAAAGAGCTGCTGGTAAGCGTGTTTTTAAAAAAACGTTTTATGGAATAATTAGATTGTTGTAAAAATGTTGTTATTTTGTAATATTGTTGTTTGTATACATGGGGCTTTCGTTCAGGGGGGCAGGTGATGTCGAAAGATCGATTTGTTTTGCAAAGGCACCAGGAATACGCTCAGAGCCTTAGAGAGATGCACTTTCGGTTGGGGACAATGGCTGCCGAGTTAACGGATATATATGGTAAGCCGTCCGCCTATTATGCCAAAAAAGCTCAGGATGCCATTGAGAGTCTGAGGGAATTGCTTGGCGAGGCTTTCTATGCCGAGCATCCTGAGCTTGACCAGGACGAATCAGGTCTTCTTTACATTAATTCTTGAAATTCCCATCTTTTCACTTTGTTTGTAATGAGCCATGCCGATCATTCGGACAGGCCGGGTGTGCCTTTTCTGGCTAAATGTCCTGAGATAAGAGTTTCTCAGGGAGCGTCTCGACAAACACCCGAATTTGATCTCGTACCCGCCTGTAGCAATTCAATTGATCTTCCTCTGTTAGAAAATCTTTCGCCATTTTCGGTGGGTCGTCGAAGCCGACATGTATCACTGTGGCCTTGCCAGGAAATATGGGGCAGGTTTCGTGAGCATGTCCGCAAACGGTGATGACGTAATCGAATGGGATATCGAGCAAATCTCGAATATTTTGTGACTCATGGCCGGAAATATCAACTCCGGCTTCCGCCATAACCTGTACTGCCCGGGGATTCAGGCCGTGGGTTTCTATCCCCGCTGACCATGCCTCAATGTGATCGCTTTTAAGGTGACGAGTCCACCCTTCTGCCATTTGACTGCGGCAGGAATTTCCGGTGCACAAAAATAGCACCTTGATTTTGTTTTGCATGAAGTCATTCCTTTCATTTATGTGAATCAAGAACGCACAAGCTGGGCGTCTTTCCCCACATTCAAAGCTGTAACTCTCCTATCTGTCAAGAATAAACCTCCCCAACACTTCAATATGCGTCAAATCATCCGGATATGGGCTTCCAGGATGGCTGCTTTTGTAGAGCCGGTTTTTTTGGGTGGTTTTATAACCACGGTAAAGTAGTGGGTTTTTAAATGAAGGTTTTTAAAAGAAATATACTGCCAGCCAAGTTTTTTATTTTTACGCAAGTAGCTGGTTTTACAAATAAAAGTAAGATAAAATAACGAAACCACAGTCACCAGGTGTGTAAACACGTAAAATAATGCTTGACTGTAATTCCAAAGAAAGATATTTTCCATGACAACGAACCCGATTAAAAAAATAGGGAATATAGTGGAGGTCATCCGTGGATACAGCTCGTCGTAGTATTGCAAAAGCCCTTTCGTGGAGATTTCTCGCTTCCGCGATTACCGCTTTGATTGTTTACCTGGTGACAGGAGAACTTGAATATGCGGCGGGCATTGGTCTGGCCGATACCATTATCAAGCTGGTGGTATATGTGGGGCACGAACGGCTCTGGAACAATATTAGTTATGGGCGCGTTGAGAAGCAGCCCGAGTATTTTATCTGAAACGCTAGTGGAGGTCGGTATGTCGCAGGATAACAAAAACAAAAACGATTTGCGGTTGCCCGTGGTTGAAGGACTCGAGCCTGAGGAAATCATTCGAGCCGGTGTTGAAGTTTCCCGGGGGATCGTATCCATGGCCTGCTCTTTTAGTGTCGAGGATGTGGTTGTTGTCGATATGCTGCGAAAGGTTGCTCCCGAGGTGCGGGTTTTTGCTCTCGATACCGGGCGACTCAACGAAGAAACCTACCAGGTTGCGGAGTCGGTAAGGGTTCGATACGACCTTGATATCGACTGGTATTTCCCTGAACGTCAGGCGGTGGAAAGCCTTGAAAGGGATAAAGGGCTTTTCTCTTTTCGAGAGTCGCTTGAAAACCGCCATGAATGTTGCCGTATCCGCAAAGTTGAACCTCTTGAGAGGGCGCTAAAAGGACTCGGTGGTTGGGTTGTCGGTTTACGGCGCGAGCAAAGTGTGACACGAGCAAATCTGCAAGCCCTTGAGGTTGATCAGGCCCATGGAGGGATTATCAAAATTTCCCCCTTGGTTAATTGGACCGAAAAGGACGTCTGGGCGTATGCGGAAAAACATGCCTTGCCGATAAACCGCTTGCATCGAATGGGGTATCCCTCCATTGGCTGCGCACCCTGTACACGGGCCATCGAGCCTGGGGAAGATTTAAGGGCAGGGCGCTGGTGGTGGGAGAACCCAGAGCATAAGGAATGTGGTTTACACAAATAGGGTTGATCCGCAAACGCGGAAATAGCCTGAGAATAAGGCAATAGTCCGAATGTCGACCGACTTCGGTCTGGAAAACGGGATAAAACCCCGATGGAGAATGTCATGACTCATCTGGAACAGTTGGAAGCGGAAAGTATACATATTATTCGTGAAGTCGCCGCCGAGTTTGAAAATCCGGTAATGCTCTATTCCATCGGTAAGGATTCGGCAGTGATGCTGCATCTGGCCCGTAAAGCCTTTTATCCCGCGCGGCCACCGTTTCCGTTGATGCATGTCGATACGACCTGGAAGTTTAAGGAAATGATCACGTTTCGCGACCAGATGGCTGCCGAATGCGGCTTTGACCTGCTTGTGCATATCAACGAGGAAGGCGTTCGCCAGGGAATTAACCCGTTTGTCCACGGTTCAGCCGTGCATACGGACGTGATGAAGACCGAAGGTTTGAAGCAGGCTCTGGACAAGTATAAGTTTGATGCGGCTTTCGGCGGTGCCCGCCGTGACGAGGAAAAGTCACGGGCCAAGGAGCGAATTTTTTCCTTCCGTACGGCAAGCCATCGCTGGGATCCGAAAAATCAGCGACCTGAACTGTGGAACATTTACAACGCCAAGGTACAGCCGGGAGAAAGTATCCGCGCGTTTCCTCTCTCCAACTGGACCGAACTTGATGTATGGCAATACATTTACCTGGAGAATATTCCTATTGTGCCTCTCTATTTTGCCAAGGAGAGGCCGGTGGTGGAGCGTGACGGCATGCTGATACTGGTTGACGATGATCGCTTGCAGTTACGTCCCGGCGAAAAGGTTCAAACCAAGTCGGTACGCTTTCGTACTCTTGGCTGCTATCCGTTGACCGGTGCTGTTGAGTCGACGGCAGCAACCTTGCCTGAAATTATCCAGGAGATGCTTTTAACCCGTACTTCCGAGCGACAGGGCCGGCTCATCGATCACGATCAGAGTGGATCGATGGAGAAGAAAAAGCAGGAAGGGTATTTCTGATCAGATCAGAAGTCAGCTGTAAGCCATATGCTGCAAGCTGTAAGTTTACTATCACTTTTTGCACTCAAAATAACAGTATTGAAAATCACATCTGAAGAGTTGGGTTACTTACAGCTTATAGCTATCAAAATCGGAGATTTTATATGTCGCATCAATCTGAACTCATTGCTGAAGACATTCACGCATATCTTAAAAGCCAGGAAGAAAAGGGGCTTCTGCGTTTTATCACCTGCGGAAGCGTCGATGACGGCAAGAGTACTCTTATAGGGCGTCTTTTGTGGGATTCAAAGATGGTGTTCGAGGACCAGCTCGCGACCTTGGCTGCCGACAGCAAAAGAGTTGGCACCCAGGGAGAGAATATCGACTACGCGCTGCTTCTGGATGGTCTTCAGGCCGAACGTGAGCAAGGCATAACCATCGATGTTGCCTATAGATATTTTTCCACGGATAAACGAAAATTTATCGTGGCGGATACGCCCGGTCATGAGCAATATACCCGAAACATGGTCACCGGTGCTTCAACGGCACACGTTGCGGTAATCCTCATCGATGCACGCAAGGGGGTATTGACGCAGACCAGACGTCACAGTTACCTGGTTTCCTTGGTGGGCATCCGTCACGTGGTGCTGGCCATCAATAAAATGGATCTGGTTGATTACAGTGCCAAGCGCTTCGAGACGATCTGCCGTGAGTACCAATTATTTGCTTCGGCCCTCGGGTTTGAGGATATAACGGCCATTCCCATTTCCGCTCTCGAGGGTGATAATATTATTGGCGCCAGCGATCGCACCCCCTGGTATGACGGTCCGTCCTTGATGCAACACCTGGAAACGGTTCAGGTCGAGGATTCCGCAGCATCCCAGCCATTCCGGTTGCCGGTGCAGTGGGTCAATCGTCCCAATCTCGATTTCCGAGGGTTTTGCGGGACCATTACTTCCGGCACCATTCGGCCTGGCGACGAGGTGGTGGTGACATCCTCCGGAAAAACCAGTCGTGTAGACCGTATTGTCACCATGGACGGCGATCTTGACAAAGCCGTTGCCGGTCAGGCCGTCACCCTTACGCTGGCCGACGAGATAGATATCAGTCGAGGTGACCTGCTGGCTGTACCCGATAAACGTCCGCAGCACAGCGACCAATTTGAAGCAAAACTGGTGTGGTTGCACGAGCAAGCTTTGACTACCGGTCGCAGCTATCTGCTCAAGACCTCATCGGGAAGCGCACCGGCTCAGGTACGGGAGGTGAAATTCAAGGTTAATGTCAATTCTCTGCAGCAAGAGGACGGTGATGGCCTGACGTTGAACGAGGTCGGTATTTGCCAGATTATCGTCAGCAAAAACATTGCTTTTGATCCTTACCGTGAGAACAGGGCCACTGGCAGTTTCATCCTTATCGATAGGTTGACCAACGCTACGGTTGCGGCAGGCATGATTGATCGGCCTCTGACAGGTGGATCAGGGACTGAATGGCAAACCGTTGCCATTGATAAAGCCTCCAGGGCTGCGATTAAGGGGCAACAGCCGAAAATTTTGTGGTTCAGTGAGCAGCATGATGCTTGCCCGGCGGATATCCCTGAGTTGTTGGAGAAAAAACTGCACAGTCTCGGGCGGCATACTTATCTGCTCGATAGCGCAGTGTTCCATCGAAACGTTGCGGATAAAGAAGCAGCTC
This sequence comes from Pelobacter sp. UBA5610, assembly GCA_002424645.1. Lineage (GTDB taxonomy): Bacteria > Desulfobacterota > Desulfuromonadia > Desulfuromonadales > Syntrophotaleaceae > Syntrophotalea. The sequence goes on along the minus strand of DIKU01000088.1, from coordinate 2,008 downwards.
AGCACATCGTATTTCAAAGGTTAGCGGAAACGGCCGGAATTCTTGCCGATGCAGGGCTTATCGTACTGGTGGACGCAACCGCTTTGAGAGGGGCGCCGCAGATTCCTGCTGAACTGTTGACGGAACAATGGGTGGAACTCGGTAGTACGGAATGGCCCGCAGATAAGGATCTTGACCGGGATACCTTTATTGAGAAACTGGTCGAGAAGATTTTTGTCTGACAGGATTTGAAAATCTTTCCATAAATTACCCGGATACTATTGACGTATACTCATGTCGAGGGCATATTGAAAAAACCGGTCGGCCGGTAATGGCCGACCGGTAACACGTTTTCGGCCCTTCAACCAAGGAATTTGTCTGATGAACGATAGTGAAAAAATCGATTACCGCAATTTTAAAATCAACGGTGTGTATCAGCAAAATGATGCAGCTGAGCTCATGATAAGAGCGAAATTGCCGGCTGGCGTACTTTCAGCAATTCAGGCTATCGCGATTTGTGATGCATCCGAAAAGTATTCCAATGGCATGTTGCATTTGACCTGTCGGGGTAATATTGAGATTCATGGTCTGCGCGGCGATATTTTGCCGCAAGTGTTCCAGCTTTATAACGCCGTGGGGTTGACTACCCGTGGCGCTTGCGGTGGAGCTGTGCGCAGCATTTCCTGCGCTACGGCAGTCGCGGATGGATTTCCCAGGATTCAGATATTGGTAAGGCGCCTGCACAATTATTTTACAGGTCATCCGCATTTTGAAAGTTTACCCAAGAAGTTCAAGATTGCGGTTGAAAACGGGTATCAGGGAGCGCGTCATCTCTGCCAGGATCTGGTGATGGTTTATCTCGGAGAGGAAGACGGGCGGGACCTGTGTGATGTCTGGGTAGCCGGCGGCCTGGGTCGTCAACCGCAGGAAGGGTTTCTTTTGGCCGGACGGGTTCCCTTTGAACGCCTGATTCCCCTTATTGAGGGTGTGGTAAAGGTTTATCAAAAGAATACACCGGCAGGCAAACGCCTTAAACATCTGGTTGCCGAAATCGGTGAGACGGAGTTTCGCGCGCTGCTTTCCAAAGAAACCAGCGGTGCACCTGCTTATCCTGTTGTCACTCCGCTGGAGGCTGCTTTGGGGGGCGCTTCAACGCCCGGTGCCAGCGGCTGGATTGAAGTGCCTGTTTTCGCCGGCCAACTTTCCGCAGCGGATCTACGCAGCGTTGCCGCTATTGTTCGTGATTTGGGGGATGGTTTTCTTGCCATAAGTCGCGACCAGAACCTGCTCGTGTCCCTGAGTGTCGGTATTGATCCGGTGCCGTTGAAGCAGGCTCTGCAGGCTGCAGGAATGCTCAAACAGGAAAAAACCTTGCAATGCCGTGCTTGTCCAGGCAGTCACCTGTGCCCCAAAGGGCTCGTTCCAACGCGTGATGTTGCCCGTCAGCTCGATGCGACACTCGGAGACGGCAGCCGTGCTCTGAGTTGGGCTATCTCCGGATGTCCCAATAGCTGCTCTCAGCCTCAGTTGGCCGATTATGGGATCATCGGGGTGCGTAAGGGAAGTGAAGAAAAAGACGCGCTCTATGATTTGTATAGCCGATCTGGAGATGGCTTTGGAAAGCCAGTGCGCGAGAAACTGACCCTTGCCGAGCTTCTTAAGGCCGTTGCGGAATTGGGGTAAGTTTAAAGTTATTTTTAAAAATTAAACAGTCGTTATAATCTGAAACGCCAAACGCCTCCCTTCACTCATGAAGGGGGGCGTTTGGCGTTTTGAGGCTGCGGGTTGAAATCTGAATAGGCATCCCTGACCACGTAAATATACGCTTACAAAATCATTTCATACAAAAATAAATACCCATTTTAGTGACAAAAAATACTTATTTCTAGTGATTTACAAAATTATTAAATCATAGATAATCAGCGACCAATTAACACAAATAGAAAGGGGTTCTATTTTTTATGCGCGAAGATATAATGGTCCGCATTCGAAACCGGGAGTTGGGTGAAAAGGTTTTAGATGCTGAAGA
>DIKU01000110.1:3509-5838 GCA_002424645.1 Pelobacter sp. UBA5610 | reverse complement strand
TCAACAACGTCCCCTTGGCTTCTCCGGCGCATGCCTTGGTGTGAAGAACATCGGAAAGCCGGATGCGGGAAAACTGCACGTCCGGTTTGATGAGGGGAGGCTGATGGACTATTAGGCCAGTTGACACGTAGTAGCTGCGTGCGGCGAGGCGTCAAATAAAAGTCCTGTGCGCTGACTGGCAAATCAGTTTCCTACTCTACCCTTTTTTGTTCAAGCTTTTTAGCATCATTATGGCGGCTTGCACAACTTCATCAGGGGTGATTTCCTGGATGCATTTTGCATGATGTCGACATTTTTGAGTGTAGCCGAACCTGGTGCAGGGTGAGCAGGGCAGGTGGTGATTGAGTACGCGATGCTGTGGCCCTTTCGGCGCCCATTTTTGGGAGATGCCGGGTCCGAAGAGCGAGAGTGTCGGGATGCCGAGGCCTACCCCGATGTGGAGTAGGCCGGAGTCACCGCTGATGAGCATTGCCGATTGCCTGATGATGGCTGCGGTTTCGGTGAGATCGGTCTGGCCGGCGAGATTGAGGCCGTCGCCATCGGCTATGATTAAATCGGCGGTAGCCCTGTCCTCCTGGCCGCCAACAATGACAATCCTGTAGCCCAGAGCCGCGAGACTGGCAGCCACTTCGCCAAATCGTTCGCCACCCCAGCGTCGTTCCGGGATGCTGGCGCCGGGAAAAATTGTTACAAAAGGGGTTTCCACCAACAAGCCCAGTAAGTTTGCGGCTCGGGATTGTGCAGCGACTGGAATAGTCAAAAATGGGGTCTCGTGTATGTCGATTGGGTCAATGCCAAGTGGCCCGAGTAACTGCATGAAGCTGATAGCTTCGTAGTTGTCATGGGAATAACCGATGGCGTGGTGAAAGAGCCGTGCTCGCTCGTTGGTGCCAAAACCGATCAGAATATTTGCCCCCATCAGCCTTGCCACCACGGCTGAAAGCCGGTGATACTGTTCTGTGTCAATAACAACATCAGGTCTGAGGCGGAAGGCGGCCAGGAACTCCTTTGGCACATCATAGCGCAATACCAGGTCAACGCCGGGGATGAGGGCAAAAATCCCGGCGTTTCTCTTTTCCGCCAGAACCGAGACCTCCGCTTGGGGGAATTTCTTTTTGATGGCTCCAACGGCCGGGGCCAACAGCACAGCATCGCCTATACCGCCGGGGCGGATAATGAGGAGGTTGCGATTTTTGTTCGATGGGGAGGCAGAGTGTTTTTTTAAAAGAAAACAGGCTGGCTTACCAAAAAGCAAATCAAGCAACTTGAGGAAAAAGATTTTCCTAAGCATTTGTCAAACCTACATAGCCAGGGGGGGAAGGCATCTTCGGGGTACCCTGGGTTAACTGTGTGGTGCGGCCGTGTGCCACGAAAATGATTCGTTCAAACGGGCAACTCTGTGGCGGAGAAAGAACGTCATAGTTCGCCGCTTTCATTCTGTGATCCAGGGTTAGTTTGAGAGGACAGAGCTGTTGATTCCATAATGTTAACTTTTTTTGAAGAGAAAAAAACGATGATAAGGGTTGTCTCGGACACGAAAAGTTTTTGCCAATCTTACATCGCCAACAGTTGTAAATGACGAAATAACATCTTTTAGGGCATATCCCCTTGTGTTGATCTCCCAATAATGTTCTCCATCAAATTTGTGTTTTTTCGTCCAGGGATTGAGACTTGGCACCATGAATTCCAGAGCCCCAATCATGGGCACATAGAATACATAGCGCCAAAGATTCTTCGCATCCGGCAAACTTATAATAACATGGGTTTTTGCAACTCTGACCATTTCAGCAAAAGATTGAAGGGACTTGTCATAGGGTAGGTGTTCTAGCATTTGAAAAGCGCACACGCAATCGAAGCTGTTGCTTGCAAACGGTAAATCTGTAGCCGAGGCGATATGATCGGGGTGCAGGTCGGGATCAAGATCCACAGTTTCAATCAGGATACCGAAATAAGAAACCATCGCCTTGAACAGCCCAGGTCCGGGGCCGATTTCAAGAATGGATGAAGGGTTCAACGACAGTACTTCATTGAGTTGGTGCCATATGCTCATCCAGCGTTGTTCGCAGATATATTTGCCGAAGGAGTAATGTTCTTTATTAACTTGTTTTTGTTGCATTGTGGACTTTTTTTCCGTGAAAACGGCTAGATATTATAACCCATGCTATCAGCAAAAGGTACGTAAAGGCACTGGTTATTGAAAAAATGGCAATGGTTAAACTGTCACTTTTGAGAAAAATTACGCCAAGATAAATTGCTACAATTTTTGTGCTGGTGCTAAAAAATTCATACATCAAAAGGCCTTTTTGTAAACCAAGCACCGGTATTGCAA
>DIKU01000110.1:2290-3453 GCA_002424645.1 Pelobacter sp. UBA5610 | reverse complement strand
CCGAGCACAAATCCAAATAACCAAGGCCCAAAAGCCAGGATCAGCCCAAAAGGAATAAGGCCTATAGCAACCAAGGCAATTGTTGCCTTGAGAATAAGACGTGTCAGATTTTCACCATTTCTGGCCGCTTCGGAGATGCGCGGGTAAAACACATCCCCTACAGATTTGCCGACCAAGGCAGAGGGTAGCCCAAGAACCGTTTTGCAAATCGTATAGAACCCAGCCGATGACGGGCCAAAGAAGCTGGCAAGCATGAGCACCGGGAAATTTTGGGAGATGGCATTGATAAAAACCTGCGGCGCTCGATACATGGGGAAATCATAGTATCTTTTTACCAGTGCCTTTAAAGAGTTTTTGCATTGCCCCTGTCTATCTGCCGCTGTCCGTGGCTCTTTTGAAAGATTAATTCCAGCCCGGAGTATACCTGCGTGGAAGGCATGTCCAACGGTTGTCAACACGACCAAGGTAGCTCCGGCTGGGTTAATCCAGCCAAGGCCTGCTTTCGAACTATTTAGGATAAATGATTGGAGGACCGCAAGCCTCGCAGTAATCCGGTATTGCTTTTTGCGAATCAGCCATTGCTCCGCAATCTGTATGCACGCGGTAAAGAGCATGGATAAGGGGATCAGCAATGCATAGCCTGTGATGGCTTCTGAGCCCACTAGCGCAAGCAGTCCTTCTCCACGGAGAAGAAGCAGGATGGCGACAAAGCCTGAAGTGGAAAGAGCAACCAGGAAGGAAAGCCGCGCAAGGCTTTTTGCCTCAGCATCTTTATCGGCTAAAACGATGGCAATGGGATACGTCAGTGCCGCTATGGGTGTCATTATACTCAAGAGGGCCACGAATACGCCCAGCAGCCCAAAAGCTTCAGGGCCATACATCCGAGTAAGCACTGGCGAATAGACCATGGTGATGGCCTCAGCAGCGAAGGTACCGCTTGCGACGATGGCGACATTGCGCACAAATTCACAGCGCAACACACCGAGAAAATAGTCTTTTAACGAGGCTTGCGGCATAGCGTTTAGCGGGCGCTCCAATCGTGTTTTTCTTCTTTCCTTTGTGGGACCACCGTGTTCGTTTGCGGCATGTGGCGTTCAACAGAACCTTTTCTCTGCGCTCCAACAACGAGGCAGTATCTTCGTTCAGATGCACTAACCTTTATT
>DIKU01000110.1:0-2250 GCA_002424645.1 Pelobacter sp. UBA5610 | reverse complement strand
AGATAGGCGCAATAGTATTTTATAGTGGAGGGGTGAATGGCAATTGCTCGGCGAAAATGCTTCCTGCCTTCACGAACATTCCCCACAGACATAAAGCATACCCCGAGCCAATGCTGAAAATGTGCATGCAGCCGGTGGTCAGCACAAATTGCGTCACGGTTTTTGTTAAAGATAATCTGGAGACCATCCAGTCCTGCCGTATTGTCATTTGATATGGAAAGTCCCTGTTGGTGGGCAATATAAAGCGGGGCATGCACAAAACCGAATTGGCAACACTGTGAAAAGCGGAGGCAGATTTCCCAATCTTGGAACCGTGGGATGTGTTCGTCAAAAAAACCGGCCCGATCAAAACATTTTCTGTTTACCAAAAGGGAAGGCGTCCCGATAAAATTTTCCCATATCAGCGATGCATACACATTCCCTTCGAGATTTTTGAATCTCTTGCCGGGAATGTATTCCCTCATTTCTCCATTTTGGCGCCAAAAACCGCAGGCGACGACATCAACATGAGGCGTCGATTTTTCAAACACCTCCAATTGGCTAGCAAGTTTTTCTGGAAACCACTCATCGTCACTGTCTTGAAAGGCAATAAAAGCCCCTTTTGCGCTGGAGATGCCAACATTACGAGCGGCGGTTGCGCCCTTGCGGGATTCGAGTGTAACGATCCGGAGCCGAGGGTCAGCAATGGAATGAAGAAAGTCTTGTGTACTATCAGTGGATCCATCGTCTACAACAATGAGCTCCAAACCAGTGAACGTTTGATTGAGCACGCTATATATAGCTCTGCCGAGGAGCTGTACCCTATTGTGCGTGGGCAGGATTACGGAAACGAGTGGATTTTCGCTCATGAATCTATCCTTGTTCCATCAGGCTCACTGCTCGGGAATGTTTGTTTTCGCCGCAGAAGAACGAAGCGTTCTCGGAGATATGCACTGAGAGGAGTCAGCCCTTGGCGAATCTCCGCCCGGGTTAAGCGAATTTTTTTTTGAATCTCCTTGCGCTTGTGGAGCATGTGGGGCAGTCCTTTCAGCGAATGAAATTTGCCCCTCAAAAATGGCCGCCAGCGGTGGGCAATGAGGCAGAAAAAGGCAAAAGATGCCATTTCGTAAAGAATGCGGTGATGAAGATAGCGGAAGAGAAAGTAGGTGGGTGTGTTCTTGATCCAAACCCACAGGCTGTTTCGGGAAAAATAATAGACAGAGGTTTCACTCAATTTGCCGATGGTGGTGCTGACCCGGTGTTCCACGGTCGCCTCAGGAACGTAGAGGCATTTCCACCCTGCCAGCCAGGCCCGAAGGTTGAGGTCGGTATCCTCATGGTTCAAGAAAAAATCTGCGTCTAAGAATCCTATATCCTCGAGCATTTCTCGTTTGTAGATAGCCGCAGCCGCGCAGGCTCCGGGAATGTAACGGCGTTTACTGAAATCCGTCTTGTCGTGGAGTTCGCCGATTTTGGTGCCGGTAAAGGCGGTGGTAAAGGTGTCGCCAGCGCTGTCGATCAGGTTGGTCCCGGCGATGATGATGCGGGAGGAGCATAAGCCGATGGCCTCTTCCGATTGCAAGGCGTCCACCATGAGCTGCAGCCAGTCAGCGGGCAGAATGGCATCGTTGTTGATCAGTGCTATATATCTCCCTTGGGCGTGGCGGAATCCTTCGATGTTGCCTCCGGTAAAGCCTTGGTTCCTGTCTAAAGAGACCAGAACCACCTGCGGGTAGGTTTCTCGGACCAAGGTAACGGAATCATCCGTTGAGCCATTGTCGACCACGATAATTTCAAACGGCCCATGGGATTGGCGAAGAATTGCATCAATGCAGTCCCTTAAAAAGGAAGCTCCGTTCCAGTTTACTACGATGAAAGAATTGGTAGGTTTTGCCGGTGTTGATGTCATTTTTTTCGGTACATCCCAAAGAATCTTTTTGGGTAATCACAAAAGCAAGGGAAACGATCTCTTGTCTTGGTGGAATAGATCCTCATCAAAAAAGAAAATTGCCATACAGTGTGTAGCTGATCATCATCAACCATAACAGCCCCACAACCAGCAGCACCTTATCCCGAAGCAATGCGTCGGTTGGATCTCCATTTGCCCCTTTTAGCACCCGGTACATATACCGCAACAGTCCGAAACAGCAAAGCGGAATCGTGTACAGCAGACCGGGGTGAATCACGACATACATGGCATACGTAACCAGGACTGTGGCGCCGGTCATATACATGGTGCCGTGGAGAAATTCCAAGGGGTACGCCGCAAGT
>DIKU01000038.1 GCA_002424645.1 Pelobacter sp. UBA5610 | reverse complement strand
AATGCCGATCGTTTCGATGTTATCCTGGTGTCCGATTATCTCAAGGGAGTGCTTACCGATGGGGTTCTGCAGGCGGTGATCGCCGTCGGCAAACAAAAGGGTATTCCGGTGGTGATCGATCCAAAGGGTAACGATTATGGTAAGTATCGCGGCGCCACTTTGTTGACCCCCAATCGCAAGGAAACCGAGGTTGCTTCCGGGGTCGCTATTGTCGACGAGCAAAGTCTGCGTCTGGCGGCCCGCACCCTTATGCAGCGCATTGACCTCGAAACCTTGATGGTGACCCGTAGCGAGGAAGGGATTTCCATTTTCTTTCGCAACGGTGAAGAAGTTCACCTGCCGACCCAGGCGCGGGAAGTGTATGATGTGACCGGAGCCGGAGATACGGTTTTGTCACTGGTTGGACTTGGCCTTGCCGGCGATTTGCCGGTCAGTGAGGCTGCCGCTTTGGCAAATATAGGCGCAGGGATCGTAGTCGGCAAGGTCGGCACCTCGACGGTTAGTGTGGAGGAAATACGCGAAGCCCTGGCGCATCATGCATTGGAGTACGATTCAAAAATAAGGCTGCGCGAATCGCTGCGCGATATCCTGGCAGACGAACGCCGGCGTGGCAAGACCATCGTGTTTACCAATGGCTGTTTTGACCTGTTGCATGTCGGTCACGTCAAGTACCTTCAAAAGGCCCGTCGTCTTGGAGATATACTGGTTCTGGGCCTTAATTCCGATGCATCCATACGTCGCCTCAAGGGGGCTAACCGCCCGCTCATCGGCGAAGAGGAAAGGGCGCATATCCTGGCGGCCCTCAGCTGTATTGACTATGTGGTGGTGTTCGATGAGGATACCCCTCTGGAACTGATTACCATGCTTCGCCCGGACATCCTGGTCAAGGGAGGCGATTATACGCCGGAAACCGTGGTGGGTAAGGATATTGTTGAAAGCTACGGTGGACGCGTGGCCCTCGTTGATCTGGTTGATGGGCGTTCTACAAGCAATATTATCGAACGGATACTGGATCGTTATGAACAAGGGTGAGTCGCTTGGCGCCCTTCGTAAGGCGGTGTTTCTGGACCGCGACGGTACGATCAACGAAGAAAAGAACTATCTGCACCGTATAGAGGATTTTTCTTTTATTCCCGGGGTGCCTCTGGCTATTAAGCGTCTTAATCAGGCCGGTTTTCTGGTGATTGTGGTGACCAATCAATCGGGAGTGGCTCGCGGTTATTTTGACCTGGCTGATGTGCGGCGCCTGCATGATCATGTAGCCTCTTGTCTGGCCTCCGAACAGGCGCATGTGGACGGTTTTTACATTTGTCCTCACCATCCCGAGGCCGGGCAAGGCATCTGGCGCAAGCAGTGCGACTGTCGCAAAGGGGCGCCGGGGCTTCTTTTGCAGGCCGCCGAACAGTTGCATGTTGATTTAAGCCGGTCTTTTATGGTTGGCGACAAGGATGCTGATATGGAAGCGGGGCGGAGAGCCGGTTGTACCCCCCTTCTGGTCTTGACCGGTTACGGTTCCGAGACAGCGCGTAGTGTTGATCCCACTATCGGGCGTTTTGCCAGTCTGGTGGAGGCGGTGGATTTCATTTTGCGGCAGGATGGTAACCACACCGTTACCGCCTGATCCGAAGATAAGGAAAGGACTGTTCATGATCAAAAGCATGACAGGATATGGTAAGGGCCAGACATCGGCAGGAGAGATCTGTCTGACGGTGGAAGTTAAATCGGTAAACCACCGATATTGCGATATTTCTGTAAAAGCTCCACGTTTCCTGCTTGGTTTCGAGGCAGAAATCAAAAAGCGGGTGGGGGAGCGTCTCAAACGGGGCAAAATCGACGTGTTTATCAACGTTGAGAATAATGCCTGCGGGGGACGCGTGCCGGTTTTCAATAAGGAACTGGCGGCGGCCTACATGAGTTTATTCCGCCAGATGCGCGATGAATTTGGACTGGAAGGCGGGATCACTGTCGATCTTCTGGCCGGGCAAAAGGAAGTGATTGCCCTGGCCGAAGGGGAGCCGGACGAGGAGGTTCTCGAAAATTGCCTTAAGGATGCGTTGTTAAAAGCACTGACGGCCATGGAAAATATGCGTCAGGTCGAAGGTCAGGCCACGTGTCAGGATATGGATGAATATCTCGGTCATATCGAGTCTTTGCTTGCATCTGCGCGTGAGAGGGCTCCCCAGGTTCCCCTGGAGTGGAGGGACAAGCTCATGGAGCGCTTGGCGCGCCTTGACAATGGTTTTGAGGTTGACCCCCAGCGCCTTGCACAGGAAATAGCTGTTTTTGCCGACCGTTGCGATATTTGCGAGGAGTTGACGCGCTTTGCCAGTCACATTGAACAGTTCAGAGGTCTGTTTGATGTGGAGGAAGCGGTAGGCCGGCAAATGGATTTTATTTTGCAGGAAATGAATCGCGAAGCCAATACCATGGGTTCCAAGTCTAACGATCTGGAACTGACCCGCATGGTTGTCGCCATGAAGGCTGACCTGGAAAAAATCAGGGAACAGGTACAGAACATTGAATGATGCGATATCGGTGGATTTGTCCGCCGTGTCCGGGAGAACAAGCATGAAACGAAGCGGTATCCTGTTTGTCATATCCGCGCCGTCGGGAGCTGGAAAAACCTCGCTGTGTCGTCAGATCGTTGACATTTTTCCCGATATGCGGCACTCTGTCTCATTCACCACGCGTCCTCGTCGGGCCGGAGAAACAGACGGTGTCGATTACCATTTCGTTTCGCAGGAAACGTTTGATGCGATGGTTTCCGAAGGGGCTTTCGCCGAATGGGCCAGGGTACACGGCAACTGTTATGGTACAGCCCTTGCGACATTGCAGGAGGCTTACGAAAATGGCCTCGATGTGCTTCTCGATATCGATTGCCAAGGGGCGGCGCAGCTTAAACGTACTTGCCCTGACGGGGTGTTTATTTTTATTTTGCCGCCGAGTTTCGAAGAACTTGAACGGCGTTTGCGTGGTCGCAATACCGACTCGGCGGATGTTATTGCCAGGCGTTTGTCCAATGCCCGGCGTGAAATCAGAGAATTGGTCTGGTATGATTACCTTATCGTGAATGACGATCTGCCGAGCGCGGTGGATGAATTCAGAGGGATTATTCTGGCAGAGGGATGTCGCGCCGCGCGTTCAAAAGATGAGGCTATCCGCCTGTTCGGAATCGATATGCAGGACAATTAGACGGTCGCCTGTCATTTAGTGATCTTATTTAACGTTTTTTACATCAGAAGGACAAGAAACCTATGGCCAGAATTACTGTAGAAGATTGCCTCAAGGAAGTCCCCAACCGCTTTTTGCTGGTCATGGTGGCTGCCAAGCGGACGAAACAGCTTTACAAGGGTGCCAAGCCGCTTATCGAAAATAAATCCAATAACAAGCGGGTCGTGCTCGGTTTGCGCGAGGTTGCCGCCGGGAAAGTCGATTACGAAATTCCTGCCCGTAAAGGTTAGGCTCCAGGCCGGGTCCCCAGGTCCCGGCCTTGTTTTTTCCCGCAGGTTATCCGGATATGGCATAAATCTGTATTGTTGCTTATGTGGTCGACCTATGTAGCACCGTCATTATTACCGGTGGAATCGGCATGCTCCGACTAGACGATATTCTTGAAAAAGTTCAGGCCTATAATCCCCGGGCCGATGTCGACCTGTTGCGCAAAGCTTATGTATACAGTGCCAAGGTTCACCGCGGCCAATCCCGTTTTTCCGACGAACCCTACCTCAATCACAGCCTTGAAATAGCCGATATTCTTGTTCGTCTAAAGATGGATGTTGCCACCATTACCACCGGCCTGTTGCACGATATTTTGCAGCAGAATTTGGCCGATGCCGATGAGTTGCATACCAGTTTTGGCGAGAATGTTGGCGAACTCTTGCAGAGCCTGACAAAACTCGGACGTCTGTCCTTCACTACCAGTGAAGAACAACAGGCTGAAAACTTCCGCAAGATGCTGCTTGCCATGGCTAGCGACATCCGCGTCATTCTGGTTAAACTGGCCGAACGCCTGCACGATATGCGTACTCTGGAAGGGCGCCCTGCCGAAGAGCAACGCCATATTGCCCAGGAAACTCTCGACATCTATGCGCCGTTGGCCAATCGCCTCGGGATCAGCTGGATGAAGTGCGACATGGAAGATCTGGCACTGCGTTACGTGTTGCCTGAGGTCTATTTTGATCTGCGTGAAAAGGTCGAAAAACAGCGGAAAGACCGTGCTGGCTATGTCGAAGAGGTACGTAAACAGCTGTGCGATAAGATGGCCCAGAATGACATAGCCGGGGAGTGTTACGGGCGCCTTAAACATCTGTATTCCATCTGGCGGAAAATGCAGCGTCAGGGCATTGATTTCGAACAGGTCTATGATCTTATCGCCTTCCGGGTCATGGTTAAGGATGTCCGGGACTGTTATGCCATGCTGGGTGTGATTCATGCCGCCTGGAAACCTATTGCCAGCCGTTTTAAAGACTATATCGCCATGCCCAAGGCGAACATGTACCAATCGCTGCACACCACGGTTATCGGCCCCTATGGTGAGCGCATGGAGGTGCAGATCCGTACCGAAGAGATGCACCGGGTCGCCGAGGAGGGGATCGCTGCCCACTGGAAATACAAGGAAGGGCGGGGTGGTGACAGTATTGTCACCAAAGATGAAAAGCAATTTGGCTGGTTGCGGCAAATGCTGGATTCCCAGAAAGAATTCACCGATACCCACGACTTTGTTGGTTCGATCCGTGGGGATTTGTTTTCCGAGGAAGTCTATGTTTTTACCCCCAAGGGCGCGGTAAAAGCGTTTCCTCGCGGGGCCACAGCCATCGATTTTGCCTACAGTGTGCATACGGATGTTGGTAATCGCTGTACCGGGGCGCGGGTCAACGGCAAGCTTGTGCCCTTGAAGACTCCCCTTAATAACGGCGATGTGGTGGAGGTTGTCACCTCGCCGAACCAGACACCGAGCAAGGACTGGCTTAAATTTGTCGTAACGTCCCGTGCGGCGAGTAAGATCCGGCACTGGGTCAAGACCGAGCAGCGGGAAAAAAGTATCGAGCTTGGTAAGGAACTGTTTGAAAAACGCCTGCGCAAATACGGGTGCAGCCTTAAAAAAGTGCTGGCCTCCAAGGAGTTCTCGCAGGCCATGCAGGACCTTGGTTACCATGCATCCGGCGATTTACTGGCGGGGATCGGCTATGGCAAAGTGCCACTCGGCCAGGTCGTCAGCCGTGTGGTCCCGGCCGACAAGCTGCGGCCGGACACGGAAGGTAAGGTCAAGGCTGCTGCGGCGCCGGAACCTATCCGCAAAAAACCGTCAAGTGCCATAAAAATCCAGGGTATCGGTGATATCATGGTCCGTTTTGCCAAGTGTTGCAATCCGTTGCCGGGCGATCCTGTCGTTGGTTTTATCACCCGTGGTCGTGGTATCACGGTGCACACGGTTGACTGCCCGAGCGTTCTGGAAAGTGATGCGGAGCGGCGTGTCGAGATTGAATGGGATGTGAAGAAGAAGGCTTCGCATACGGCTAAAATTCGCCTCGCCACCGAAGACCGCAAAGGTGTGCTGGCCAGTGTCAGCAATGCTGTCAGTGCCTGTGAAGCCAATATAGCAAGTGCCAGCGTGCAGCGGACCAGAACAGAGAAAAGCCTTATAGTCTTTACCGTTGAAGTGGTCGACGTTGAACATCTTAACCGGGTTATTAACGCTCTGCATCAGGTCAAAGGCGTATATCAGGTGGAACGATTGCGTCACTGAGATTTCGGGCGGCTCTA
>DIKU01000142.1:22980-27907 GCA_002424645.1 Pelobacter sp. UBA5610 | reverse complement strand
TTTCACAGCGTGAGGGATTTTATCACCAGCAATACTGCGGCTGCATGTTCGGCCTGCGCGACACCAATCGCTGGCACGAACAAAAGGGGCAGGAATTAATTCTGCGGGACATGACCGAATTCGAGATTTTTTCAAAAAAATAGGCGAAATGAATACGTTACGAAAACGAGAAAGGCTCCCCTTAGGCTTATAAGGGGAGCCTTTTCCTGTATAGGAGACTGCCTCAACCGAGGATTTCGCGCACTTTCAGCCCCAGGGAAACAGGGGTAAAGGGTTTGGCCAGAAAGGCGTCCTTATGCGCATCAAGATTGTCGATGGCATGGGTATCCTGCGGATATCCGGAAACATACAGGACCTTGAGGTCATCCAACCGACTGCGCAGTTCCTTTGCCAGCGTCGGGCCGCTCCCCCCCGGCATAACGACATCGGTCAGCAACAAATGGATGACATCTCCGTAGGATTCAAACACCCGTAAGGCCTCTTGCGGATTATCGGCCTCCAGGACCTTATAGCCATTGCCGTGCAAAACCATGTGGGCCAGATCCCTGACCGACTCGTTGTCTTCAACCAGCAGGATGGTTTCCGAACCCCTGACAGGCAGACAGGGTCCTTCCTTGATGGTACCGCTGATCATGGGGCTGTCGATGCGCGGAAGATAGATTTTAAAGGTGGTGCCCATGCCCGGTTCGCTGTAAACATAGATGTGCCCGCCGCTTTGCTGCACGATACCGTACACGGTTGACAATCCCAACCCGGTTCCCTTGCCCGTCTCCTTGGTGGTATAAAAGGGTTCAAAGATCTTGCTCATAGTTTCGGCATCCATGCCGGAGCCGGTGTCGGTCACGGACATCATGACATAATACCCTGGAGCCAGGCCGGTGTGCCAGGTAGAGTAAATTTCATCGAGCTCGATATTGATGGTTTCGATGGTCAGTTTGCCCCCCCCGGGCATGGCATCCCGCGCGTTGATGGCCAGATTGACGATCACCTGTTCGATCTGCCCGCGATCGGCATTGATAAGCCCGAGACGTGGGTCCCGCAACACCACCAGTTCAACATCGGCACCGAGGATCCGCAGCAGCATCTTTTCCATATCGGCGGTCACCGCATTGAGATCCATCTCTTTGGTCTGCATAACCTGCCGCCGACTGAAGGTCAGCAATTGACTGGTCAGGGAAGCAGCCTGATCACCCGCTTTGACGATCTGTTCCAAACAACCCCGCATGGGCTCTTCGGGGTATTTCTGCAACAGATACTGGCTGTAACCGCTGATAACGGTCAAAAGGTTGTTGAAATCATGAGCGACTCCACCCGCCAGACGCCCCATGGCTTCCATTTTTTGCGCATGCAGAAACTGCTTCTGCAGATTTTTCAGGTCCGTGTTGTCGAATAGAAAGCCCTGAATGGAAGCGAGCTGCCCGTCATCATCGAACTCGCCGATCAGGTTCGCGATCAACTGTATAGGTGTGCCATCGCTTTTGCAGCCTTCAATTTCGCAATATTCCATCTTCTGCTGTTCTTGCAGCGTTTGCATAAAAAAAGCAGGATCGTTGCCTTGAAAAAACAGCGCAAAAAAGTCTTGCGCCATGGCTTGTTCCTTGGAAGCAAAACCGAAAATGCGCAAAAAGGCCTGATTACAATCAATAAGCTGGCCCTTCACCGAAACCACAAAATCGCCGGTCAGATCATTTTCAAAAAAAAGACGGTAGCGGGTCTGACTTTCCCGCAACCGCTCGATGGCCTGTTTTTCTTCGGTGATATCCCGCGCCACCGATTGAAATTCCAACAGCTTGCCCTGTTCGTCAAAAATAGGGCAATCGCACCAGCTCTGCCAGCGCGTCTCGCCATCGGCATTGCTAACTGCGATCTCCAAAGAACCCAGCCTCGGATTCTTCGCCTGCGAAGCCACATGCTCAACAAGCTGCCGACGAAAATCTCCAGAAACGAGATCGGTAAATTTGGTACCGAGCAGTTCCTCGCGGGTTTTTCCAAAAAACCGGCAATAGGCGGCGTTGACAAAGGTCACGGTGGCATCGGGTTGCCAGCGGCAAATCAGGTCGACCTGGCTCTCCACCAGCGTCCGGTATTGCGTTTCCCTGGCCCGCAGGTTTTCTACAGCGGTCTTTCTCTGGTTGATGTCGCAAAGTTGCTCGGCCACCAGAGTCAGTTCGCCATGCTCGTCGTGGATAGGAAAACAGCGCACCTCCAGGTGGCCAACGCGAGCGTTGTGTTTTTCAGTTACCAGAGGCTTGCCGCTGCGAAACACCTCCATCACATGACAGGGTTCACAGGGTTTCCCCTGGCCGGGATAAAAAACATCGTAACAAAGGGGATGTCCTTTTCTATTCTCCTCCGCCACGTAGTCATAACCGCCGCGCCAGTTGCACATGATCAGGCGGTGCTGACGGTCGACAACAGCCAGCAGGTCGGGAATATCGGAAAAAAGCCTCTGGTAGATCGATGGTTTGGTCATAATGTTGTTTCATCACTTTGGTGGCAGAGCTTAAAGAATAAGGTCGAGCCTAAGTGGTCGGCGCAAAAGCAGTTTTCTGTTATAACCCGATATCCGATTATTGGAAAGTATAAAGTTATGACTGTTACGACGGGGTCGGTTGGCGTGTTAGTGCAAAAAGGAGAGGAAGAGTCTCTGTAACGGGGCTTGCAGGGAAAGCGTTTTGCTCGTAACCCGATGCTAAAATACACCTTGGCAGATGAATGGTAAAATACTGTCGCGCTTGAACATTCAAAAATCACGGACGGCTGGAATCCAGCGGCCACCCGGGATCTGAGCCAGATTGTGGATGCAACGGTTGTAAATATACGTCCAGGCGGCGTGAGGTTTTTGACGGACGGTCATGACACTTACCTGCGTGCGCCGGTATTCGTGAGGTTCGGGAAATTGCGGTCCTATCTCTTCATACGCATCGAGTCGCGCCAGCAGGATATCCGACCGTTGCATGCGGTAGAGTTCGCCCTGAATGCGATCCCGGGGATCGTCCGACAGAACCGCGCCGGGATAACCATCCACTTCGTACAATCGACCTTGCAGCCAGGCAGGCCCCAAAAAGGTGGCCTGCCCGATTAGAAGATGATGGGCGGCACCCTGCCGCTGCAGGGTGCCGTAGATGAAAAGCAGATCCGACATCCGACTCAATCCGTGGTCGTATTTTCCGTAAGGGGCGGACGCCAGTTTTCCGAAAGACGCTCTTCCAAAAAAGCCGACAGCAGGCTGTCGAACAATTGCAGCCCTTCCTCAAGAACATACATGCGCTCGAAAAACACCGCCATACGCTCGCTGTTCTGATCGGTCAGAGCATCCTTTTCCAGCTTCACACCCGGACAGCGGTAAGAGCCAAACTGGAACAATTCCCCTTTGAGGGTCATTTTCCATTGCAGCTCGCCTTTTTCCAGGTACAGCGTTCCCTCGCCGATGTCCTTGCCGGTTTCGAGAGCGGCCAACGCCTCGTCGAAATGGTCCTGGGGACCGGCTACGGTGATTTTCTGGGTTCCTTCTTCGTGACCGCCGCTGAGTACCAGACGGTCATTGAGATAGGCCGCGAAGCCTTCGCCTTCAAGAGCCGGGCCGGGCTGATTGACACGGTATTCGGAACCGGAATTGAGGGTACGGTCCACCAGCCAGCGCAGCAGATCCCACCCGAGCCAGAGGTTGTCCTTGATCTGATCGAGTACCGTATCGTTCACCGCACGGTTAAGCTGCTGCAAAGCCTCCTTGCGGTTGTCATCCAGAACCCCTGCGGCGCGGGCCATGGGATGCAGAGCCACCAGTCGCAGCCCTTCGAAAGTGGTTTTGAACAGATTTTCAAACTGTTCCACGACCTGACCGTTAAGGGTCGTCAGGGTCAACCGCCCGTTACGCGTATCCCATACGGCGTCGAAAGTGGCCGGCGAGGGCAGGGTGCGGGACAGCAGATTACCCCGTACCGCCTCGCGCAATTCCTCGCGTTTGTTTTTAGGAACCCGCTGCAATCCGGGGTGTTCGGCCAGGAACTTCTGCTCGGCACGATCAAGGTGGGCTTTGAGCAAGCCGCCGGGTACGCGCCGCCGGTCACGCCGCAGGCTGAAGGTCAGATAATGGTCGCGGGCATAGGTTTCGGGGACCTCGAAATCACAGGCCTCGAAATCGTCGAGGTGCACCCAGCCGCTCGACTGCTCTTCGCTGCTGCCTTCGATGCTCTGGAAAGCTTGCCCGGCCAGGCATTGACCGGCCCATTCAATGAGGTTTTCCGGCGGCAAATCGCCGATCACGTTGAACTGGCAGATGCTGACGGTATTGGATAACAGACCCATGGGATCCTCCTTGGTAGGTTTAGCGCGACCATCACGCTTTTCGCAAGAGTGCGATGTCACGCATCGGAGCAATGACTTGCCCTTGAGAACATGCAGGTTATGGTCCGAGATTGCACAACGGATAGTTACCGGATAAATGCGGGATGAAGGCTATAGGAAATACAATGTTTGCCCCCCGGGAGCAAGGAAATTCTGGCCGCAGCAATCCGCCGGATTCCATCTATCAGGTCTCTTTGTGCTGTTTCAGCTGCGGCACGAGAAACCTGAATATCGTGGGGAACAGGATACTTGCCAATACAGCGGTCAACACCAGCATGCCATTCAGCTCGGATGACAGCAGCCCCATTTTCTGCCCCAGGGTCCCGGCCACCACCAGCAGCGACAGCGGCGCTGCCAACAGCAGGCCCATCCCGAACGCCTCCTGGCCGCGCAGACCGATCATACGAGCCGCAAGCAGCGGCAGAAGTTTTGCGGCCAACAGCAAACCGGCCAGCCCCGCGGCCAGCAGAACCGTCCGCGGAGAACTCAGCAGCGCCGGATCGAAAGCCGCACCGACGCCGATAAAGAAAAAGGGCGTCAGAAACCCGAATCCGATAGCGTTGATTTTGTCCTCAAAGCG
>DIKU01000142.1:17413-22890 GCA_002424645.1 Pelobacter sp. UBA5610 | reverse complement strand
ATGACCAGGCGCATGCCTTCTTCGGTGGGATCTTCGCTACGCATGACACGGGCCACATGCTGCGGGTGCCACCAAGCCAAAAGATAAAGAAACTTCAGGGCCAATCCGGCCACACAAAGCAGGGCGACCAGTTTCAGCAGTTCAAGCAAAGCATGTGGCGTCAGCCCGTATCGGTGGAAAATATCGAGCAGGGTCAGCACCAGTATCGAAATCAGCTCCCCGGCCAGCGCAACGCCAAGAATATCGCGTCCGATGGGGAGTTGCAGCAGGTTCGACTCCTTGAGCACCGGTATGACGATGCCGGCCGAAATCATGGCCAGAGCGATGCCGAGATACCAGGGCAATCCTATAAGCTGCAGTAGCAGGGGCATAAAAACAAAGGCCGGCAGGGGAATCAGCAGGTAGCGCAGCACCCGCCCGCTGCTCTTCAACTCCCGAAGCGACAGTTCCGAGCCGGCAATGAACATCAGGTAGATCAAGCCGAGCTCTTTGAGCAATTCAAACCAGTCGGGCTGATGGTCCAGCACGGTGTTGAACAGTACCATGCCGAAAACGATTTCCAGCGCGGCCGAAGGCACCGAAAGGCGCCTCGCCGCCAGAGGCATGAGAGCCGCCCCGAATACCACCATGACGAGGGTGACCAGTTGCTCAGCCATAGTTCACAGGGTCTCCTGGTCGGCCGGCAACAGCATGGTCGAGATACCGGCACGGTCGACGACATGCCAGGGGATATCGGGATTCAGCCAGTCCGGCAGCAGGCGTGGCTTTTGCCACTCGCCGATATTGGCGACAAGCAGCTGATGGCCCTTCAACTCTTCGCCAAAAGCCATGATGGGATTGCCTTCCAGCAACTTCTCCCGCACTTCGGTTCGGTACGTATGGCGAAGCTGGTCGATGGTCTTGCACATGCTGTCATAGTCGGAAAAGTCGTCGTCCCCGGCAATGTATTCGGACGGTTTGCAGATAAGCGCCTCAAGATTGAATTGGAGAGGCGCGGCAATCTCCAGGGCGGTCTGCATACTGGACGGCATCTGGTCTTCGACCATGCATGGCAAAGCCATCCGTTGATAAGGGAACGTGCCATCGCTGATAATCAGCGGGGCGCGGAAGCCCTGAGTGAGCCGTAACAGCAGCTTTTTCCGGGAATAGCCAAGGGAGGGGCTCTTCATACCGCGCCGAAGATGCATCCGGGACAGGACCACCAGCCCCACCTTGCCGGTAATGCCGAGAGTTGTTGCCTGATCGGCCAGCAATTCGTCAAGAGAAACCTGCCGCATTTCGAGTTTTCCAAGACCCTGTGCGGCCAATAAGGCGCGAGAACGTTCACCATCGTCCGGCCGGGAGGAGCAGGAAACCACCGATGCCTGCGCCATGGGAAATGTTTTGAGAATGTAGGCGAGTTCGGCAAAAAAAGCTTCCGGTTCGTCTCCGAACAGCAGTGCCAGGGTCCGGTCACCATATTCGAGGGGAAACTGCACAAAACGGAAGGTCAGCATTTCAGCCACGGTTTTCAACACCCGGGGATCGCCGAGAATAATCAGCTTGTCTTCGGGTTTAAGCACGGTATCATCACGCGGCACAACAATGGCTTCATCCCGGTAAATGATGCCGATACGCCAGCGGCGGGGCCGGATACTGCCGATGGTTTTGTACGCCAGGCGCGAGTTGGGGTGGACCTCCACCTCAAGGATTTCGTTTTTACCCAGGCCGATGCCATGCACCGTTTTGGTTTTGTGTTCCAGCCGGTTGCGCAGACCGATGGCGCTGACGGAAAAAATATTTTCCACCTCGACGCCAAGCTCCTCCATAGCGGCGATCCCCGCACGGGTAATCCCAATGGCGAATACCTGGCGGATGTCAAAATAGTCCTTCACCACCCGGGCCACCTCGATATTGATCTTTTCGATGGTGGATGTAATCAATACGGTATCGCTCTTTTTAAGACCGGCATTCTCCAGGACCAGGCGGCTGGTGGCATCCCCAAGCACCGCCGCAAGACCGTTGCCACGTAGCGCCAGAGCCTCGTCCAGGGCCTTCTGGTCCTGGTCGATCAGCACCAGTTCACGGTCGGGAGAAAGCAGCCGGATCAGCCTCTGGCCTATGTTTCCGCCCCCTATGATGACGTATCTGCCGGTAGCCATAAACTCTCCTTGGAACGCGCACCTGGGATTGTTGAGCCGGTAAAACCGTTGAAGAACCGGCCCCATTCAGTGTAGGTCCATTGACCTTATTTCGCAAGCGTGGCTACGCAACGACCCAAGGGACCCTTTGACTCGCGATCCAGCCTGAGGTTATACTCTGTGAGTAAAAACATTACTCAACCGGTTCCGGGGAGGACGTGTGGACCCTTTTATAAATGCCCAACTGAAACTGCTCACCGAAAAAATCAGTGCTCTCGGCAAGGAAAGCCTGGATGACATCCTGCACGCGCTGGTCAAGGCGGTGCATCTTGTGACCGGACGCAACACCTGCCGCATTTATCTGGAGGACCTCACCAGCGGCGCTCTGAGCTGCGCCATGGCGACGGGACGTCAGAGCGACACCATCCGTGAACGATCGTTCCCCATCAACAACACCGAGTTCCCCGTCTCACAGGTCTATCATACCCACGAAGAACTGCAGATGCCGGATATCGCGTCCGTCGACAACCTTATCGTGCGACAGATGGCCGAAGCCTTCAATATCCGCGCTACCTGTCACCTGCCGCTGGTGCATCACGCTCGCGCGGTCGGGGTGCTGGCGGTAGACAGCAGCCGCTCGGGACAGGTTCTCAGCGACGCCCAGGCCCGCCAGTTGCGCGGTTTTCTCGACGGCGTCATGGCCTTCATCGACCAGGCGCGGCTTTATCACCAGCAGCTGGTGCTGTCGCGCTGGGTGGATGAATCCAAGAAGAAGGAAGCGGCCCTGTGCATGGTCAAATCGGCCGTCAAGCTCATCGACAAGCTGGCGTTGGCCGCCGTACTGGTACCGACCCCCATCGGCCCGGACAGCAGCGAGGAATGCCTGCAGATCCTGGCCTCCTACGCGGATGTACTGGAAGACAAACAGGCCTACGAGAACCAGCGGCTGATCCATCTCGGCCCCGGCACGTCGCTGCTGTCGCGTTATATCAACAGCACCGGAGTCATCGTCGACGACACCCTGCTGGAACCGCTGTATTTCCCCACCCTGTCCTCCGAGATGCTGCAGAAGCGTTATCTCACCGAAGAACTCGGTCTCAAATCGTTGTACGTGGTGCCGCGTTACGATACCCGCACCCGCCGCATCATCTGCCTGGTTAACTATTACACGCGCGGCACCCACCGCTTCAGCGACTTTGAAAAGGGCCTGCTGGAAGCCCACGCCGAAATGGCCCAGCGGGTCATCCAGGAGATCGGCGACGAGCATGTCGAGATCAAGGTGCTGTCGGAGATCAACGATCTGTTGCACGAAAAGCTCGAGGGGCTGCCGTCTTTTCTCAGCCGGGTATTGTCCAAGGCGACCGAACTCATCGGTGCCGACACCGGCAGCATCGCCCTGGTACGCAGAGAACAAAATGAACGATGGCTGGTGGTGGAAGAACCGGATGGCAAGCTGGTGGGCGCCAAGAGCAAGCAGCGCCTCAAAAAATATATCCCGCCGCTACGCGTCGGCAGCACCGATCTCCCCCCGGAACAGCGCAGTTTGACCGGCTACGTGGCTCAGACCGGCCGCCCCTACATGGTATCGGATACCCTTGAGGAAAAGCGCACCGGCGGCTTTTACCACGAAGTCACCGATATCATCAAAAGCGAGCTGGGCGTACCGGTGGTCTGCGACGACGAGGTCATCGCCATCATCTGCATGGACAGCCTGCGCCCCTACTACTTCACCGACGAGCACAAGCGCATCCTGCAGATCATCAGTCGCATGATCGCCCGCCACGTGTCGGATCTGCTCTACATCGAGAAACTGACCGGCGAGGTCAGTCGCCTGGGTGGGGATTTCGGCTACAAGGACCCCAACGTTTCGTCCTACAAGCTCGGCAACATCATCGGCAATTCGGCCAAGGCCAACGATATCGTCGCCTTCATCCAGGGGATCACGCCGCCGCTGTTCAATCGCATCACCATGTGGTTCAACAGCGATGTGCAGGAAGCGACCCTGGGGCTGCCCTCCATCCTGATTACCGGGGATACCGGCAGCGGCAAGGAGTTTCTGTTCAATAACATCTACTCGCGGCTTAACCAGATGTACCAGCAGAACATCGACGGCAAGAGCGAATTGCCGGTGAAAAAGACCAACATCGCCGCCTACAGCGGAGAGTTGACTTACTCCGAGCTGTTCGGCCACAAGCGCGGCGCCTTTACCGGAGCCCATGCGGACCGCAAGGGGATTCTCGAAGAAGCGCACGGCGGGCTGGTGTTCCTCGATGAAATCGGCGACGCCGACCCCAAGACCCAGGTACAGCTGCTGCGGTTTCTCGACAACGGCGGTTTCGTGCGCCTCGGCGAGAACCATACCCGCTACGCCCGGGTGCTGCTGGTTGCGGCCACCAACCGGGATCTGGGCCAGCTGATCCGCGAGGGGCGGTTTCGCGAGGATCTGTATCACCGCCTGTCGGAGCTGGCCATTGAAGTGCCGTCCCTCAACGAACGGCGCGAAGATATCCCCGACCTGGCGCTGCATTTCCTCGGCAAGCTGCACCAGGTATATAAAAAACCGGAAGAAGCCGAACAGGAAGCCCCGGTACTGAGCCGCGGCGCGCAGCAGTTACTGGCCCAGCACCACTTCGTCGGCAACATCCGGGAACTGCGCACCATCCTGGTGCGCGCCCTGTTCTTCCACAAAGGACGCAATATCGACGAGGCGGATATCGCCCGCGTGCTGGCATCCCTCGGCCAGCGCGGTGAAGATCAATCGGCAAAAAAACTCACAAGCCAGGTGGCACAGGACATTCTCGACCGCATCGTACGCGGCGAAGAGGATTTCTGGTCCGGCCTGCATACGCCCTATACCGAAAAACGCATCTCGCGGGATGTGGTCTCCGAAGTGGTGGAACTGGCGCGGACGCGCGGTGCCGGCAGCATGCCGCAGATAGCCGAAGTCCTGCGCGCCTGCGACAATGCCAACGGCGACGGCGAGGACCGTCGCCTGTTCTACAAATTCAAGAACTTCCTCTACAAGACGATCAAGATCGCCTGAGTTTTCACCTTTTACAGACAGTCGTAAATTTATCTAAATACCGTTTAAATTCGATTATTTGCACCATCTCTACAACTTGTCGGAACCCCAAAAAGCTGTCAATCTTTTGCACTGATTTGGCAGGTTTTTTATTTGGCGGATTCATCTGGCAAATGCAACCGATGACTTGCTGAAAAATAGATTTCGTTTACTACGGTAGTACTTTCTGAAGAAATCAGATCTCTCGGATCACTCTCAAGAGGATTTGAAGCTGGTGATAATGCATTTAAATCAGGTACCAACAAAACTTAAGGCTTTCGTACCCCTGCTGAAAA
>DIKU01000142.1:9645-17365 GCA_002424645.1 Pelobacter sp. UBA5610 | reverse complement strand
AATTGTCTGAGTCCGCTATTGCGAAGACAGGTCAAAGGAGGTCCGGATCGGCAATCTTTACGACGATGAGGTTTCGAGTTTGGGCCTTATGCTGCTAAAAGGTTGTTCTTTCTGTGGTACCATCGAAAAAGAATAGGCTGGCAATTTGGTCGGGTAATCCGAGTTTATTAATAAGGTATAGCGCTTTCACACGAAGGTAGAAGCATGAACATGCAATCGCATGCCTCAACAGGATTTTTTGGATTGGATGATATTCTGAACCATTTGCGGATCGGCGACAATGTTGTTTGGCGCGTCGACAGTGTTGGGGACTATCAGTATTTCGTCCAGCACTTCGCGAAACAATCGCTGGCTGAAGGACGCGAGATCGTCTATATGAGGTTTGCCCAGCACCCGCCATTGCTTAAACAGGAAGATGGGATTACCGTCCATGAATTAGATGCTTACCGAGGGTTCGAGTCTTTTGCTGCCAAGGTATACAATTTACTTACGGAAACGGGGCCGGATGTTTTTTACGTGTTTGATTGTCTTTCCGATTTGCTTTTGGCCTGGGCTACCGATGGCATGATCGGAAATTTTTTCCAGGTAACCTGCCCCTACCTGTTCGAATTGAATACCGTGGCCTACTTCGCCCTCATTCGTAGCAGTCACTCTTTCAAAACGATTGCCCAGATCCAGAACACTACGCAGGTGCTGTTGGATATTTATCCGCACAACGGGAATATTCACGTTCATCCTATCAAGGTCTGGCAACGGCATTCGCCAACCATGTTCCTTCCCCATGTCAAAAAGGGCGAGAGATTTATCCCCATCGCGAATAGCTATGATGCTACAAATCTTACCCGGATATACCAGCGCCAGACAGAAAATGCACACCGGCATTTAGATTATTGGGATCGTTTATTTCTTAAGGCAGAAGGGTTGGCCAGTGCTCCAACGGCTAAAGGCGAACAATACGAAATGGTCGATCAGCTTTGCCGCATCATGATAGGCCATGATGATCGTATGCTTTCCCTTGCCCGGACATCTTTTTCCCTGGAAGACCTTTTAGAAATCAAGTCCCGTACCATTGGCACCGGCTATATCGGTGGCAAGTCCGTCGGCATGTTGCTGGCTCGAAATATGCTCCTCAGGGATTTTTCCTTTGATTGGCAGCATTATCTCGAACCGCACGATTCTTTTTATATCGCGTCAGATCTCTATTTTTCCTATGTAGTCCATAACGGCTGGTGGAAGCTGTTGATGGAGCAAAAAACGCCGGACGGCTACTTCAAATGCGCACCGGATCTTTACGAAAAGTTTCTCCACGGGACTTTTCCTCCCGATGTACGTAATAAGTTTCAGGAAATGTTGGAACACTTCGGGCAGTATCCGATAATCGTGCGCTCCAGCAGCCTTCTTGAGGACAGCTTTGGTAATGCCTTCGCAGGCAAATACGAAAGTTTCTTCCGCGTTAACCAAGGATCGCCGGAACAGCGATATGAACAGTTCGAAGATGCCGTGCGTCGGGTTTTCGCAAGCACTATGAGCGAAGATGCCCTGACTTACCGACGACAGCGGGGGTTGGATAAACATCAGGAGCAGATGGCTTTGCTTGTGCAGAGGGTTTCCGGGGCATACCATGACCATTTCTACTTTCCGGAGTTGGCCGGGGTAGGCGCATCCTACAACGCCTTTGTCTGGGACAGGGATATGGACCCGGCGGCGGGCATGCTGCGTCTGGTTCTCGGGTTGGGAACCCGCGCCGTCGATCGCGCCGAAAACGACTATCCGCGAATCGTAGCGTTGGATCTGCCCTGCAAGGTTCCTCTGAAAAACTCAGCCGATTTACGGCGTTTCTCCCAGAGGGATGTCGATGTGCTAAACGTAACAAAAAATGCTCCCGAAACAATCTCTCTGTCGAATCTCGCTAGCCATAGTCTCCATTTCGACCTAACCCGTTATGCCGTACCGGACCGTGAGGCCATGCAAAGGCTCGAAGAGCGTGGTCTCAAAAGCCGTGAAGCCTGGTTGCTGACTTTTGAAAAGCTGCTTTCCGAAACAGGTTTTGCAAAACTGATGCAACGCATGCTTAAAACTTTGGAAAATCATTATAAATATCCGGTTGATATAGAGTTTACTGTTAATTTTCCCCTTGATGATGCACCGAAGATCAATCTGGTTCAGTGCCGACCTCTGCAGACGCGCGGTTTCGAAAAGGGCGTTCAGATTCCGCAAGACTTAACAGACGACCGGGTTCTTTTTCAATCGGAAGGTCATTTCATGGGGGGCAATGTCGTTCAGCCTGTCCGGTGCATCATTTGGGTGGAACCGGCAGGTTACTGTCTTTTGCCGCTGACCGACAAATATGAAATTGCCCGCATGGTAGGGCGGCTCAATAAAAAGATATGTAATCCAAAAAATATGCCCACATTGCTTATGGGGCCGGGTCGCTGGGGGACAACGACGCCTTCATTGGGCATACCCGTAGGATTTTCCGAAATCAATAATGTATCCATCTTGGCCGAAGTTGCTTTTCCTGCCGGTGGACTGATGCCGGAACTTTCGTTCGGAAGCCATTTTTTTCAGGATTTGGTAGAAACCGAAATTTTCTACCTGGCATTGTTCCCGGAAGATAGCCATTGTACCTTCAATCCCGGGTTCCTAGACAACTACGCTAATCAATTGGAGGATTTGGAACCATCAGCTGCTCGATTTAGAGATATCGTAAAGGTTGTGTTCCTGGATGAAGGCGAGCTCCAATTGATGTCGGATGTTTTGGCTCAGCAGGTTGTCTGTTTTGGCTGATTCCCAGAAGGAAAGCCCAACATGAGTCGGGCTTTTTATCGGACCTATCTACCATACAAAGTCAGGTGAGGCGCAAATTCCAAAAAAAACCGCATGCACTGCCATTCTGGCCGGATGCCATGGCCTATTTTCCAGGCGATCTACTGATTGTATACGGGTCGCTTAGCCGAGAAGACAAAAGATGCCCCCTTGCTGGAGTTGATCATGAAATACCATGGCCAGTAGCCAGCGTCAAATCGGCAACTTGGTCCTGTCATGGGCGTCTTGATTGTCACCGTAGGTTGCCCTTTAAAGGCGCTGCCTCAATTCAATCCGGGCCGGACAAATGCTTGTGAGAGGAACGGGGAATTCAGGTAGCCACGGTGAGAACAGTCCCAGCTATGCGGCCAATAACCTGTCTCCATATGCATGCACCCTCCCATTCGAAAACTGAATAAGATCCATGTAAATCCCCTTTGCGGGTGGAGATATTCCTTCCAGATTGTAACTGGACATGTCTCACATCCTTCTTTTAGCAGATAGATCCGTTGCAAAATTCTTTGTCCTCTCGCCGATGCGAGAATTTCCCTCCTAAACCGACAAATCTTGCATTCCGATATTCTACGATTATTTTTTGAGCATTTCTTGTTTATTTTTTTTGCACAATAGCTCATCTTGCCTTTGTTTTTCTCTGGACATCCTAGCTAAACTTAAACTATCATTCCTCTGCCTAATTTTTGACACGATTTTGCCTTTTTTTTATGCACAACCTTAAATCAAACAGGAGGAAACATGACCGTATTGCTGGATGAAAAAGTTGCTCCGATATATCAAGAAGTGTTAGCGCGCAACCCTGGTGAATCGGAGTTTCATCAGGCCGTTCGAGAAGTCCTCGAGTCACTCGGACCCGTTCTTGGCAAATATCCGGAGTTTCGTGAATATAAGATCATTGAGCGGATTTGCGAACCGGAGCGCCAGATTATTTTCCGGGTACCATGGCAGGATGATCAGGGGCAGGTGCATATCAATCGTGGATTCCGCGTCGAATTCAACAGTGCCCTTGGTCCCTACAAGGGCGGGTTGCGCTTTCACCCTTCGGTCTATCTTGGAATTATAAAATTTCTTGGATTTGAACAGATATTTAAAAATTCCCTTACGGGGATGCCAATCGGTGGTGGCAAGGGAGGATCCGACTTCGATCCTAAAGGCAAATCCGACAGTGAAATCATGCGCTTTTGCCAAAGCTTCATGACCGAAATGTACCGCCACCTGGGTGAGCACACCGACGTTCCTGCCGGCGATATCGGAGTCGGTGGCCGCGAAATCGGCTACATGTTCGGTCAATACAAACGCATCACCAACAAGTACGAAGCCGGCGTACTGACAGGAAAAGGCCTTAGCTGGGGCGGTTCCCTCGTGCGCACCGAAGCGACCGGATACGGTACCGTCTACTTCGTTGAAGAGATGCTCAAAGCCCGCGGCGACTCGCTGGAAGGCAAGCTCTGTACGATCTCAGGCTCAGGCAATGTGGCCATCTATGCCATGGAAAAACTGTCCCATCTCGGTGCAAAGATTGTGGCCTGCTCCGATTCCAATGGCGTCCTTTATCACCAGAGAGGAATAGATCTTGACCTCGTCAAACAGCTCAAGGAAGTCGAGCGTCGCCGCATTCGTGACTATGTAAGCTATCACTCCGACGCGGTTTACACCGAAAACGGCAACATCTGGGACATCCCTTGCCAGGTTGCCTTCCCCTGCGCCACGCAGAACGAACTGACTGGTAAGGATGCCGCAACCCTGGTTAAGAACGGTTGCATCGCCGTCGGCGAAGGGGCCAATATGCCCACCACGCCTGAAGGGGTTAGTGTTTTCCTCGATGCCAAGATCGCCTACGGTCCGGCCAAGGCCGCCAATGCCGGAGGCGTTGCGACCTCGGCATTGGAAATGCAGCAGAATGCCAGCCGGGACTCTTGGTCCTTTGAGTTTACCGAGAAAAAGCTGCACGAAATCATGATCAACATCCACAAGAACGTTGCCGAGACGGCCTTGGAATTTGGCACGCCAGGCAATCTGGTGAACGGTGCAAATATTGCGGGCTTCATCAAAGTCGCCAAGGCCATGCTTGCTCTGGGGCTAGTCTGACGGGTCCCCCTGATGAAAAACGGATCGCTCCATCAAACAAAGTTTGGTGGAGCGATCCGACATAAAATTCCAAAGAACACGCATGCGCTGCCGGAATATCAGCCACGCTATGATGCTTTCATGCTTATTATCCGATCCGGCCCAGATGATACCCCCTGTAATTTACGCAATCATCGTGGGACACCTTTCGCCAAAAAACTGATTTTCCGGGCGAAACGCACCTGGAAAGGATCCCTGTAATATATCGATTAAGTACCGAAAGGAATCGATCTATTTAGTGGCTAAGCCAGGATATGTGCGAAAAAGCCCCATGGCTGAGAAGATCGATGAGTACTGATAGTGCAAAACAGAGAGGGCTTCCTGCTTCGGAGTTCTCGGTCACTCCCCGTTTTTAATCTGATGGAGAGAACATGTTTGA
Organism: Pelobacter sp. UBA5610; assembly: GCA_002424645.1. Classification (GTDB taxonomy): domain Bacteria; phylum Desulfobacterota; class Desulfuromonadia; order Desulfuromonadales; family Syntrophotaleaceae; genus Syntrophotalea. The sequence goes on along the minus strand of DIKU01000142.1, from coordinate 12,039 downwards.
AGTTCTGCAAAACGTCACACTGGCTCCCAATGTGCACCGCATGGTGATCCGCGCTCCGCGCATTGCCAAAGCCCGACAACCGGGCCAGTTTGTCATAATACATCCCGAAGCAGGTGGTGAACGCATCCCCTTGACCATAGGTGATGCCGACCCGCAGGCCGGCACCATCACCCTGTTCATTCAGGCCGTCGGCACCTCGACCCTTAAAATCGCCAACACTCCCGTCGGCGGTTCCCTACGCGATATCGCCGGCCCCCTCGGGAAAGCAACCGAGATTGACATATGGGGGCGCATCGCCTGCGTGGGTGGAGGGCTCGGAACCGCGGTTTTGTATCCCCTGGCCAAGGCTCTGGCGGACGCGGGCAATGAGGTAACCACCATTATCGGAGGAAGATCCAAGCCCTTCATCATCTTGGCCGATGAACTGAGTGCCTTTTCCGATACGGTTCTCATCGCTACCGAAGACGGCAGCCTCGGGCGAAAGGGATTCGTAACCCATGCCCTGCAAGAATTGATCGATGACCCGGACAAACGACCGGCAGCGGTTTTTGCCATCGGCCCCGTTCCCATGATGCGGGCCGTGGCCGAACTTACCCGTCCGTACGGGATCAAAACCATTGTCAGCCTCAACCCCATCATGATCGATGGCACCGGGATGTGCGGTGGCTGTCGCGTCAAGGTCGGCGACGAAACCAAATTCGCCTGCGTCGACGGACCGGAGTTCGACGGCCACCTGGTCGACTTCGGGCTACTGATTGACCGGCTGTCCATGTACCGGGAAACCGAGGCCAAAATCCTTTCCGAACTACCCGAAGAATTGCGTGAAAAAATCACCAAAGTGAAACGATAATATACATCATGAAAAAAGATCTGACTCCCAAAGAACGCATGGCTATTGAACGGGTAAAAATGCCCGAACAGGACCCCGGCCGCCGCATTGGCAACTTCGAGGAAGTCAACCGGGGGCTCACCGAAGAACTGGCCATGCGCGAAGCCCAGCGTTGCCTGCTGTGCAAATCCCGTCCCTGTGTCGCCGGCTGTCCGGTGCGGGTTCGCATCCCGGAATTTATCGCCGCCCTGGCCGTGGGTGACCTGCCCGAAGCCGCACGTATCCTGCTGGCTGACAACACCCTGCCGGCCGTCTGTGGCCGGGTCTGCCCCCAGGAGACCCAGTGCGAGCAGATCTGCGTGCGCGGTGCCAAAGGTGACCCGGTGGCCATCGGTTATCTGGAAAGGTTTGTTGCCGACTGGGCCTTGGCTCACCCCGACAAACTGCACGGAGAAGAACGGCCGTCACCCACCGGACACAAAGTCTCCATTGTCGGATCGGGTCCCGCCGGACTCACCATGGCCGGCGAATTGGCCCGCAAAGGGCACGCCGTCACACTGTTCGAAGCCCTGCATGATACCGGCGGCGTGTTGCGCTACGGTATCCCCGAGTTTCGCCTGCCAAAGCGTATCGTCGATATCGAGGTAGAGCGCCTCAAAGATCTCGGCGTTGAGATCGAGTGCAATGTGGTGGTCGGCAAAACGGTGGCTCTCGATGAACTGCGCGAGGAGTTCGACGCCGTCTTTATCGGGAACGGAGCCGGATTGCCGGTCATGTTGAACATCGATGGCGAAAACCTCAAAGGCGTCTACTCCGCCAACGAGTACTTGACCCGGGTCAACCTGATGGCCGCCTGGCGTGATGATATGCCTACACCGATCATCCGCGGCAAACGGGTCGCGGTCATCGGCGGCGGCAACACCGCCATGGACGCTGTACGCACCTCCCGACGGCTGGGCGCGGAGCGCTCCATCATCCTTTACCGGCGCACCGAGAAGGAAATGCCGGCACGGATCGAAGAAAGCCATCATGCCAAGGAAGAAGGGATCGAATTTATTTTGCTGGCGGCCCCCCTGGAAATCCTCGGAGATGAAAACGGCTGGGTCAAAGGCCTGCTCTGCCAGCGCATGGAACTCGGAGAACCCGACGCCTCCGGGCGCCGTCGGCCGGTGCCCATCGAGGACGACACCTTTGTTCTGGAAGTCGATGTGGTGGTCAACGCCATCGGAACCCGCGCCAATCCACTTCTGACCGCGACCGCTCCGGAGTTGAAACTGAATAAATGGGGTAACATTGAAACCGATGAAAACGGTGCCACCAATCTGCCCGGGGTCTTTGCAGGTGGTGACATCGTGCGCGGTGGCGCAACGGTCATACTGGCAATGGGTGACGGCAAATCCGGGAGTAAAAGGATAGGGGATTATCTAGGTGGTGAAAAAGCCACATATCCGACACGCCCTGCCTAAGTTATGGGTAAGGCTCAAAAAGTGGAGTGTCGAGATTACGAGACGGGACCTGTGGCGATTTTAGAATCAGAAGCGCAGCTAATTATATCTCCCCGTTCA
>DIKU01000142.1:1618-9622 GCA_002424645.1 Pelobacter sp. UBA5610 | reverse complement strand
GGCATGCTCCGGTAATGCGTCTTCAAAAAGCTTACTTCCGCATTCAGATCGCGCTTCCCGACCTCTCGCAGCATCCAGCCCACGGCCTTGTGGATCAGGTCTTCCCGATCTCCGAGCAGTTGTTCCGCAATTCGCAACGTCGCGCCAAACCGGCTTTTCCTGATGAAATGAAACGTCGCGATGATGGCTATGCGCCGCTCCCAGAGCGAATCGGATCTGGCCAGATCATCCAACACCGAAGTATCGCGATTCTCCAGATAGGCGCCGACAATGTGATAGGCGGAACTGTCCACCAGATCCCAGTTATTGATATGCCGGGTATAGGCCAGATAGGTACGATAGATCTCCTCCCGCTCACTTTCGCTCGCTTTGCAAAAACGCTCAACCAGCAGCAGCAGGGAAAACAACCGAACCTCGTGATACCCGGATTGCAACAGCTCTTTTGCCACAGGTATCGGGGCATTTCTGTATTTCTTTACCGCCTGGCGCACGATCGGCACCTTGATCCCCAGGAATACATCTCCGTACCCGTATTGCCCTCTTGCCGTCTTGAAAAACCTCCGGGACTTTTCGGCTGTCTGCGGATCGGCCAGCTGCAACAGATATTCGATAATCTCTTGATATGTCGACAATGCAACCCCACCCATATTTACCCCTAAAGTGACAAACCATCAATCCACCAACCGCCGTGAAACCTGATAAATCTTTTGATTTACGTCCAAAAAGGCATCCACGATAGCCGGATCAAAATGCTCCCCGCGCTCGGCGGCAATAACCTCCATCGCCGTGTCGTGCGAGTAGGCTTTTTTATAGCACCGCTCGCTGCGCAAAGCATCATACACATCAACGATGGCCATCATACGGGCGGAGAGGGGGATCTGCGTACCGCGCAGGCCATCGGGATAGCCGCGTCCGTTCCACTTTTCATGGTGGGATCTGGCGATGGTGACCGCCATGACCAGAAAGGACCGAAAATCGAGTCGGCCCTCTGCTTTGGCGAGGGTGGCTTCACCCATCGCACAATGATCCTTGATCAATTCAAACTCTGCCTCGGACAGCTTCCCTTCTTTTTTCAGAATGGCATCCGGCACCCCTACCTTGCCGATATCGTGCAGGGGTGCGGATTTCAGCAGGTCCGCTATGTACTCCGGAGTTAAATAATTCCTATAGCAACTCGACACGGCCATCTGCTCCGCCAGAATCCGCAGGTATTCTGAAGTTCTCTCCAGGTGTTTGCCGGTACCGGTGTCTCGCATTTCAGCCTGATACGCCAAGGCGTAGATGGTGGCACTTTCCGTCTGATCCAACTGCCGGTTTTTTCGCACAATTTCGTCGTTATTCAGGTTGATGGAATAAAACATGATAGCTTGCAGCTTGGTCCCCAAATAAACGAAAACCGCTCCGAACAAGAAAATAACTCCGACGAAAATCGCCCCGCAAAGGGGGACATCGCAAATAATCGTATAAATAATAAGCAGATATCCAACCAGAAAAAAACCCATCAGCAACATGTAAACCATGCAAAGCTTGTGAACATTCCTGCTGGACTTGTAGAACAGGTGGTAGGAACTGCGGATATTAGACCGATAATTGATGATGCCGACTAGCATGATCATGGCACCAAGACAAATCATAGCAATGGCCATTAATTCATGGTTTTTCAAGCACGGCTCCTGAAATGTGATGAATAACTATTATCATCCTGAAACTCTGCCTGCTCCAGAGATTTGAAGTGCCGGAACATTTATCGCGCCTTTTACCCGGGAAATTCATGCATTCGGTTGGATCAAAATAGAAAACGGCAAAATCCGCTCTAACATTTTATTCCGAAGTTGCCATCCCCCACCGGATGTTTATAAAATAAAGCCGCCAAGGCACCTGCTGCCGTTGGCGGCCTGATTCAATCCATGCCGGAGTCCTCAGAAACGTCCAAACTCCGAATCGTCCAGAGCAATGGCAGGTTCTGGTTCGGGGAGCGCCATGGCTGCCCTGACGATTTTCCCTTTTGCCGGGAAGGGCCTGACGACGCCCCTTTCCAGTTTTTTGGTTAACGAAACAGCAGCGGTGTGATGGGCGCTATTCGCTACCTTGAAACGATTCAGCATCCGGTGCATCTCTTCGGCCTGTCCCGAAAGCTCCTCCGCGGATGCCGCGCTTTCCTCCGAGTTGGCTGTATTGGCTTGTGTAACCTGGTCTATCTGACCCAGTCCCTGATTGACCTGACCAATGCCTTCGGCCTGCTCGTTGGATGCGACGGCAATTTCACCAACCAGTCCCGATACTCTTTCAACTCCGTCCAGAATTTCCATCAGAGCTTTTTCCGTCTCACCCGCGATCTGATTACCGTGTTGGGTTTTCTGAACCGATTTTTCTATCAACCCTGTGGTCTCCCGGGCCGCCTGAGCACTGCGTGTCGCCAAACTACGCACCTCCTCCGCGACCACGGCAAAACCTTTTCCGTGCTGCCCCGCCCGAGCAGCTTCTACGGCAGCGTTGAGTGCCAGCAAATTGGTCTGAAAGGCGATCTCATCTATAACCTTGATAATCCTGGAGATATCTTGCCCTGCCTCATCGATGTCGGACATTGCCCGGACCATCTGCTCCATCCGCTGACTACCCTTCTCCGCCGCCTGCTTAACCTGCTCGGCCATTTTGCTGGCCTGGGCGGCACTTCCTGCGGTTTGCTGGGTCTGGGCAGCCATTTCCATCATCGAGGCACTTATTTCTTCTATGGCGGAAGCCGATTCGGTGGCGCCCTGTGAAAGGTGTTCGGCCGCACTGGAAATCTGCATGGCCCCGGAAGCAATCTGTTCTCCGGAGACCTGAAGCTGATGTACCAGATCGCACAGGGCCGCGTTGGCTTTTGCCAAAGGTTCCCGAATCAGTCCTTCGGCCTGGAAAGTAAAATCTCCGGACGCCAAACTGTCGAATGCACCAAGCACCTCGTTACTGAGGTTATCGGCAAAGGCATCCATCGCATTGGCCATCAAACCGATCTCGTCCCCGCGCTGCATATTCAGACGCCGATCAAGTCGACCTTTTTCCAGATCGAGAATCATGGCGCAACTATCCCTTAATGGGCCTACGATAGACCGCGCAATGACAACGGCCAAGCCAATACCCAGAAGCAGGGCAACCACGGTAACCAGCACAACCCCCATCCTGGTTTTATTGGCATCTGCAAGCATCTCTTCATCGGATATCGTATGTTTATCGATGGTATCGATAATTTCATCAAACAGACGTTGAACTTGATCCATCGCCGGAACCACCTGGTTTTCGTATACGACCTGTTGCTCATCGTTGCCGGCCACCACCGCTACGTGTCCGGTGTCACTTGCGGTTGAAAGCTTGCTTTCCCCCCTTACCGGGAGGCTGCCAAGAACCTTCGCAGCCTCATGCATCTTGCGATGCGGTTCCTCAATGCGCGCCAAAACCGAAGCCAACTCAGGTAATTCGATTTCCGCCTGTTTGCGCGCCTCGCCGTAATACCATGTCCCGAAACGACATTTCGTCGGATCAGTCGCGACATTCAGTTCGGCTATTTGAGCATCCATCAAAAAGTCTTTCACCCGGGCGGCCCATTCCATATGCGCCATTTTGATCTCCCGGATTTCGGTGCGCAAACCGTCGGCTGTGATGATCTTCTCGGCATCCGTAATAATGGTGCCAATACCCATGATCGACCACCCGGCCAGAAGGACCAATAGCGCCAGGACAACTCCGAATCCGAGACTGAATTTCCCGGACAGTTTAAAATTTCTCCAATACATGATTTCCTCCGATTAAAAAATGCCCTTGACTGGAACCTGCAGCGATAAATAGGCCACAAGCGTCAAGGAGGAGGAGGCATTAGCAAGGGTCATGCCAACACGATATAAACAAGACCAAGTGATTGCAACGAGCTTTGGTTTACATGATTACACCCGCTTACGCTCACCTTTGGAGTTCGCTAACTTTCGTACATTGGTTTTCGGCAATATTATTTTCGATAGCCTGCAACAAAAATCTCAATACCCGCACAAAAAGATATTTTTTGTTACACATGATCTAAGTGTATTCATCAATTTTTTTCCAATTAAAACAATTCAATATCGAGATGACTGAAGCGGCGCACACTATCATCCCACCTCCAAAAAAGAACTATGCAAGTACTTAAATTAAGACATTTTTTCCTGGACATTGCCGCTTTTCGATAGAAAAGCGTTTCAAGTTAGAACCTTGTTCAGAAAAAAAACAAGATCCTCTAAACCGCTGCATTGTTTTCCAGCGGCAGCATCTTTCCCAATCTGTACTCGCATAACAACCCAAACAAAGTTTTACTAAAGGCATAAAAGCCTACTATTTGAGTAGGGAATCAACAACAAAGAGCGGTCCGATGTGCGGCCTGTTTCCCACCTGGATGAGTGCTTCGTTTTTATACACCTGCACGATTGCCAAGTGAGATGCCATACCTATTGCCCCCCTGAAATTCGATTCAACCTTTCAAGGAAACGGCCGCCAGAATGTCTGCTGCAGCGACGGCCGCCACATTCAATAAAAAGCATCCTCAGAAACGTCCAAACTCCGAATCGTCCAGAGCAATAACCGGTTCCGGTTCGGGCAGAGCCATGACTACCCCGAGGTGGTGGTCTTCAACCGGGGGAGTCCTGCCCACGCCCATATCCGATATTCTTGATGACGAAACAGTTGCAGCCTGATGGGTAATCCTTGCCACCTTGAATCGGTGCAACATCTTCTGGAGCTGCCCAGCCTGTCCGGACAACTCCGCGGCCGAGGCCGCACTTTCTTCCGCATTGGCCGTGTTGGATTGTGTAACCTGATCGATCTGCGCCAATCCCTGGTTGACCTGAGCGATACCTTGGGCCTGCTCATTGGCAGCGGCAGCAATTTCGGCCACCACATCAGACACTGTAGCGATTTCCTCCAGAATCTGCTTAAGGGCCTTATCCGTTTCTTCGGCTATCTGGCTGCCGTTTTGGGTTTTCTGGACCGATTTTTCGATTAGCTCCGTCGTCTCCATGGCGGCCTGGGCACTGCGATTTGCCAGACTGCGCACCTCTTCGGCAACCACCGCGAAACCCTTGCCATGCTGCCCGGCCCTGGCCGCCTCAACCGCGGCGTTAAGGGCCAGCAGATTGGTTTGGAAAGCGATCTCGTCGATGACTTTGATAATCCTGAAGATATTCTTCCCCGCGTCATCGATATCGGTCATGGCGTGGACCATTTCCGCCATCTGCCGATTCCCCTTTTCCGCCGCATGCCTGGCTTGATCGGCCAAGCGATTGACCTGGTCGGCGTTCTGAGCGGTCTGCTGAGTCTGGGAGGCCATTTCTGTCATCGAGGCACTTATCTGCTCGATGGAGGCTGCCGATTCTGTAGCGCCCTGGGAGAGATGCTGGGCTGCGTCAGAGATTTGCAGCGATCCCGAGGCAATATGTTCTCCGGTTACCAAAATCTTCTCCACCAGGTCGCACAGAGCCGCGTTGGCCCTGGCCAGAGGTTCGCGGATCAATCCTTCCGCTTCAAACGTAAAGTCCCCTGCGGCAAGACTGTTGAAAGCACCGACAACCTCGCTTCCGAGATTATCGGCAAAAGCATCCATAGCCTTAGCCATCTGGCCGATTTCATCTTCACGTTGCATATTAAGTCGCCGATCAAGGCGACCTCTTTCGAGATCGAGAATCATGGCGCAACTTGCTTTTATAGGATTAATAATGCCTCGGGCAATAATTACGGCCAGAAAGACCCCGGCCAACAGCGCAACCACTGTGACGATTAAGACCCCCATGCGGGTTTTACCGGCAGACGCAAGCATCTGCTGATCCGTCATGACACGTTCACCAACCGTGCGTGTAATAGCGTCAAACATGCCTCCAAGCGTTGCCAGCACAGGCAGAGTCTGCGAGGCATAGACAGCCTTGGCGTCATCCATGCCCGCAAGCAGCTGGGTTGAGCGATCTTTCAGATCATTAAGATACCGGCGGGTTTCACTTAGTGCAGGGAGAGACTCCATCTCAAAGATAGATCGAACCCGCTGCTTTTCACCCAGATGTTGCCCGATTTTAACCGCTGATTGATGAAGGCGCTCATGGGGAGCTTTGATCTCTGCCAGCAAACGGGCCATTTCCGGATCGGCAGCGGCGGCCTGTTTTGCCTTGTCACTATCAAGAAACTTTCCCAGGCCGCACAATGCGGGATCGGTTTCGACATCCAGTGATTTGAGATTTTGATCCAAAACCGTCATCAGCCGGTTGACCCAGGCAAGGTGATCCGCCTCCTTGGCAGCAAGAATTGCGGGCAGTTCATGGTCGGCCTGGTTAAACAGCTTACTTATGGTGACGGCGGACTCATGCATTTTACGATGCGGCTCCTCTATCCGCGCAAGCACTTCGACCAATTCCGGCACCATTGTCTCAGCATGTTTGCGACCCTCGCCGTAATACCATTTGCCAAAACTGCATTGATGCGGATCGGTCTGCACCGTCAACTCGGTAACCTGATCGTCGGTAAGAAGACGATTCACCTGGGTGGCCCACTGGATATGCGCCATTTTTATCTCCGTGATCTCGGCACGAAGCGCATTGCCGCCAATAACCTCCGCGGCATCCTTGACGATGGTGCTGATACCGAAGATGGCCCATCCTGACAGCAGCAACAACAGGGCCAGTATCGCACCGAAACCAATGGCAAATTTGCCGGTCAGATGAATGTTTTTCCAGGACATAAAAGCTCCAAGGGGGATAGATACGCCGCCAGTATCCGAAAGCTTTGCATGGGTTGCGGCCTGAAAAGCATTCGAACCAGGAAGGTAAATTTGGAAGAGACGATTTCTATATACCAAAATAAATCTATAACCAATTCGGTTATTGTTTAACACCTCCAACGAGAGTTTACAAGTTAAATTATTACTATTTTTGTTATTTTTTTAATTGTAAATGGAGGGGCGAAATGGCGTCTTGGCGTTTCGGGAAAGCAGGTGAATATGCGAAAGTTTCAGAAGATTTGCGATTTAAAGGCAGGTTTGCAGGTCGACCGAAAAACGCGACCTTAACGATTCAGGGGAAAACCAGACTTCCCAGGGTTCCGCTCTTTCCTCAAAGAGCCGGTCAGGTGCCGGTCCCTTCCGTCGGTACGATATGGACCTTTTGTTGCCCCTCGCCGCGCAGGATAACCACCGGCAGCGGTTCACCGATCGTCCACTCGCCAAGCAAATGGTGAATATCGTCAACACTGGAGGTGGGCTGGTCAGCCAGATGGATGATCAGGTCACCCTTGCAAACACCGGCTCTGGCGGCCGGACCGTGGGGATCAAGCGCGGCCACCTCCACGGCGGCCGATTCTTTCAGATGGAGCCGACGCGCAAGAGAACGCGGAAGAGGGCGCGGTTGCCCGACCAGACCAAGATACGCCCGCCGCACCCGTCCGTGGGTCATTAACCCCGTAACAACCATGCGCGCGGTGGCGGCGGGGATGGCAAACCCGATCCCTGGGCCTGGGCTATAATCGCGGCATTCATCCCGACCAGCAGGCCGTGGGCGTCAACCAGCGGTACACCCGAGTTGCCCGGATTAAGCGGCGCGGTGTGCTGGATGATATTTTCGATCAAACGCCCTTCGCGGCTGCGCAAAGCCCGTCCGAGCGCACTCACCACCCCGGTGGACACGGTGAATGAAAAACCGAAAGGATTGCCGATGCGACCACCAACTGTCCGCCCCGTAGAGGCTTCGATTCACCCATGTCGACACAAGGCAAACCGGAGCCTTCGGCACGCAGCACCGCCAGGTCGGTATCCGGATCGATACCGACCCGGGTCGCTTCCAGACAGGTGCCGTCCTGCAGGATCACGGTAAGATACGTAGCCGCCTGCACCACATGATCGTTGGTGAGGATATAACCGTCCGGCGCGATGATGACTCCGGAGCCGGCACCGGCGGGTTCGGCGGCGCCGCCCCGCATCCCCTTGCCGGCAAACACCCCGACCACGGCAGGACCTACCGCCTC
>DIKU01000142.1:0-1588 GCA_002424645.1 Pelobacter sp. UBA5610 | reverse complement strand
TCGGCCTCCGGTCCCACCCGGCAAGAGCCGGTTTGGGCATTCATGCCCCCGACACCTTTATTCAGCACATCGCTCCCCTCGTCGCCCGTATCCATAGCACCTCCGATTTCACCTCCTGGTCGGCATCCCCGGCAAACCCTTATAACCCAAGGCAGATAACCGCTCCAACACCGGCCTGTTTTGATAGAAGTGTCCCGCGTTTAGTTTGCTTTGGCAAGGGCATGCGGGGTATTTCAAGGAGAAATTTTTGCGGCGTCCTCACGGACTTTGTAACGGGAGTAAATTAAGTGTGAAATGAAGGTCGCCCCCTGTCGGTAACAACGCTCCAGAATCATGCAGCACCTACGTTGGACACTCGCATGCCCCACAGGTGCATACCCTCAAGCCGCACTTCTCGCACGGGGGATTCCGGGGATCGCGTCCATCAATGGTGGCACCGCAAGCGCTGCACTCATACCGATGAAAAGCAAAGCCGCAATTACGGCAGACCAGCTTGTAAGGGTTGCCCTCCACGGCAACGATATGAATCGATTCGCAGATCAGGCAGATGGAGGCCATTTCCGGGCAGTTTCTGATGCCATCCCGGTTTTTTCGATATTGTTTGTACAGTTGCCTGGCTGTGTCCCTGTCAAGAGTATCCATGCATGGCTCCCGGTTTGAAAAAGGATGTATTCAACACTAAACATTCATGAAGAATACATAAATCTCCGGGCTAAAAACAGCAAAAAGGCAAAAGAAGGGATATCCGCTCACAAGTCTGCGTATGGGAAGATCGACCGCTTCCCGAAAGGGAGTAAAACCGGATACGCTGCCAAGACCGAGTAATTATGAAGCATCACGGTCGCACAAAAATCCCGCGGATTGAGTGCAGACAGTCTGTTTATGGTGGATTCGCCTACAGAGTTGCCATCAAAGCATCAAAAGGCTGCGGCCTGCCATGCAGATAACCCTGGGCAAGGCCACATCCCAACTGTTGCAGCACCATCGACTCATCGACGGTTTCCACGCCTTCCGCAACAATCTGCATATCGAAATTGGTTCCCAGGGAAATAAAGACCTTTACCAGACCGACCTTGCGCGGATCTGCATCAATGCCGCTGACAAACGAGCGATCAATTTTGAGGACGTCGATGGGAAACCGGGTGAGATAATTCAAGGCGGAATAACCAGTGCCGAAATCGTCGATGGCGATGGTAACACCAAGGGCGCGTAAAGCTTCGAGAGTCTTGCGCACCTGGGGATTATCCTCGATCATCAGACTCTCGGTGATTTCGCATTCCAGCCATTCCCCCCGGCAGCCCGTGCTTTCCAAAATGGCCTTCACGGTAGCGGCGAGGTCGTTTTGAACGAACTGCCGGTAGGAGAGATTCACCGCGACCTTGAACGGGACCGAACTGTTCCGATTGAAGTCCACCGCCGCTCTGCAGGCGGTTTCCAATATCCATGCGCCGATTTCAACGATTAGTCCGGTCTCCTCGGCAATACTGATAAACCGGTCGGGCATAAGCATGCCCAGCTCGGGATGGTGCCATCGCAGCAAAGCTTCCACACCGACAACACGAGCATCCTCAAGCTGAACCTTGGGCTG
>DIKU01000044.1 GCA_002424645.1 Pelobacter sp. UBA5610 | reverse complement strand
GCCGACTGGTCGAAGCGCCCTCTGGAGGAGGGCATGGTCCGTTATGCCGCGGAAGATACCTGTCATCTTCATCAATTGGCGGAAATGCTCGAACAGCGTTTGCGGGACATGGGGCGTCTGAGCTGGGCCGAGGAGGAGTTTGCGTTGCTCGAGCAGGTGCGTCCGTCGGAAAATAACGGTCCGCTGTTTTTGCGTGTCAAGGGCGCCGCGCTGCTGGAGCGCAAGCAGCTGGCGGTACTCGATCAATTGTTGCAATGGCGCGATGAGGAAGCCTGCCGCAGGGATCGTCCCCCGTTTAAAATCGTCGGCAATAAGACCCTGCTCGATCTGGCCCGGATCATGCCTGGCGGTCTTGGAGAGACGAGTAATGTCGAAGGTTTTTCGCCGCGGCTGGCGGATCGCTACGGACGTGCTCTGCTCGGCGCGGTGCGCAAGGGCATGGCATTGCCCAAGGAGCAATGGCCGGTGTATCCCCGTGGCGAGCGGCGCGAGCGCGACCCGGCCGTGGAGGAGCGCATGAAGGTGCTTAAAAACGTGCGCAGTGCCATGGCCGAACGGTTGGCCATGGATCCCGGCGTGCTGGTCAATAATGCCCAACTCGAAGCGCTGGCCAGGGTCTGTCCCGCCAGTTTGCAGCAGGTGGCAGAGCTGGGGGTGCTGAAAAACTGGCAGCGGGAAGTACTCGGTGAAGAGGCGGTGCGCGCCTTGGCGAATACCTGAGGGTTTGAAGGCAAACAACGGCCGGGGCGTGAGCCCCGGCCGACTTTGATTGCTAGCGGGTTTTTCCCGGGATTCCGGGTTCGGTCATGGGGCGCGGGTCCAGGATGCTCGTCAGTTCCTCGGCCGGTAGCACTTTCTGCTCCAGTGCCACTTCGCGTACGGTGCGACCGGTGGCAAAGGCCTGTTTGGCGATATCCGCTGCCTTGTCGTAGCCGATCACCGGCGCCATCGCGGTACACATGGCCAGGCTCTGTTCCACCAGCGATTCGCAGCGCGTCCGGTCGGCTTCCAGCCCCTGCAGACAGCGCAGGGTGAACTGGGTGGAGGCGTTGCCCAACAGTGCGATCGATTGCAGCAGGTTGTGGGTCATGACCGGCATCATCACATTTAACTCGAAATTGCCGGACAGTCCGCCCAGGGTGATGGCCGCATCGTTGCCGATCACCTGGCTGCATACCTGCATGAGGCTTTCCGCCATGACCGGATTGACTTTGCCCGGCATGATGGAGCTGCCCGGTTGTACCGGCGGCAACAGCAACTCGCCGATGCCGCAGCGCGGGCCGCTGCCGAGCAGGCGGATATCGTTGGCGATCTTGAACAGCGCGCATGCGGTCCGCTTGAGGGCGCCGCTGGCGGCCACCACGGCATCCTTGGCGGCCTGTGCTTCGAAATGGTTGCTGGCCTCGCGAAATTCGAGACCGCAATGGTCGCTGATGGCGGCGATGACACGGGAGGCGAATTGCGGATGTGCATTAAGGCCGGTGCCTACGGCGGTTCCGCCCAGGGCCAGTTCCAGCAGATCGTCCTGAGCGCGTTCGATGCCGCGGATGGCCAGCGCAAGCTGCCGGGCGTAGCCCGAAAACACCTGGCCGAGACGTACAGGGGTGGCATCCTGCAGATGGGTGCGACCGATCTTGATAATGTCGTTGAAAGCCAGGGCCTTTTCACCGAGGGTTTCCTGCATTTCAAACAGTGCCTTGACCAGCATGTTACGGATTTCAAGGGCCGCGGAGATATGCATGGCGGTGGGGATAACGTCGTTGCTCGACTGACCGAGGTTGACGTGATCGTTGGGGTGTACCGCCCGCGAGCCGACGGTTTTGCCCAGAATCTGGGAAGCGCGGTTGGCAATGACTTCGTTGGCGTTCATGTTGGTGCTGGTGCCGGAACCGGTCTGGAAAATGTCGAGCACAAAATGTTCGTCAAGCTGTCCATTCATGACCTCTTCGGCCGCCTGTATGATGGCCGCCGCGCGCTGTTCGTCAAGCATGCCCAGTTCAAGATTGGCCTGGGCGGCATAACGTTTGATCAGACCGAGGGCATGGATGAAGGGGCGCGAAAAACGCTGACCGGAGATGGGGAAATTTGCCAGGGCCCTGGCGGTCTGGGCACCGTATAATGCTGAAGCAGGGACTTCCATGGTACCCATGGAATCTTTTTCAATTCTGGTCGCGGTCATAAAAAAATCTCCATTGCAGGTATATATGATGTCCGAAGGACAGGCCAGCCAAAGCACGATTTTGACGCTAACCCGAATTGAGAATAGACAACCGACCACACTCTGTCAACGGCTCCGAATATTCCGGTAACGTCGGACTTATACTCTGTCGATGTATTCACAACAAGGAATAGCATGAAAAATCTGGCGCATTTCTTTTTTGAAGTAGGCATGCTCAAGCGGACTCCCCGCACCGGGTTTCAATTCCTCGGTTCCGGTGCGGAATCGGTAGCGGAACACTCGTTTCGAACCGCGGTTATCGGATTTACCCTGGCGCGTCTCGATGGTCAGGCCGATGTCGGCCGGGTGCTGCAGTTGTGCCTGTTCCACGATATCCCGGAAGCGCGTCTGGGTGATCTCAACTATGTCAACAAAAAGTATGTGAAGGTCGATGAACAGCGGGCCGTCGATGATCTGGCCGCCACCCTGCCTTTCGGTGAGGAGTATCGGCAGACTTTGGCCGAGTTTTCCGGTCGCGAGACCCGCGAGTCGCTTCTGGCCCATGACGCCGATCAGTTGGAGATGATCCTGGCGCTAAAGGAGTACAAGGATCTCGGCAACCGTTATGCCGACGAATGGTATCCGTTTGCCGTGCGACGCCTTAAAACCGAGCTTGCACGCAAATTGGCCGGCGATATATGGGCGACCGATTCGACACGCTGGTGGTTCGATGAGGACAGCGACTGGTGGGTGAATGGCTCACATGGTACAAATCCGGTTGACGGATCAGAAGATAAGTGCTAGATAAATAGCCCTTGTCGAGTCACCCATCCGGAGTTTTCGGATATGCCCAAAACGGGAGAGTTCCATGCTGGATCTTAAATTCGTGCGTGAAAATTTCGCGGAAGCCGAAAGGCGACTGGCGACCCGGGGCGGTGCCGTTGACCTTTCCGCCTTTTCCGATCTGGATACACGCCGGCGTAACTTGCTGGGCGAAACCGAGTCCCTTAAGGCGGAAAAAAATCAGGTCTCGGCACTGATCGGCAAGACCAAGGACAAAAGTCAGGTGCAGGGCGAAATCGCCCGCATGAAAGAAGTTTCCGCGCGGATCAAGGACCTGGACGATGAATTGAAACAGGTCGAGGGCGATCTGCGCAACCTGTTGATGACCTTGCCCAATCTGCCGCATGAGGATTGCCCTGCGGGTACTTCCGAAGAAAACAATGTCGAGGTCAAGCGTTGGGGGCAATTGCCCGAGTTTTCTTTTGAAGCACAATCCCACTGGGATATCGGCGAGCGTCTCGACATTCTCGATTTTGAGCGGGCCGGTAAATTGGCCGGGGCTCGTTTCGTCCTTTATAAAGGTGCGGGAGCCAGGCTGGAACGGGCTTTGATCAATTTCATGCTCGACTTGCACACGGATGAGCACAAATATGTTGAAATCCTCCCGCCCCTTATGGTAAACAGAGACACCATGACGGGGACGGGACAACTCCCCAAGTTTGAAAGCGATCTTTTTCATCTGGATGATCCGGATTTTTTCCTGATTCCGACCGCCGAAGTGCCGGTGACCAATATTCACCGTGATGAAATTCTGGCGGATGGCGACCTGCCGATATGCTATGCGGCTTATACCCCTTGTTTTCGCAAGGAGGCCGGTTCGCACGGTCGTGATACCCGAGGGCTGATTCGCATGCACCAGTTCAATAAAGTGGAACTGGTTAAATTTGCGCGCCCTGAAGAATCGGATCAGGAACTGCTTAAATTGTTGGACAA
>DIKU01000165.1:7437-7985 GCA_002424645.1 Pelobacter sp. UBA5610 | reverse complement strand
CTGAAAAGTGGTTCGCCCGAAACGATGTCGACATAGATACCGGCCTGTTTGTTGTCCCAGTATGCGTTTTTAAACGGGGGTTCGGTGCCTTCCTTCTGAGTGACCTCGTATTGCAGAGGGGTCAGGGTTTTGCGCAGCGTGGCATCATCCGGTTTACGGTAGGGGGAGTTTTGGTTTGTGGGAGCCGCCTTTTTTATGTCCTTGCTCCAGGTCTTTTCCAGAAACTGGTCGCGCCCCGAATTCCAGCGGTAGTATTTGTAGCGGAGCGGATTTTCCTTGTAATAGTCCTGGTGGTAATCTTCGGCGACGTAGAAGGCTTTAAAGGGCAGAATCTCCGTCACGATCGGTTTGTCGAAACGTCCCGATTGTTGCAGGGCCTGTTTGGACTTTTCTGCGATATCACGCTGTTCCTGATCATGGTAGAAGATGGCCGAACGGTACTGGGAGCCGCGGTCGACGAACTGGCCGCCGGCATCCGTCGGGTCGATGTGTTTCCACAGCACATCCAGCAATTGCTTATAGCTGACCCTTGCAGGGTCGTAGGTAAC
>DIKU01000165.1:6792-7398 GCA_002424645.1 Pelobacter sp. UBA5610 | reverse complement strand
ATGTTGCCGCCGGTAAAGCCCGATATAACTTTGATGACGCCGGGCACTTTCTCAAAATCGGATTCGACGCACCAGAAACACCCCCCGGCAAAGGTTGCCACCATTTGCGTTTTACCTTTATCCGTCATGTGTACTCCTTGATCCGGCCCCGTCGCCGCCGCGGCTACGCCGGCCAGAAATACCAACGTGGTGAAAAGAAGGGTTCTTAGCCAGTCTTTTTTCATGGAGTCACCTCCTGGTTCGCTGCGAAGCATTGTTTCATTATACGCTGCAAGGCGACTTCGGTCCAATCGAGGCGGAGATTGTTCGGTCTGGCCAAAATCGAAAGGGTAAATAAGTTGCAAATCCCTGTGGCCGGAGATATTTTGGAGCAAGGACAAATGATCACCTGACAACATTCCGAACGGAGGGGGTATGCCGTATCTCAAGGGGCGGATAGTTAAGCTGCTGGCCGATTATTTCGAGGATGATTACCGGCGCATCCAGCATGCTATCAGTGTATTGCATCACGCCGAAAACATCATGGAACAGTCCGATAATCACGATCCGGAGGTGGTGATCGCGGCGGCATTGCTGCACGATGTCGGCATCAAACCGTCGGAGATC
>DIKU01000165.1:0-6591 GCA_002424645.1 Pelobacter sp. UBA5610 | reverse complement strand
AGATAGGAAAAAAACTCCTTGCCGCGCTTGATTTGATCCCGAATAGGGATAAAAGCAAAGTATGGGGTGGCGATTTTATCCATCAAAAACGCTTTGGTTATGTCGCTGTCCGAGGGAAGGCAGGTGAGGTCATGACCCGATCAAACGTTGGCAAGGCGGTGACCCTGGTTCTGTTCGTAATGGGGATTTCAGGTGTTTCTGCAGCGGTGTCCGGTGCGCTGGAAACTCTTTCCGGCGGTAGTTCGCATGATGCCGTTTCCACAGAAATTCCCCTGCAGACTTTGTATGTGAAGACCGTGACCCAGTTGGATAAAAACGGCTTTGCACGCTGCAACGCATACGAAGTCGTGGTCGATTATCTTGGTGAGCAGCGCCGTTATAGGCAGCACCATCCGGTTATCAACGCGGTGGTGAAATGCGATCCGGAGCATCTGGAAACCCCACGCTGGGATATCACCTGGCGGGATCATGATGAGGATACGGACCCGCAACTGGAGCTCAGCTATGTAAAGGCCTGGTGCGAAGGGATCCATGGCGAACGGATCGCGCCCTCCGAGGTCAGGCTGCTGTGTTACGACCGATCTTTTGAATGATGAAAGAGGACCGGGTCTTTCATGACATTATGGCTTTTGCGCAGATGTTACATCTTTAGTTGAATCGGACAAACAGCATAGCGCCCCGTATGATGAACCAAATGCCGCCTATGCCGCACGCCACGCGTGCCGCGGTGCGCATCTCTGAAAATCTTGCGGCCAGCCCCGACAGCACAAAGGGCAGCAGGTAGATGGATGTCGTCACAAAGAATATGGCAAAAAACGCCACGCTCTGCAGCATCGACTCGCCGCGCATGGCCTGTGTCAGGGCCAGTAAAAATGGCGGACAGAGGTTGATGCCGGTGAAGAACCCTGCGGCGAACAGCACATCGTGTTTTTTGAACCATGTGGCATAGGTGTGACAGGAAACCAGGTGCGGCAACCGGTAGCCGGTCGCATGGATGAGCATAACCCCTCCCAATAGCATGTCCCCCAAAGGCAGAAAGGCCATCACCCACATGCCCTGTTCTCCCAGGGCCTGGCCTGCGGCGTAGCTTGCCGCCCCGAACAGCATGTACGCGATTAATCTGCCCGTCAGAAAAACCCCCAGCCCCCGTACCTGATGTTTCAGGCCGGTTGCTTCGCCGCTGGCGAAAAGCGCCATGAGTACCGGGGCGCAGGTTCCCAGGCAGAAAAAGCCTGTCGACAAACCCAGTGTCAATGCTCTGGCAATCATCGTGTGCTCCCGAAAAAATGACGGCGGCCTTCAGCGGATAAATCGTCAGGGGTCCAGCGCCGTTCCATGTTGATCGTGACCAGCACCTCTCCCGGTGCAGCCTGCCGGGCCAGTTTGTTTTTGATGCCGGCCACCAGCTGTTTAAGGTATGGGCATAATGGCGATGTCGGAATGATGGTGATGCTCAGTCCCCCTTCAGCATGTTGCGTTATCTGGCGAATCAACCCCAGATCGACGATGTTGATGCCGAGTTCGGGGTCGATGACGGCCCGCAGTGATTCGATAATCTCGGCATTTGCAGGATTGTTTACGATAGCGGGGGCGCCTCTCGGTGTCGGCGTTTCTCTGTCGACTGTCTGGATGGCGGGCGGATTATCGGGCCTCACGTCCAAGCCTTGGGCATCCCCTGGGTCTGCCAAGGCGGTGGGCGGTACATTCACAGTTGTCATAATTTTCGGTGTCGTGTGAGACTGCAGCGTGTATTCCATGAACAGTCCGGGCACTTGGGTGACTCCGTAGCCGATTGCGCAAAAGATGGCCACCAACAAGATGCGTCGAACCGTGCGGCGGGCTGTCGAGAGGGGCATTCCTTGTATCCTTAGTTATCTGGAAGGTCAGCCCACCGCACAATTGGGATATGCGGTGGGCTGACGTTTTGGAGTCGGTGGCTTATGCCCCGGGCAACATTAGTTGGTTGTCCTGCCTGCCGGCTATTTTGCCTGGCGTCTTTGAGGCAGCCGTTTTGCTCTGGCTTTCTATGATGGTTCTGAGTTTGGTGGCCATGCCGGCCAGTTCTTCCGAGGTAGCGGCGGCTTCTTCCGAGGTGGCGGTGACCATCTGAGTTGCTCCGTCGACCTGGCTCAGCCCCTGAGTAATCTGTTCGATGCCGGCGGCCTGTTCGCTGGCGGCATCGGAGATCTCTTTGACGATAGCCGCTGTCTTGGCGGTCGCATTGACGATTTTAACCAGCGCTTCGGATGTCGCACCGGCAAGCCTGTTGCCGTTTTCCACCTTGCCGACGGAATTCAGGATAAGGTCGCTGATTTCGTGGGCGGCCTGAGCGCTACGCACCGCCAGGTTGCGAACTTCATCCGCAACCACCGCAAAACCTTTGCCGTGCTGCCCGGCGCGGGCGGCTTCCACTGCGGCATTGAGGGACAACAGGTTGGTCTGGAAGGCGATTTCGTCGATGACCTTGGTGATCTTGACGATATTCTGGCTCGAATCGTTGATGGCCCCCATGGCATCGAGCATGTCGTCCATCTGTTCTTTGCCGGCGGTGGCGACCTCCAGCGATGTGGCACTGAGCTCGTTGGCCACACCGGCGTTTTCCACGGTGCCCTTGGTCTGCGCGCCGATCTGGGTGAGGGCGGCGGAAATTTCTTCCAGCGAACTGGCGGCTTCGGTAGCTGCCTGGGACAACGATTGCCCCGAATCACTCAGCGCGTGGGAGCTATGGTCCATGTTGACGGAGATATGGTCAACTTGCGAAAGAACCTCGTTAAGATTATGCAGGGTCTCTTTCATGGCCGCGTCGTTTTTACCGAGCATCTCCGCCATGCGATCCAGAGATTCGGAGAGATGCCCGATCTCATCCGATTGATCGAGGTTCAGCCGGTCGGAAAAATCCCCCCGACTCAGGCTTTCGGCAAGGGCCATGGCTTTGGCAATGGGGCCGGTGATGCTGCGTACGATGAAAAACGACACCGCTGCGCCGATAATGCTGGCCAACAGGGCGCAGGCCAGGATCACCAGTTTGACTCCGGTGGTTCGTGTCGTCGCGCCAGACTGGACGGTTTTGGCCTGGTCGATCTCCCCTTCGATGAACAGATCGAGTTTGCCCCGCATCTCGTTCATGATGTTGTCCCCGACACCCGATTCGACCCGGTCGGTGAGGACTTTCCAGAGTCGCTGATCGTTGCCCAGCTTCGACATGGTCTGGGCCAGCAGGCTGAGGAATTCCATAGACTGGGTAACTTTATCTTTGGATAGCACAGGGATTTGACGCAGTGCCTTGATCATGGCGTTGGGGTCTATACCGAGTTCGCCGGCAAGTTTGCGAAAGTGCGCTTCATCGGGTTTTTTGGTTAAAACCTGGCCACCCAGCCAGGCACCGATCTGCCGCCCGTCCACCACGATCGGTACCGCAAAGTCGACCAGGCCTGCGTGGCACTCGTAGGCATAAGGTTTGCCGGTTTCTCCGGAGACGCTCCCCCCTTTGGCATCGTCGGACTGGCATCGCACCGCACCTTCTTTGCTCTGGCGTACCAGACCGAAACAGAAGGTGGAGAATTCGTCAAGGCTCTGCATCCGCACGGGTGACCCGTCGTGTTCGGCGACCATGTTGGCTAAACCGGTAACGGAAGAGAACGATTTCTGGTACTGGCGCAGGATCGCCGGATCGAGGACTTCCTCGACTTTGACCATGCCTTTGGCCCCCTCTGCCTTCGCAAGTTTCTGACGTTCTTCCGCGCTCATGTCGATGCGTTGTCGGGCAAGGATTTCCGGTTCGGCAGCCTCCTGTCGCCAGCGATCGGCCAGAACGGCGATTTCATCCAACAGGGTAACCTGAGCGGGGCGTTCCTCGACCAGTTGCTTGAGGTAGGCGATGCGTTCTTCCACTACGGTTTCGCCGTCTTGATAAAGCGTCAGCATTTCTTTCTTGCCCGATATCAGATAACCTTTTTGGCCGACCTGCATTTGCAGGATAACCTTTTCAAGGTCTTTGGATGCTTCCACGGCAAGATGGGCATTGTCGACCTGTTGCGATGTCGTCAGCAGTTTTTCCATGCCGTTGTAACTTAAGGCTCCCAGTACCAGCAGCAGGATCAGTGGTACCCCACACGCGATGAAAATCTTTACAGTTATGCTCAGATCTCTGAATTTCATGGTTTCCCCCATTTTGAGTCGTACAAAACAATGTTCAGTTTAGGCTCCTGTACATTCTCATTGCTCCATTGCACGCTGGTCACGAGCCCTCCTCGCTCCAGGGCAATCGTTTCTATTTGGCAATATGCATGCCGTACCCTGCGGATAAAAAAGCGGCATTAAAACCAGGTTTTGGTGGCAATGTCGGGAAAATGACACATTATCAAGTAGTTAATCCCGCGGCAAAATAAGGAGAAGAATAACAGGTGCCGCCAAAACTCATTAGCAAAAACTTTTCAAATGGGTTTGGCTACGGCGATGAAAGCTCTGTCGCAGGCTGAGGCAAATGTCTCTTTTTAAGGGTGGAAATGAGCGCTCAATTCTATTTGTCTCGATAGCAGGATGAAGGAACGGGTGCTTTTTGAATGGAGAAAAAAATCAGGGGTTGGATTTACGAGTTGTTTTGCTTTGTTAATTTGCTTATATTCAATGAATGTTTTTTATTTATGCAGAGGTAACTCTGTTTTATTGCCGATCGGTTCGCCGCTTTGGCTGCAAGGCTGCTTGCTTGAACATGCGATTGTTATCTGGAAAAGTGAGCGGTCTGTGCGCAGTCTTGGTAACCTTACCGATCTAAATGGGAAACTTTGGAGTTTCGTACGATTATCATGAGTAAAAGGTCGTGCGACCAACAGGATTTAAAAGGAGAGTACGGATGGAAAATGCACAAACGGAGACGGTCAATCAGGAGTCGAAAAATATGGCTCTGCTCATCTGGATCGGCACTATCTTTTTTGGGTTTATCCCCGGGTTGATAGTTTACTTAATCAAAAAAGATGATGCCTATGTCCTCAATCAGTCTAAAGAGGCCTTGAACTGGTCGATTACCGCGGCTATCGGGTATGTTGCCGGTCTGATTTTGTCCGTGATACTGGTCGGTTTTCTGGTCGTGTTTGCCGTGGGTGTCTGCCATCTGGTCTTTTGTATTATGGGAGCGGTCGCATGCTCCAGTGGCAAGGACTTCAAGGTTCCTTATGCTCTGCGCCTGATCAAATAAGAGTCTGCCTGCATACATGGCCTTATTAATACCAGAGGCGTCAGGTCCTACCCGATAACGGTTTGGTTCTGACGCCTTTTTTTTCAGGAAAACCAGTCCAATTAATGGTGGTAGGGAGGAGAAACCCAATAGAATCGACAAAGACGGTATGCGTTGAGCTCCGGAGGTAATCCTGTTACATTGCCCTGACCAGGCAATTTTTATCGTCCGCTTTTTTAAAACTGACTTGTTCCATGGAGGCTCCATGTCCACTGATTCGCACCCCTTTCGCACTCTCACCCCCGAATTTGTTATGGATGCCGTGGAGAGCCAGGGATATCTTTGCGATTGTCGAACCCTGGGCCTCAACAGCTATGAGAATCGCGTCTATCAGGTCGGTATCGAGGGCGAAGCGCCCCTCATCGCAAAATTCTACCGTCCGGGACGATGGAGCGAGGCCCAGATACGCGAGGAACACCGGTTTTGCTTCGAACTTGTCGAGCATGAATTGCCGGTTGTCGCACCCATGCGCAATGACCAGGGGGAGAGCCTGTTTTCTTTTGGCGGCTTTCGGTTTGCGCTCTATCCACGCAAAGGAGGACACGCTCCGGAGTTGGACAACCTCGAAAACCTCCTGATTCTCGGTCGACTGATGGGCCGCATCCATAGTGTCGGCGCCCTGCATCCGTTCACAGAGCGTCCGCGGCTCGACACCCGCAGCTTCGGCCATGAGGCCGTCGCGGTGGTGAGCGAACGGTTCGTACCCGCTGAGTTTAAGAATCATTACGATGTGCTGACCAGGGATTTGCTGCAGGGGATAGAGGAGATCATGGATCGCGTCGGCCACGTGCGCTATATCCGGACCCATGGTGACTGCCACGCGGGCAATATCCTGTGGCGCGACGGTGGACCGCATTTTGTTGATTTTGACGATGCGCGGATGGCGCCCGCGGTGCAGGACCTGTGGATGATGCTGTCAGGAGATCGGGCCGGCAAAACGGCGCAACTCTGTGAAATTCTTGACGGCTATACGGAGTTCAATCACTTTGATCCCCGTGAGTTGCAGCTGATCGAAGCATTGCGCAGCCTGCGAATCCTGCATTTCACCGCCTGGCTGGCGTTGCGCTGGGAAGATCCGGCGTTTGCACCGAGCTTCCCCTGGTTCAATACGCCGCGTTACTGGGGCGATCATATTCTGGAAATCCGCGAACAGATCGCCGCCTTGCAGGAACCGGCGTTGCAGGTTTAAGAGATATTTTAAAGGCGTGTGATAAAAGTCTCGTAGTATGTGTTGAGGTACGAAGCGCATCGATGCTGGCCATCGACTTCAAGACCGCGGGGTCGCGCCCCCGCCCGGCGCCTTACTCTTTTAAAACGCGTCAAAAGAGTAAGCAGAAAAGCGCGCCCCGACTCCTTGC
>DIKU01000054.1 GCA_002424645.1 Pelobacter sp. UBA5610 | reverse complement strand
GGCAGATGCTTGGGCCCGACGCCTTGCCAGGGGCCGTTGTAGCTCGGACCACGGTACCAGTGATTATCCCTGCAGACATAATAGCTGCCGCTGACAAAGAACATGTCGTAGGGCACCCCCACGGCGACATGAAAGCCGAGTTCGGCCGGGGCGAGAAACATCGGTCGCTCATGCACGACAAATGGTGGATCGGGATGGCTACCGATATGCAGGTCGAGATTGAATCCGACATCGGAGGCCTGAACGGAGGGGACGGCCATCAGGGCAACAGCCAACAAGAGAAAAACGATTCGTTTCATGTCTGATACTCCTTAAGCAATACAGAGAGAATAAACAACACTTGTAACGAGCATGATCCATGCCATCGCCGGCCAGCGGGGTTCCGGACGGTGATTTTGTTTATAAAGACGATGTCCCTTGCAAAAGGTTTACCTCGAGTACCAACAAAACATTATTATCTTAACTTCAAGTTCGCCGGTCCCGGCCGGCAGCCGGGATACTTTCTTTGCAAGGCCCCAAAGAAAGTATCCAAAGAAATGGCCTGGCGTGCGCCTACGCACTGGCGCGAGGAGGAAATGGCTTTGCGTGACGTTGCTGCGAATGTGGAATAACCTATCTTCGGGCGCTCCATTTGCACCGGAGGCGGTTCGCCACCGCAGGAAGGAGGATCTTTTCAACACCGTCGCTGCGAGCAAGGGCACACCGAAACCCGGCTCTATGGATTTTTGTTATTGCTTGAGATTTTTACCCAACAGCACCTTGACGTCCACCGTGCAAGAGGAACATCGGTCATCTCCAGCAATCCCTCAAGCATGAGGGACAGCCCCAAAAACCCGCGGCATAACCGATTGGCGGGGGCGCGTTCCCGCGGTCTTGAAGTTCCGAGTACTGAGTGTAAAACATCATAGAGGGTGAGAAGAATGAGACCGGTGCCGATGCCACGGCTTGATCCGTCACCATGGACCGACAACGGTGACAGTTCAGGGCCGCGAGAAAGACACCCACAACATCCCCGCCAGCCCGGCATAACAAAGAACGGTAGCCAGCAGCGAACCGGACCAGAATTTGAAGGCCGTGCCAAAAGTCGGTTTGAGCCTTGGAACCAGGCCGCCCTTGAGTTCGATGGACCAGAGCTCGTCGAGCACCAGATGCCCCAGACCCGCGAGCAGGGCCGCCAAGCCAGCCGCCAACGACAAAGACCCGCCGAAAGTATGAGTGGCCTGCATGGTGAGCAGAGCCCAAAGGCAGACAAACGGTATGCTATGCATGATGCCCCGATGCACGGTCAGGCGGGTAAACACCACAAACAGCAGTGTCACCAGACCGAGGGCCAGCCCGGTACGCGCAACGACATCGGGCTTCGGCAAGCCTTGGCCGAGGGAGTCGGCCAGCACCGTACCGGCAACGGCCACCCCGATAGCGGTTTTAAGGATCATCAGCGGCCTGCTGGTATCGCTGTCGAGATCGGGAGCCAGCCCGGCGGCCATGCCGCAAGCCAGCAGCAGGGGTTGCTGGGCCGGAGGAACGCTGCCCACGAGGGTGGTATTGGCCAGCACAGCGGCAATCGCGACACCGGCAGCGGAGTGGGTTTTATGTCCGGCCATAAAGATATCCTTAAATGAATTGAACTTACAAATAATCAGGTGAACATTTCAAAGCAAACCCATTCTCGCACTCGTTCACTTCGCTCACTCAAGCCACGGAGATCACGAAGAAAATCTTACACTCTTAAAATCCCACAACAAACAGGGATAATCAGGATGTTCAAGATAAATTCTCAAGTGCCAATCCATTGGTTTTAATCCTGCGTATCCTGTATATCCCTCTTAATACATGCCTTAAATGGCGCGTTAGGCAACACACAAGATCACAAAGGAAGATAAAACCGTTTTCCTCCGTGCCTTTGTGTCTTGAGCGACTGAAAGGAGCGGGCGCGAGGTGGNNGGCTGTTGTTCGGCCCAACGCTCACGCGTATAGGTCTGGTATACAATCTCCCCCTTGCATTTACGGCACACCACATTGCGCCGGCGACGCTCGGCGGTGGCGCTCCAGCAGCCGTTCCGGCAGCTGACGATGTAACGCGGCGGCGCGAAACGCAGATTGTGACAGCGCTCGCCGCTGCTGCCAAGGGCCACGGCCTTGGCGCGCCAAACGGCATCGTGGTTGTGACGGGGACCGACCAGGGCGTGGGCAATTTCGTGCAGGAGGGTGTCGAGGATCTCGGCCTCGGGCGCGTTACGCGCCAGGTGCCGCGACAGGGTTATGGTACGACGGGTGAACTGGCAGCTACCGGCACGGCGGGTGGCATCATCGAAGGCGAAACGCCAATCCTTGAGTCCGTGGCGTTTAAGCAATACGCTCGCCTGCTCTTTGATGGCAGCCAGCAGCAAAGCATCGTCCGCCACGACGACAGGGTTTGCCGCACCGCTGGTTTCGCGCGCCAGCAGTTCATAAGGTACGCGGTATTCGTCGTTGGAGTCGCTTACCACCAGGGCCCGGCGGGGATTAAGGCGCGCAATGCGACCGATGACATTCTGCTCCCGGTAGCGGAAACAAACCCGGTCGTCAACGTTGAACTGCAGAGCGGATTCAGTGGAGCGTGGCAGTTCGACAGTCGGCGGCGGTACCACGGGAGGGACATCGGAAAAAGATAACAAGCAATCGGGACTGATCTGATAACTGCGGCGATCTTCGCCAAGGATAAAAACCTGACGGCGGCCGGTACGCGCAACGATACCGATCTGTTCAAGACCTTGGTAAATAAACCGGACCACTTCGCCGATTTTAACGGACAATTTGCCTGACTTGCTCATGGACTGGCTCCGGGAATACGGGACTCAATTGTCCTGGAGTCTGCCAGAATGGCCGGGGTTTAGCAAGACAGGAGGATGATCGCCCGCTCTGGCAGGCAAAAAAAATCCCCTCCGCCCAAGAGGGGAAAATCTCGCAGAAATCAACGTATTAAAAGTCGCGGGTTCAAAGCTTGCTTTGCTTCATCCCCTCCTCGATGGTGAAAGAGGCGCCGCAGGATGGACAGGTAACGGATTCACCCTTTTGCAAAGGCCGCAGGTTGCTGCATGCCGCCCACAAAAGAGAAGAGATCAACAGTGCCGGCACCAGATAACGCGTCAACTTTTTCATAAAACTCTCCTTTCATCGGCCAACCATCAGAAGAAGAAAGCGAACCGGGCCTGGATCGATTTTGTCTCGATGCCGCTTTTTACCGAAAAGTCATCACGATATTGCAATAGCAGCTGATAGTTGTCGCCGATGCCAAAGGCCGAGGTAAACATCAGGGCATGGTTGTCCTGATCGTCCTGCTGATCGATTCCGTCGATTTCCGTTTCACCGCCACCGCTGTAAAAATAGCTCAAACCGAGCCACCAACGCTTGGTGATATCGTAGCTCATGTGAACTTCGGCACCGTAGAGCGCATCTTGTTTCTTAGTCACCGTATCGATGCCACTCCAGAAATCATCGTTGTCGCCAAACACCGTGACATGTCCGACCAGGTCAACATAGAAAGGACCGAACCCTTTGACCAGACCCAACTCGTTTTTAAGCGCCCAGCGATTAGCCCCCAGATTGAGGGGGCGTTTTTTGCTGTATTCGCCGATGGGAACGGTGAAGTAAGGTGTCCATCCGAACCACAGCTGTTTTTCCGGATTGTTGACGAACCAGGTGGTCATGAGCAGCACCGGATCGGCAATGCCCGAACTGCTGGTGTCGCTGACCAGATCGCCGTCGAGACTGGCTTCGCCGGCAATGATCAATGCCTGCGGGTCGACCACGAAGGGACCGAGGTTGGTGTAATACACCGGACGGAANNATGACGATGTTCTGGCTGAGGTTGAAGTCGCTGGAAACGACCTCGTCATCGACCTTGAGCCGGTGGCCGGTGGTGTGTTGCAAATAGGTGCAGAACAGCATGGAACCGGCCGGCAGCGGGATGTAATCGCGGGGATCCGTCGCCTTGGCCAGGTCGGGCCAGAAAATGGTGCACAAAAGAATGCTGACGAGAAGGGACCTTTTCATATTCCTGCCTCCACAGTGCCCCTGGCGGGACCAAAATACGTGCATTAAAAACCGGGTGAAAGCGAAGCGGGGCGCAGTCTGCATACGGCGCCCCGCCGGATATTACAGAGCCTTTTTGTACAGGTTGACCAGGTCGTCCAGCTTGACGGTACGGGGATTGAACAGGGTACAGACATCCTTCAGGGCATTTTCGGCCATGAATGGAATATCCTTTTCGGTCACGCCGATTTCAGCCAGGCCCGAGGGGATGCCGACATCTTTGGACAGGCGGCGAATAGCGGTCAGGGCTTTTTCGGCGGCGTCCATGGTGTTCAGTCCGGAGATATCTTCGCCCAGCAATTGGGCCACATGGGCGTATTTTTCGGCATTGGCCATGAGGTTGAATTCACACACCACCGGCAGGCAGATGGCGTTGCACACGCCATGGGGCTTGCCGAGCAGACTGCCGGGCTGATGGGCCATGGAATGAACGATGCCGAGGCCGGCGCTGTTGAAAGCCATGCCGGCGAGATATTCGGCGTAGGCCATGGCGTCGCGGGCTTCCATGTCTGCGCCGTTGGCCACCGCCTTGCGCAGCCATTTACCGATAAGGGTAATGGCCTGGATAGCGCAAGCATCGGTGATGGGGTTGGACATCAGGGTGGTGACGTAGGCTTCCACGGCATGGGTCAGGGCGTCCATACCGGTAGCGGCGGTCAGTGACGGGGGCAAGCCGACCATCAGGGACGGGTCGTTGATGGCCACGTCGGCGGTCAACCGCGCGTCGGCATAGATCATCTTGACGTGGGTATCGGTATTGGTGACGACCGCAAAACGGGTCATTTCGCTGGCGGTACCGGCGGTGGTGTTGATGGAGATATAGGGCGGCAGAGCGCTCGCCAGGGTATCGATACCGGCCCAGTCGCGAATATCGCCGCCGCTGGTAGCCATAATACCCATGCCTTTGCCGCAGTCGTGGGAACTGCCGCCGCCGAAGGTAATGAGCAGATCACAGTTATTTTCCTGCCAGACTTTCAGACAATCGCGCACATTGATGTCGGTAGGATTGGGTTCTACACCGTCAAACACTGCAACCTGTATGCCGGCCGCCTCAAGATAGCCTTTAACCTTATCGACCATGCCGAGTTTGACCAGACCGATGTCGGTAACGATCAGGGCCTTGGTGCCACCGAGGACCTTGGCCTGGTTGCCGATTTCCTTCACTGCGCCGTTACCGAGCAGCGAAGTGGAGGGCATGAAAAAGCCATATACCTGTTCTGCCATTGCTCCCATGATGCATTCTCCTTCTCTTGTTTTCGGGTTTAAAAAAGCATGCAGATCGTTCCGACATGCCACATAACAGCGGACCGCAGATGCGTCCTCCTCCTGGTAATCATTTGTGGTACGCCTGAAACAAGAGCAGAGAATGTACCAAAACCCGTAAACGCGAAAACAACATGTATTTTCAAGTACTTGCAGACATAAATTGGTGGCGGGAACAACCTCGGGGGTGCAACATCTCCTGCATGGGCACAGGGGAGATCCCTGCATGGAGAGTCGGTTATGCGGGTAACCGGGAGTCAAGCGAGACATGTACAAGGGGCAAAGCAAAGATGCAAGAAAAGTTGATGAATGAGCAAGATAGGTTGAGGCGTCGGCCTAATCCGGAGAGAAATCATCCAATCCACGGAAGGACGGCCTTATCCGGGAAAAAAACTGCAAAAAAGTCCTGCAACCAAGGTAGATAAGGCGGATCCAACCGGGAAAAGACAACGAGGAAGGCAGAGATAATATATTTTACAAAAGCTCGATAATCTACAGCACAAAAATCTAATTACCGCAGTGAATACAGAGAAAAATCTATTAACTTTTGAATTTAAGCTGAGTTCTCCGTGTTTGCAGTGCACGAAGCAAACGGGTGGTAAAAAAATGACGGAGTTTCTCCATGCCCTCTGTGATCTTCGTGGTGAATGCTTTGTTTTTAAGATTTTCGTGAGGCAGTATGCTCAGGATTAACCCATGATGACGGATTTCAATCGTCGGCCTGCTCCTGCCGTTTGAGACGCTGATTGAGGGCCTGGCGGGAAATGCCCAGCAAAGTGCTGGCGACGCCCTGGTTGCCCTTGGCCAGCTCCATGGCAGAGGTGACCAGCAGACCGGTCATCTCCTTGAGGGTGGGAAACCGGCCGAAGAGACTGCGCAGTCGCTCCGCATCGGGCCCCTCTGCATTCAGAGGGGGAGACAGTTCGACCTGCTCGCGACAGATGATATTTTTAAAGCTGTCCATGGAGAGCACACCGGTCTGATGCCGGGCGACGGCATCGTAAACCATGGCCTGCAACTCCCGCACATTGCCGGGGAAGGCATAGGTTCCGAGCAGGCGAGACATTTCCGGATTGGAGGTCGGTGTTTTTTTATGAAATTCCCGGGCCGCCCTGCTGACAAAATAGTCGAGCAGGAAGGGGATGTCTTCGATCCGCTCGCGCAGGGGCGGAATATGGACATGGTGCGCGCAGAGCCGATAATACAGGTCGCTGCGAAACTGCTCTTTGACCATCATCTGCTGCAGGTTCTTGTTGGTGGCGACCACCACCCGGGCATCGCTCTTGCGGGGGACATCGGAGCCGATGGGATAATACTCCCCCTCCTGCAAAAGACGCAGTAGTTTGACCTGGGAAGCTTCCTTGAGATCGCCGATTTCGTCAAGGAACAGGGTGCCTCCGGCCGCCTGGGAGATCAGGCCGGCCCGCGGCCTGTCGGCACCGGTAAAGGCGCCGCGCTCGTGGCCGAACAGGGTATCGGAAAACAGGTTATCATCCAGCCCTGCGACATTGACGCACACCAGCTTGCCGGAAAGACCGCTGAGTTGATGAATGGCGGTGGCAAACAGCTCCTTGCCGACGCCGGTTTCGCCGGTAATGAGAATCGGCTGGCGGGAACAGGCGATGACCTCCATATACCGGAAAATGCCGGTCATCTTCTTGCTGCAGGTGATGATGGGCGCGAATACTTCCGGATGTTCGAGCTGATCCGAAAGAAGTTGTTCCTTGAGCAGGTGAACCTCGTTGCGCAGGTTGCACAATTCCAGGGTGCGTTGCACACTGGTCACAAAGCGGGTTTTATCTACCGGTTTCACCAGGTAATCGTGAGCCCCCGTCTTCATGCACTGCACCGCCAGGTCCAGCTCGTCGCTGGCGGTCATGATGAGTACCGGGATATGCGGGTATTTACGACAGATATCGACCAGCAGTTCCTGGCCGGAAACATGGGGCATGAACAGGTCAAGGACGACGACCCCGAAGTTGCGCTTGGCCAGCAACGACATAACCATGCGGCTGTCATCGCAGGTTTCTACCTCGCGGATACCGGCACTGCGCAGAATGGTGCGGGAGCTGAAAAGTATATTGGGCTCATCATCGACCAGCAGAACGGGCAGGTTGTCACAGACAGGCGCCATGTTTTCCTCGTCTTTCAGATGGGATTGATGGGCAGGGTCAGCTGCCCACCTGCTTCATGTATGCGGGATTATTGCCCGGGGACAAAAGCATTTTACCTGCCATTGCCTCTTTTTACCAGAAAAGTGCTGATCATAGGCTCATGCAGCGTTCATCCCTGGGCCTGCACGGCGGTCATGGCCACGGTACTGACGATATCCTCCACCGAACAGCCGCGGGACATGTCGTTGACCGGCTTGGCCAGCCCCTGCACCATCAAACCGGCAACCTTTGCACCGGCGATGCGCTCGGTCAGTTTGTAACCGATATTTCCGGCATTGAGATCGGGAAAGATCAGGGTATTGGCACGCCCGGCGACCGGCGAATCCGGCGCTTTCTGGCCGGCGACATGAGGCACGATAGCGGCATCCAACTGCATTTCCCCGTCGATAAGCACATCCGGTGCAAGGCGGCGAGCGATGTCCAGGGCCTGACGCACCCTGTCCACCTCCTCGTGGCTGGCACTGCCCATGGTGGAAAAAGACAGCAGCGCCACCCGCGCCTCCACCCCGAGCAGACTCCGGCAGCTTCTGGCGGTGGTCACGGCGATTTCGGCCAGGGCCTGCGCATCGGGTCTGGGATTGACCACGCAGTCGGCGAACAGCAGGGTGCCGTTTTCTCCCAACGTCTGATTGGGGGTCACCATCAGCATGACCGAGGATACGGTACGGATGCCGTCAGCGGTCCCCACCACCTGCAGCGCCGCCCTCAGCACATCGCCGGTACTGTTGAAAGCCCCGGCCACAGCGCCGTCGGCATCGCCTTTGCGCACCATCATGGCCGCAAAATACAACTGGTCAAACGCCAGCAGATGTTTGCATGCCGCGTCAGCGGCAAGTCCCTTGTGCTTACGCAGGGCCACCAGTTCATCGACATAGTCCTGCAGCCGGGGACTGGCGGCGGGCGCCAGCAAGGTAACCCCGCCCAGATCGGCACCGATCGCGGCCGCCCTGCCCCTGAGGGCCTCCGGGTCACCGAGCAGCACAATCCGGGCCAGTCCCTCGGAGGTTATTTGATCGGCGGCCAGCAGCATGCGATCATCGTAACTTTCCGGCAACACGATGGTTTGCGGCTGGCGGCGGGCGTTTTGCTTGATCTGCGCAATCAGGTCCATGTCTTCCCCTCGATGGATTCTTTAATCGGTAACGGTAACTTCGCGCTCTGCTGTTGTTGCATACAAACCTGATTTAAGAGGCGGCGCCTCCCCTATGTATTTCATCATCTGGGAGGACAAGGGGGAGCGCCGCCTCTACCCGGCAACATCGGCACTACCTGCCATACATGGCTACACGCAGCCGAAACCGCTTGATGCCTGGATGGCAGCATCACGGTAAATACAGATTGCAGCGACCATACCACCCTGAGTTATTCAAAAAATCACAATTATTTCAATAGCTTTCATTTTCATCTTCTGTTTTCATTGTTTCAAGGGGATGCAACATACCTGTCTCCTGCAACAAATATTGCACCGGTCAGCGGCAGTTATTGCGGCGCCAGATGCCCATGTCGTCCGCGGCGGCCATAAGCTCCTCC
>DIKU01000022.1:19773-22127 GCA_002424645.1 Pelobacter sp. UBA5610 | reverse complement strand
CAGGGGCGCCCGTCGGTGCAGATGGCATTTCACGACCAGGGTGTCGGTATCCCGCAGAGTGCTCTGCATAAGGTGCTTGATCCTTTTTACACGACCAAGCCGACCGGCGAGGGAACCGGACTTGGACTCAGTATCAGCCACGGCATAATCAAAGACCACCAGGGGGATATTGTCATTGACAGCAAGGAAGGCCAATACACCACGGTCACCCTTATTCTTCCCGTAGCAATAGAGGAATACCATGAATCCTAATGCTGGCAGCGCTCCAAAAATTCTGATTATCGATGATGAAAAGTGCCTGCGTTTCAGCTTTGAACGCTTTCTTTCGGCTGAAGGCTATCAGGTCTCCACGGCAGCTGATTTTGATGAGGCTGTGAACCTCCTGCACAACAACACC
The DNA here is from genome assembly GCA_002424645.1 of Pelobacter sp. UBA5610. Taxonomy (GTDB): domain Bacteria; phylum Desulfobacterota; class Desulfuromonadia; order Desulfuromonadales; family Syntrophotaleaceae; genus Syntrophotalea. The sequence goes on along the minus strand of DIKU01000022.1, from coordinate 21,730 downwards.
TTCGATCTGGTTTTTTCGGATATCGTATTGGGCGGCCGCACTGGCCTCGAGGTGTTGCGTGCCCTGCGCGAGTATGATCAAAGTACGCCGGTGGTTATGGTGACCGGCTTTCCCCATGTCGATACGGCTTCCGAAGCGGTGCGGCTGGGAGCCTACGATTATATTTCCAAGCCTGTGGTAAAAAAAGACTTGTTGCAGGTCGCGCGTTCCGCACTTAAGTACAAACAGGCCCTTGATCGTGAGGCAAAAACCAGGAGCAACCTTTCCGCCATTTTTGACAGTGTCAAAGATGGCCTGGTTTCGGTGGATGAATCCGGACTTGTCACCGATTTCAACGGTGCGGCCCGGCATATCTGCGGTTGGGGGGATGACGATCGCGGGGAGGGGATCGATAGTCTCACCATGCTGTGTACAGGCAAATGCCGGGAACTGATCAATCGTACCCTTGACGAACGCAGGCCCATGCTGCTGGAGCGCATGGAGTGTGAGCACCTGGAACGCCCTGGTCAGGTGGTGTCGCTGTCCACGGCGCCATTGCAAAACGCCGAAGGTGACTTTTTCGGCGCCGTAATGGTCGTGCGCGATGAAACGCGTCTCAACGATCTGGAGCGCAGCCTCAATAAACGTCAGTCATTCCATCGCATGATAGGCAAAACCCAAAAGATGCAGGAAGTCTTCGGCTTGATAGAAAACCTTGCCCAGGTACCATCCACTGTACTCATCCTGGGTGAAAGCGGTACCGGCAAAGAACTGGTGGCCGAAGCGTTGCATCTTTCGGGAACCCGCAAGAAAAAGCCCCTGGTCAAAGTTAACTGCGCCGCCCTGTCCGACACCTTGCTGGAAAGCGAACTCTTCGGACATGTCAAAGGATCCTTTACCGGTGCCTTCAAGGATCACGTGGGGCGTTTCCAGAAAGCCAACGGTGGGACTATTTTCCTTGATGAAATAGGCGATATCTCTCCGCGGATGCAATTACGTTTATTGCGAGTGCTGCAGGAAAAGGAGGTCGAGCGTATTGGCGATTCGACCCCCATCAAGGTCGATGTACGGATCGTTTCGGCGACCAATCAGGATCTGGAAGAAAAGGTCCGCCTCGGGGAGTTCCGACAGGATCTTTATTACCGTCTCAAAGTCATCACCCTGGCCCTGCCACCTTTGCGTGAGCGCAAGGAAGATATCCCGCCGATGGTGGAGCATTTCATCCGGCACTACAATGCCGAGTTTGGCCGCAACCTCCAGGGCGTTAGTCCGGACGGCATGCAGGCCATGCTGGATTACGACTGGCCGGGGAATATCCGTCAGTTGGAACATGCCGTCGAACACATGCTGATTCATTGCAAACAGTCTGTTGGAGGTGTTGACGATCTGCCCGCCGAAATCATTCAGTCGCGCCCACTGGTTGTGACGACCTGCGGCGAATCGGAGGATCAGGAGCTGAAGTCCGTGCTTGACGCGCTGGAAAAGACTGCCTGGAATAAAGCCAAGGCGGCGCGATTATTGGGGATTGATCGCAAGACGCTGTATCGAAAAATAGAAAAATTCCAAATTGTTGAGCCAACTTGTGCTGCATAGGGGGAGGTTGAGTCTCTGTGCGAGTTGGTATTCATTTTGAGAATTACTTTTTAACCTAGAAGGGGTCCTTTTGGATTCCAAATAATCAAAACAGGGGCGGCGGATCGAAGGATCCGCCGCCCCTGTTTTTTTGTTTTTGGGCCGGGAATTCTGCATTCGGGTCTACATCTTGTTGTCCTGTCGTGCAATGGTTTCTGCATAAAGCCCCTCCCCCATACGCAAAGGATGAACAAAAAAATAAAGATTTGAGAGGTGTGGCTCGACAGTGCCCCATGACTGGGGTGGCTGTAGCGCCCTGTCACGGTTATGAATGAATGTTGTATACGGTTTATTAAAGGATCTCCACGGGACGGGGTTGAACAGTCTCTCCATGGATATTTTTAAG
>DIKU01000022.1:0-19644 GCA_002424645.1 Pelobacter sp. UBA5610 | reverse complement strand
ACACTTGAGATTGTTTCCTATAAAAATAGTGGTAAATGTTATGCCTGGGTTTCTGCCAATGTTTTCCGGCTTTTCCTCGGGTAACCCTTTTTCTTATGATTTTTAAGAACATCTATTACAGGAGTGCATGATGAGGCTTAAGCTGAGAGGAAAATTGTTGTTGCCAAGTTTTTCGGTCATTTTGCTCGGTATGGCTCTGGCAGGCTGGTTATCGTACCGGGCGGCAAAATCAGCGCTTGAAACGATCATTGAGGCGCAGGTGGCTCAGATATCGTCCAGTCTGGCCCAGCAGATCGACGGCTTTCTCGATGATTCCGTGGATGTCATAACCCTGATGGGTAAACGTGATATCACCCTTGATTTATTCCCGGCCGATGGCATCGCTTCGGGAGATGTGGTCATCCGGGCAAACGAGTCCCTCAGGGAGGCTTTCGATGATCTGGGTAAGTACGAATTACTTGCGGTTGCACGAGCCGATGGCCAGGTCGTCGCTGCCTCGGATCCTGCGGTTGTCGGTCAGCTCGATCTGTCCGAACGGCCCTACTTCCGCCAGGCCATGACGGGAGTGGTAGCCTTTTCCAATGTTATTCGGAGCAAACAGTCAGGCAAGCCGACCTTTGTTATTGCGGTGCCCGTGATGAAAGGCGGACGTGCCGTCGGGATTTGCCTGGGTACCGTCGATCTGGTTAATTTTAACGAGCAATTTATCAATCCCATTCAGATCGGGAAGCTGGGGTATGCCTATATGGTAGATGAGACCGGAGCGTTTCTGGCTCATCCCGTTGCAGAAAATATTCTGGACAAAGGAATCTCCGAATACGCCTGGGGCAAGTCCATGCTGCAAAAGGAGCAGGGATTTGAACGGTATCCGTGGCAGGGCCAGGACAAGATGGTGGCCTACAAGCGTGTCGCAAAGACAGGCTGGGTGGTGGCGGCAGGAGCCGAAATGAACGATATCTTTGCTCCAGTTCGCCATATAGGCAACCTGACACTGTTGGTAACTCTGTTGACTCTGTTGGTGGTCGGTGGAGTGATCTTTGTCATAGCCCAGTCCATCGTTAAGGCGCTACAAGCCGGGGTGGAGTTTGCGGAAGATATCACCGCGGGTGATTTGTCTAAGCGGCTTAAGATGAAGAGTGAGGATGAAATCGGCCTGTTGGCTGGAGCTCTGGACCGCATGGCGGATGGGTTGGAAGAAAAAGCGCGTATGGCTGAGCAGATCGCAGCGGGGAATCTGACCGTTGATGTAACTCTTGCCTCGGACCGGGACCGTCTTGGTAAAGCTCTGACCGTGATGACCGACAGCCTCAACGAAGTTGTATCTCAGGTCCAGTTGGCCGGAGAGCAGATTGTTGCCGGAGCGGGGCAAGTTGCCGACGGCAGTCAGAGCTTGTCTCAGGGGGCCACGGAGTCTGCATCCTCGCTGGAGGAGATTTCAGCCTCCATGGTTGAACTCGGTTCCCAGACCCGATTCAATGCAGATAACGCCGCCAAGGCCAATCAGTTGGCCACTCATGCGAAGGCGTCCGCTGAAAACGGGAATAGGCAGATGGCGCAAATGGTGGCCGCCATGGAAGAAATCGACGCATCCGGACAGAATATCTCAAAAATCATCCGGGTTATTGACGAAATAGCTTTTCAAACCAACCTGCTTGCCCTTAACGCGGCCGTTGAAGCGGCCCGCGCTGGTCAACATGGAAAGGGGTTTGCCGTTGTTGCCGAAGAGGTTCGCAGCTTGGCGGCCCGTAGTGCAAAGGCAGCAAGGGAAACGGCGGAACTGATCGAAGGATCGGTCGGTAATACACAGAACGGCAAACGTATAGCCGATGAGACTGCGGAAGCATTGAAGGATATTGTCGATAATGTATCCAAGGTCACCGACCTGGTCAGCGAAATCGCAGCGGCATCCGATGAACAGGCCGGTGGTATCGAACAAATCAATCAGGGCTTAGGCCAGATCGACCAGGTGACCCAGCAGAATACGGCCAGTGCCGAGGAGTCTGCCGCCGCCGCCGAAGAACTGGCCGGCCAGTCCGAGCAGATGCATCAGATGCTCCGACGTTTCAAGGTCCGCGGGATGGGACATTCGGTCATTTCAAAACCTTCAGGCAAGACCCTGCCTGCGCTGAAGGAAACACGGCAGCTTATTCAGCGGGCATTACCGGCACCCTCTGCAGCGCAAAAACCTGAACAGGTGATAGCCTTGGACGATAACGATTTCGGCAAATATTGACGGATGAGAGCTTTCATGTAAATGGATGGTACGGATTCTCCATTTAAGATGCGTGGGGCTTTCCTTCAGATCTACGACGTGTGTCTCAGAAAAAGCATGGACAGGACTGGTCCATGCTTTTTCTGTCGATGGAGTGGGGTCTTGTGGTCTGCCACAGAAGTGGGGCGTGTACGTGGTGGATCTGCCTCGGAAGGTGTCTGATGATTTCCTGCTTTGTGGGTTCTGTCAAATAACAGTTTGTATTTCTTGGACTATGGAGGTTTCTTTGAGTTTTTGGCCAAGGCGGCATGCGTTTTGCTAAGTACTAACACTGTTGAAAAAACATGCCGGGCCTGTTTTCCGAATATTTTGCAAAGGACAGTTCTTGCCTGATAAAGGTGGTTATCCGGCTTGCTACAACATCGTTTCATAAACGTATAACTTACATAGGTGCCGATAAAAATCGGACGAAGGGATGGGGACAATAGATGGAAAATACCATGCGCAATGACGAGGGGTTTGGCTTTGTTGAGGAAGATACCCAGAAGGATAAATATCTTACCTTTTCTCTGGCCGAAGAAGTTTATGCCATTGATATCTGTTATGTAACCGAAATAATAGGGATTTTGAAGATAACCAAGGTTCCGGATATGCCCCCTTTCGTCAAGGGTGTGATCAATCTGCGTGGCAAGGTGATACCGGTCATGGATGTCCGGGCCCGGTTCAGGTTGCCAGCCCGTGACTACGATGAGCGGACCTGTGTGGTCGTCGTCAATGTCGCAGAAAATGTCATGGGGTTGGTGGTCGATCATGTCAACGAAGTCATGGACATCCCGGCCGGTCAGGTCGAGCCGCCGCCGGCGGCCAATGCCAACGGGGGCGGGAAATACGTCAAGGGTATCGGCAAGGTAGGTGATGAAGTGAAAATCCTGCTTGAGGTCGAGTGCCTGCTGGGGTAGTCCGAAAGGGTCGAGGTAGAGTTGGATGATGGTGTTTGTGGACGTATAAAGGGGGGGCTATGGAATGGCTTAAAAATCTTAAGATAAATGCAAAGCTGGGTTTTGCTTTTGTTTTTATGAGCATCATGATAGCCGCCCTGGGAGGGGCCGGAGTAGCGAACCTTGCGGGAACAAACGAGATTCTTTCCACCTCTTCCGAAACCCGGGAAACTCTCCTCGACCACCTTGGGCAACTGAAGCAGGGTCTTCAACAGATGCCTGAAGGGGCTTCTGGCACCAGCATTGAAGCCATGAGCACCCAGATCGATGGTTTGATCCAACAGGTTGAAGTTTCTGCATCCAGGGATTCGGAGTCGGCGGCAAAGGTTCGCGGCGCAAGGGTCCTGCAGTTGAGCTTGCTGCTTGCCGCTCTGGGTACCGTTATCGCTGTTGGTTGGGGGGTGTCACGCACCATGACCGGTCCTCTTAAAAAGGCCCTGGAGATGGCGGGACATATCGCCAAGGGAGATTTCAGCCAACGTATCGGGATGCAACACCGGGATGAAACCGGTTTGCTGGCGCAGCAACTCGACATGATAGCCCAGGGTCTGGCCCGCCACGCAAGCTTTGCCGAAAATATTGCCCAAGGGCACCTTGAACACAACGTGGAGTTGGCTTCCGACAGGGATCAACTGGGAAAAGCGTTGCAGCATATGAGTGATATTCTCAACGAGTTGGTGACCCGGGTGCAAACCTCTGTCGAACAGATCAATGCCGGCTCGCAGCTGGTGTCTGACGCAAGCCAGACCCTGTCTCACGGTGCGACGCAATCCGCCGCTTCCATCGAAGAAATTTCCGCTTCCATGACGCAGATGGCTTCCCAGACCAAAATGACGGCGGAAAATGCAAACCAGGCCCATTCCTTATCCAAGGGGTCGAGCAATGCGGCAGCCCGTGGAGATAAACTTATGGAAGAGCTGGTCGGGGCGATGGAAGAGATCGATCGCTCAGGCCAGGACATCAATAAAATTATCAAGGTCATTGACGAGATTGCATTTCAGACCAATTTGCTGGCCTTGAACGCGGCGGTAGAGGCCGCCCGGGCCGGTCAACATGGCAAAGGGTTTGCCGTTGTAGCCGAGGAAGTCCGCAACCTGGCGGCGCGTAGCGCACGTGCCGCCAAGGAGACTGCGCAGCTTATTGAGGGGTCTGCGGAAAAAACCCGCAACGGGTCTTCCATTGCCAGTCGCACAGCCGCTGCTCTCAAAGGGATTGTCGCAGGCGCTGCGAAAGTATCAGGGCTGGTCGACGAAATTGCGGCGGCTGCTACCGAGCAGGCTGCGGGTTTTGATCAGGTCAGCAGGGGGTTGACGCAGATTGAGCAGGTGACGCAGCAGAATACCGGGAATGCCGAGGAAAGTGCCGCGGCTGCCACCGAATTGGCAAGCCAGTCGGCGCAACTCAAGGCTTTTGCCGGGCGCTTTCAGGTGCGTGGCGGTGCGGCGCTTAACGAAAGCAAAAGACCTGAAGGTCGGAAGCCCGGAAAAGTGCAGCAGATCAAGGTAGCGCGAGCGGCCAGTGCACAAATCGGTCAGACTGCAGTTAAGAGCCGGAAGAAAACAGATCTTTTGCCAGAGCCAGCCAAGAAGGCCGTTTCAGTGGAAGCAGGGAGTAAAGTCGCTCCCGTTCAAAAGGTTGCTTTGAAGCCGGAGGAAATTATAGCGTTGGACGATTCAGAATTCGGCCGATACTGAATGCCATTGCAGCTGAAAAGATAAAAGGGGTCTGTATCAGTCGGTGCAGACCTCTTGTTTTTTAATCACAGATTTTTTCTAACGCGGTGACCGTGATGCAATTTTGTTCGGCTTGCCAGCGCAATTCAAAATCAAGCACACGCATGCCGAAAGAGTGGGTTCCCGGACGGGTGATGTGGTAGGCGGGCCTTGGATCGTTCTCCAGGATTTTTCGAATCAACGGCAACAGTTGCGGATATCCGGCGTTTTGCTGGGCGAGGCAATAGGACAAAGCTTCCGGTGTGAAATTCACCTGCAGGGGTTGGTCCGGGCGTTCAGCGGCAAATCCCCCTTGTGCGTCGGGCAAGGCATCGGCGTAAGGCAGGTAAGGTTTGATGTCGAGTATCGGGGTGCCGTCGAGAAGATCGACGCCGCGCAGGTGCAAGATGGTGTGGCCTTTGTCCGTCGTAATCCGGTCGAGGGCAACGGCCGACAAACCGAGAGGGTTGGGGCGAAACGGTGATCGGGTGGCAAAAACCCCCAGTCTTTTGTTGCCGCCCAGGCGTGGCGGCCGCACCGTCGGTTTCCAGCCACTGTCGAGATGTGCATGGAACACAAAAACCAGCCATACGTGGGAAAATCCTTCCAGTCCCCTGACGGCTTCGGGATTGTCGTAGGGCGAGATCAATTCAAGCGTGGCGCAGGCCTCGTCAATCAGACCGGCTTGACGGGGAATGCCGAATTTTTCGGGGAAGCAGGAATGGATGAAGCCAATAGGTTGCATGGGGATGATCATGGTCGTGTACATACCATGAATCGAGACGGAGAGGTAGGGGGAAAAATTATGTATAAGGCTAAAAGAATTTTCATGGATAGTCTTGGTAGCATGATATAAAAAGAGATGCTGATTTCCTGGGTGCTGAATCACTGACGGGGTGTTCCATGAAAACGCTTTATTCCGCTGGCCACGAGGTCAGGCAACAACTTGAGGATCTGCAATGGCCGGAGCATGTTTGCTTTGTCTATGATGAAACAAACGACTGGGTCCAGGCCGTACTCAGCTTTTTAAAGACCGGGTTGCGCCAGGCCGAGATTTGTTTTTGCCTTCTACCCGACGGTTTTTTCCCCGATATGTCGTTATTGACCTCTGCTGAGGGTGTTTTGTTTCAGAGAGCCATTGAAGATGGCATGCTGGTGTTGCTGCAAAGTAACGAGGCTTTGAGGGGGGCGGCGGCAAAGGACGCAGGAGTGCTGGCGCAACTTGCAGCCCGTTGCAAAGTCGCAGAACCCGCCGGACGGCGTATTGTCTGCGATATGACGTGGCTTAAAGCTTGTGGATATCCGGAAAAATGGCGAGCGGATTTGCTCACATGGCTGTGCGAGAACGTCGAAGATCATTCCCTGTTGGTCATGAGCGGCTATGATCGCACGCTCACCTCTGCGCCCGAGCTACGGAAAGCTTTCGGAAAGCATCATTATATTCACCATGGTGGCCATCTGTTGCCAGGCGGCTTTGGTGAAATTCATCCCAAACGGTTTAAGCCGACCGTCTCCGCCTGGCGTCGAACGTTTCGACGTGGCCAGGTCCTGGATGCGATTTTCAACGCTGCACCGTTTGCCATGTGGATGCTGGATCGGAACAAGGAGGTCGTCTTCGTTAATCGTCAGGTGTGCGAAATTCTGGGTGTTGCGGAAGCGCAGATCCTTGGCACCGAATGTCGCGCGCAGCATGAAGACGTTTTCGGAGAGGGCGTCGGGACCTTTGACATGGATGATGTCGCTGTGGATCAAGCGGATGGACCGCTTGAAAAGGAACAGACCTTTTTGCATGCCGATGGGCAATTGCACGACTACCGGGTGATTCGCGCCAAGGTTCTGGGTGACGATGGGCAGGTTGAGGGGTTGCTGGGGTTGGCCATGGATATCACCTCGCACAAAAAATCCGAGCGGTTGCTTTGGGAGGGGGAAAGACGATTTAGGGACATAGCTCTGAGCGTTGGCGACCTGATCTGGGAGGTTGGACCGGATTGGCGGTTTCGCTACCTCTCGGAGCGGGCCAGCAGCATCCTTGGTTATGAGGCAAAGACGCTGCTTGGAAAATCCCTGGCAGAGATGGACACGGCTGCTGAAGCGAAGGCGTGGCAGGTCTTGTTTCGTGAGTGGGAAAAAAAGCCGTCTACTTTCCGAAACGTGGAAAAGTGGTTGCGGCATAAAGATGGGCGGCAGCGCTGTTTATTGCTGAGCGGCATACCGATTTTCGATGAAGCCGGTCGGCCGGATGGTTTTCGTGGTGTGGCGGAAGACATTACCGACCGCAAACAACAAGAGGACAGCCTCAAACGTGCCTTATGGGAGGCCGAGGATTCCCGCGACAAGATCGACAGCATTCTGCGCTCCATTACGGATGCGCTGGTGGTCATTAACAATACCGGCCGGGTAGTCATGCTCAATCCCAAGGCCGAGGCGTTGTTCGGCAAGTCCGGGGAGCAGGCAGTCGGGTTGCCAATTTATGGCCTTTGTCAGCCCGGCGAAGTGCGTAAAGGTATGATGCAATTGCTCGAGAGTGTGGAATCGGGTGTTTGTGAAGCCTGTTTTGCCTGGCCGTACGGTGCGGAGCAGAAACAGGTGTTTTTTAAAGCCCGGGCTTCACGGGTGCAGAATATGCTGGGGGACAATACCGGTTATATTGTTATTTTGCAGGATATGACCCGTGAACGGGAGATGGAGCGGGTCAAGACGGAATTCATTTCCACTGCGGCCCACGAACTGCGTACCCCGCTGACATCGATCATGGGATATATGGAATTTTGCATGCATCCGGAAGACTTCGGAGGTTTTTCAGCGGCGCAGCTCAAAGAGTTCATGTCTGAAATTTACGATAAAGCCGAAGTTCTGGAGAGGATTGTGTCCGATTTGCTCGATATCAGCCGCATGGAAGCCGGACGTGATATCCCCCTGGTCATGGAATCCGTCAACGTGGAGGACATCAGCCGCAAGCTCCTGAAACATTTTCAGCTGCAATTCCCCCGATACCGGTTTGAACTGGAGTTTGCCGCAGGGGGGGCGCACCTTGTGCGGGCCGATCGGGAAAAACTGGTGCAGGTCATGGAAAATCTGATCAGCAATGCCGTAAAATATTCCGCCGAAGGCAGCCCGGTCAGGGTAACCGGGGTCCGCGAACCGGCTTCTTACCGGATTTCGGTTCGGGATAAAGGCATCGGCATGACGCCGGCGCAGATAGAACGGATGTTCGAACGGTTTTACCGTGCCGTGGATCTCAACAGCGGGGTGCGGGGATTAGGGCTCGGCATGCATATTGTCAAGCACATTATTGAGCGGCATGGGGGGAGCATCCAGGTTGTCAGTGCTCCCGGGCAGGGTACCGAAATTATTTTCAGCCTGCCTTTAAGCGAGTAACTGCACCGTCCGCGAATCTGGCGGTGTGACAACCTTTTTGCTACATCCCAACCTTAGAGTAAATTGTTGTTGCAACCAGGCGATCATGGCACCGACATCTGCCTTCTGAAGTAGATCCGCACTGTTGACCTTAATCCTGTCTGGAGAGGGGCACGTGTTCAGCCTTTTTCTGCGCGACCAGTCAAAATCGGGAGAGGTAAATCGGGCTGTGTTGTCGTTCGTCGAGAGTCCTGCTGATTTTGACGGCTCAAACGCTGGAAAAGGGGGCGGTCTGCAGGCAGAATCTCATAGCGGTTATGCTCCCGGGGGTGTATCCAGCAATGGTCGTCCACTTCCAGATGTTGGATTTTTCCCGCCAGCCATCGGCATTCATAAACCAGGATCAGCACGGCGCCCCAATCGTAACGATGGTAGATCACATCGAAGACAGCCTCGACCGCAACCTCGATGCCCAGTTCTTCGTACAATTCTCTTTGCAGGGCTTGTTGGGGGGATTCGTTGCCGTCGAGTTTCCCGCCCGGGAGTTCCCACATGCCGCCATGGGGCTTGTCGGCGGGGCGCCGGGTGATCAGGATCTGGTCTTGCTGCCGCAGGATCGCTGCGGTAACGATAAGTGGTTGCATGGGGGCCCCATTAGATAAAAGGATTTACAAGTCGGATGGATCAGACTTCAGGCAGTATATCCTTCTATTCCCGATGGGAGGAAGGGGCTTTTTTTACTGACGCCGGAGGAGCGATGTGGTAAAGGTTCCCGGCCAGCTATTGGAATCGGGAGAAAAGGCAGATGTTTAAAATATCCGAAAAGGGGCGGGACATTCGCGACATGTTTGATTCTATCGCCCCCCGCTATGATTTTCTAAACCGCCTTCTCTCCCTGGGGATCGACCGTCGCTGGCGGACCTATGCCGTGAGGCAGCTTCAGATCCCCGCAGGGGGAATGGTTCTCGATGTGGCGACCGGCACCGGGGATGTCGCCCTGGAGATTGCTTCACATACCCCGGCGTCGGTCCGAATCGTCGGCGAGGATTTCACTCGAGGGATGCTGACCGTCTGCAAGAAAAAGATCGAAGCCTCCCCGTTTCGCGACCGGATTTTTCTGGTGAATGCGCCTTGCGAAGCCATGCCTCATCCCGACCGGATCTTTGACGGAGTTACCATCGCCTTCGGGATTCGCAATGTGGTCGATCGCATGGCGGGCCTTCGGGAAATGTTCCGGGTTCTCAAGCCGGGAGGCAGGGTGGTGATCCTGGAGTTTTCCAGTCCGCGACACCGCTTGATCACGCCCCTTTATCAATTCTATTTCCGCCGCGTGCTACCGTTTCTCGGCGGCCTCTTCTCCCGGCGTAGCGCCTACCAGTATCTTCCCGACTCAGTCCTGGAGTTTCCCGACCAGGAGACCTTCAAGTCGTTCATGAAAGAAGCGGGGTTTTCGGACCTGTGCCATGTCGATCTGACCTTAGGTATCGCCACGGTTTACGTCGGAGTACGTCCTGCTTGACAAGGAGGTTTTTTGGTTTTTACTGACGCCTACTCTGACACCCGGGCCGGAAATCGGCACCGTCTTTATACCTTCTGAATAATCTTTACACCTAAGCAAGGTACGTTTTATGGAAAAGCGGCGTAGTGGTGCATTGAAAATTGATGTATATGGTTCCGGAGCTGACGCGACGGGCTTTTCAACGGTATTTACATCTTTTACAAAAGCGCTCGGGGACCTTGCTTATGTGAATTACTGGACTGACAAACACCATAAAATTCGCAAGTTGCTATATAAGCCTCTTTTACGATTAGTCGGGCGCAAAGCGTTTCATGGCGATTTCGGAATTGTGATTTCCGGATGCAGGTCATATCCAAATCCTACTGCTTGTTGGAATGTGTGGGAAACGACACAACTTCCAGATTCGCAAAAAAAAAATTGCGAATCTGTTGATTATATATGGGCACCATCTTCCTGGGGAAAACAAAATCTCATCCACAACGGTTTTAACCCCCAAAAAGTCTTTATTGTTCCCCAGGGTGTGGATACTGCTTTTTTTACGCCAGCTCCGAAATATTCCCGTAATTTCAGGTTTTTGATGGTTGGCAAATGGGAAGAGCGAAAATTCCAAGACGGTCTGGTCAAAGCCTTTGCGGATGAGTTTCATCCCCGAGAGGGCGTTGAACTGATTCTTCATGCGCATAATCCGCATATCCAGGGATTTTCGATGAAAACGAAACTCGAAGCTCTTGGGATATCGAACACGAACAACATTATACTCAATGAAAAATGCGATCAAATTGCATTGCGGGAACTTTATAGGTCGGCCGATTGTTTTGTTCTGCCGACAAGAGCCGAAGGTTGGGGGCTTCCTATTTTAGAGGCGATGGCGTGCGGAGTTCCTGCCATTGTTACCCGGTACAGTGCTCCTTTGGATTTTGTTACGGATGATAATGGCTATTTGCTCAATGTAGAACGTATGGTGGATGCTTACGATAACGATTTCAATATTCACTCGGGACAATGGGCTGAACCTGACCTCAGGCATCTTCGTTTTCTTATGAGAAGGGCATTTGAGAACCGTGGCGAAGTCTTGGACAAGGGGCAGGTTGCTTGCCGGGACGCCAAACGTTTTTCCTGGAAAAACTCAGCACAAACTGCTTATCAAACTATTCTTGAACATCTTGGATGAGTCTACGACAGGTCTTGAGGGGGAGTGACGTTTATCTGGCTGACCGCGGGCTTCGTCACTTTTTACTTCGCAAGTTGCCCGCTTTCCAGTTGCTTGTCGCCATTGTCCGCCCCGGTGGGAGGCGAATTCTTTATCTCTTCCTTCGATTGAAACAGTTCTCCCACATCGCTGACCATTTTGCCCGGCAGGCCAAGAACCCGTTGGAATATTCCAAAAACCTTTTTCGACACCGAAGTGATGGGGATAGCCTCTACGTCCGGTGCTTCGCTCGGTCCCTGGATCCGGAAATGCGCAGTGATAAGAGCCTTGTTCTCACCCGTGAGAATCCAGCCCGCCAAGGGGATTTTGGATACGATCTTATCCACGGTTCCGAAAGGTTTAACCCCCATCAGCAGGTCCAGCTGGTCCTGCTTAAGATCGAAGCTGCCCACCAACGACAGGTTCATCGCATTGCTTGCCACCGCCATATCTTCCGTGATCAGCCGACCCTCGCCAAGGTTAATAGACCCAGAGAGGGAGGTAAAGGGCATGCCGTGACTGGCCATGTCCGGCAGGTGCAAGGTGAAAATCTGCGAGACGTTGAGCAGGGAAAAAACCTTGGATAAAAACGAGAACTTACGCAGCACGCCGTCTTTTATGTGGATGTCGGCCTTTCCCTTGCCCCTGGTAAGAAGTTCGGGACCGGCCGGCCCCTGCAGTTGCACCCACCCGTTTAATTTTCCGGTCACCAATCCCTGGTGTCGCAGCAATTCATTGTGCAGATACGCCGCATCGACGTCCTTCATTTGTCCGGAGATGGACAGCATGGATTGGTTGTCATCGCTGTTATCGATAATCACCTCTGCCTGGCAGGATCCCGACCCGGTGAGAAAGGTCAGGGGGGTGATGGCAACGGTGTTTTTTTCCGCGACGACCTGGCCCTTGGCCTCGGAAAATGTCAGATTTCCGTACCGCCCCTCATCAACGCTGGCCTGGATGGCGATGCGGTAATGGCTGTTTTCTTCTTCACCCACGCCTTCGGCTGGAGATTCTTCTTCCCATAGCGCCACAACTTCGTCAATAGAAGCTTTTTTTGCATGAATGTTCAATTCGGCGAGGATTGGACTGGTTAATCCCTGGCTGCCCCCAAGTCGGAACCCCTTGCCGGTTCCCAGGTCGAAACGGATGTTTTCGTAGCGGAGTCGATCGCGGTTGAACACGAGGGTTCCGTTCAGGTTGCGAAACACCACTTTGCTGCCCGGAAAAATAATCTCCCCGGCACCGACTCTGGGTGCCTTGAAATGCAGGGTGAAGGCGGGATCGGTGCCCCCGCTCAAATTCCCATCCAGGCTGAGGGGGGATTGGCCCAGGCGGGCGTTCAGGTCGGTGAACCGGCAATGCTGGTCGCTGATAGTAATGGTGCCGTTTATATCTCGCACCTTGGCTTCCAGGTCTTCTATCGCCAAAGCGGCAGCGCCAAGCTGGGCTTGGCCAGAAAACGACGGTTTGGCAAGGAAACCTGAAAGTTGCCCGGTAAAAGCAAGCGTTCCTTCTGTACGGTAGGTGGCCAGTGCCGGCACCAGTTGATACGCTTTCTGAAGATTGATGGGGGGAAGCTGCAGGTGCAGGTCAAGGGGCAACTTATCCGTCAACCCGATTGAGCCGGAAAAATCCAGGTCGCAGGGGGGCAGGCTGAACAGGCCCTTTTCAACGACTAAAACCTGCTTCTGTTGGTATCCCGCCAGACGGAGTTCGGCTGGGATGCCGGCTGGCTTGGAGACGATGCCCGGCCAGTCAAGGGCGCAACGGGCAAGGTTGGCTTGCAGGGTGCCGTGCAACTGCCCGAGCGGGCCGGTCAGCGAAACGGTGACGGGGATGATGCCTTGGGCTTTGCCGTGCCATGCCCGCTGGGTGGCCAAATCGTTCCACAATCGGGTTGCGGGGACGTCCCATTCGGCATTGCCAGAAAAACTCTGGTCCTTCGTCAGCAGATGGGTGGTCGTGCCGGAAAACCGCACCGGACTTTTCATGAGCATAGCCGTGCCTTCGTTCAAGTGCAAATCACCACCCCTGAGTGTCAGGGCGGCATTGATCTGATCAAGGGGGGTGGTAGAAGGCAAGGGTAAACGTGCATCCCTCAGAGTGATGCGGGCATCGGCTAGCGGCAGCAGGGTCTCGGATTGCCCGAGGTGGTGTAGCGGGCCGGCAAAGCGCAGGTGGTGGATTTGCACGGTGCCCTTCTCAAGGCCGGCATGCAGAATTTTTCCGTTCGATAACCTGACTCGGTCGGGAACAAATTGGCGAATTTCCACTAATTTTAACGGTGCGCTTCTCAGCGTGCCTTCCAGCCAGGGCTGATCCTGGTTGACCTGCAGGGATAGATGCCCCTGCAGGCGCAAATTGTCAAGCTGCAGGTTGAGTTCACTGAGCGTACTCAGGCTTTCCGTAGCGGTCCAGATGCCGGCAACCTTGAAGGTATTTAAGGCAGGAGACTTCTGATACTGTCCCGGCCAGAGAAGAGTAAGGCTCTGGCCGGCCAGGCTGGCGTTAAAGTGCAGACCATCGGCAACGCTACCTTCCGTGGTGATGGTGAGTGTCGCCCCGCCTCTCAACTTCGGACTTTCGGCCGGAGGGGGAAACCATTTAAATATCTGCTCGGCATCGATATTCTGGAGTTGCACCTCTAGCTTGCCCCTGGCCTGTTGCCAGGTGCTCATATCCGAATCCTGGGCTATACGCCCCTTGACGCTCAGGGTGGCGACCTCCTGGTTTTGCAGCAGTTCGGCCTTGAGTTGCAGTTTGCCCGGGCGTCCGGTCAGCAAGTTGCGGATTTTCAGTTCGATGGCACGAACCTGCACATGTGCAGAAGGTCCGGTTCCCCGGTGGGTATCAAGGTCCAGTTGGCCATCGGTGATCGCCAGGTTGCGTACCTGCACGCTTTGCACCAAGGCCTTCAGTAGAGAAAATGGCAGTTCGGTGGTGCTGTCGGATGGCAGCAGTTCCAGCCTGTAACGCGGGCGGTCGAGGGTCATGTCGTCAAAAATGACTTGGCCGCGCAGCAAGGGCAGCAGGCGTGGTTGCAGGAAAAGGTGCGCGATTTCGCCAATCGGTTCAGAGTCGGGTTCGCCGATGCGAAGGGCCGAAATGTCGAATACCGGGCCCCGTCGCCAGGACATGGATGCCGCGCCTATGCTGACGGGTTGAGAGAGGGCTGTGCTTAAACGGGTTGCCAGCGATTCTTTGTACGTGTTTAAGTCGAAGGTTGCCAAAAAGGTGCCTGCTGCCGCCAGACAAACGGTAGCAAACAAGGCGATGGCAGTCAGTATCGGATGCCTGCGAATCATGGAGGTTCTGGGGGTGGTTGGCTTGACCATGGCTTAAGCGTCCGCAGGGTGTGATGTGAGCATTGGTTGCAACCTGCCAATTCCTCAGGTTGGGGATGGAAGGTCGATGTGCATGGTTCGCAGGATCGTACGTAAATCGCCGGGCAGAGGACTGGATATGAAAAAATGGTGAGATTCTCCCATGGCTGAACAGGATAGCTGCCAGCAATGCAGAAACAGCCGCTCCAGTCCGATCAGTGCCGGTCCGCCATAACGGGTGTCTCCATAAACCGGCCATCCGGCATCGGAGCACTGTTGCCGGATCTGGTGTTTGCGACCGCTCAAAAGCTCTATTTCGAGTAGTGCTGCATTTCCGCAGCGTCCGAGCACCCTGAACCGGGTTGCAGCCTCTTTGATCTTGTCCTGTACCTGCACCTCGGTGGTCAAGGTTCCTGAGTCAGGAGGAATGCCATGGACCAGTGCCAAATAGGTTTTTTTTATCTGTCCGGCTTGCAGTAATCGCCCCAGTTCAGCAGTGGCTTTACGCCCCTTTCCGAACAGTACCGGTCCGGATGTGCCGATATCCAGACGATGTGCAGGGGCGATCTTGTAGGGGGCTTTGCGGTGATGAATTAAGGTACGGACACGGTCGGTGAGATTGTCTCCCATATGGTTAACGCTGCTGTGGATTGCAAGACCCGCAGGTTTGAAGACCGCCAGAAGAGCCTCTGTTTCGAGCAGAATGGTCACTTTAGGCAGGGGACTGTCGCAGAGTTCCCGTAATCTTGCGCTATCGGGCAGTTGCAACGTTTCATAGCCATGCAGATGGGATTCTTCACCCAGGGCGATACCGTCGCTGTAAACCTTGCCGCGGCGCAGCAATTGTCGCAGGTAGGATAGCGGTGCAGCCGGTATGTGCTGCTGAAGGATGTCCAAAACTGCTTGCCCGGTATTTTGTTCCGTAAGTTGAATAGTAATCATAGGGGCACATCATAGCTTTAGTTACGTTTTCAAACAAGAGGCCTTGATGTTCGAGATTTGTACGTACCGGATAAGTGTCTTTCGACCCGGCAGTATGGGCTTTCTGTTAAAGCTGACGCCCCGAGCGAAAATGTTTAGCCCGCAAACTGCTTTACATGGTATTTTTGGCTTGTTAACATGCCGGTCATTTAAAGATTATGGCCAGAAAGGACTTTTCCCGCGCATATATGCAGATTAAACGGATAGAAATCGCCGGGTTTAAATCATTTGTTGATCGTGTGACCCTGGATTTTGGCGCGGGAATAGCTGCCGTAGTCGGTCCAAACGGCTGTGGCAAGAGCAATGTCGTCGATGCCATTCGCTGGGCCATGGGGGAACAAAGCCCCAAAAATCTGCGTGGCCGGGCCATGGAAGACGTGATTTTCGGGGGAAGCGAGAGCCGCAAACCGGTGGGCATGGCTGAAGTTTCGCTGGTCTTTTCCAACGAAAAAGGCCAGGGGCCGGCGGTAGTGAGAGATTACGCCGAATTTATGGTGACGCGCCGTCTTTATCGCAATGGAGACAGCGAATACCTGTTGAATAAAACTCCCTGTCGCTTACTCGATATCTCCGAGCTTTTCATGGATACCGGGATCGGAGCACGGGCTTATTCCATTATCGAGCAGGGCAAGGTAGGCCAGTTGCTCAATGCCAAGCCGGAAGATCGGCGTTATCTCATAGAAGAAGCGGCCGGAGTCAGTAAATTCAAGGCGCGCAAAAAGACCGCTTTGCGCAAGATTGAGGCGACCCGTCAGAATCTGCTGCGTTTGCGGGATATTATTGGCGAGGTGCGTCGTCAGCTCGGGACTCTTAAACGCCAGGCCCGCAAGGCGGAACAATTTCGGAGTTATCGCGAAGAACAAAAACAGATTGAACTCAGTTTTGCCCGCCGTCGCTATGTGGAACTGGTAAGGGATCGCGACCATCGCGGCCGTGAAGAGACGCAGGCGCAATTGCAGGTTGTCGAGCTGGAAGGGCGTTTCGGGCAGCTTGAACTTGAACTTGAGGAACAGCGACTGGTGCAAGTGAGCTCCGAAAAGGAGCTCGGGAAGTGCCAGGAAGGATTCTTTAATCTCAGCACGGAATTACAGCGGGTCGAGGGCCGCATCGAGTTCGGCGTTCAGGCTTTGCAGAATATTGCCCGCCAGCAACAGCAGTACAGCCAGGAGAGGCAAGATCTTCAGGGCCGATTGGAGGAGATTCGGCAGGAGGAAGCCGCGTTGACTGAGGCCGGCGTTTCTCTGGCGCAAGAGCTTCAGGATAAAACCGCGATACTGGAGCGCGAAACAGCAACCCTGGAGGAGCAACAGTCTCAGGAACGCCAATGCGTGGCTGATCTTGAGAGTGCGCGCCGGGGGCTGTTCGAGCGTATGACGCAGTTGTCCAAAAGTCGAAACCTTCTGGAGGATGCCCGTCGTCGTTTGCAGGGCATCGATGATCGCAGTTCCCAGCAGCGTCGTGAAGCCGTGCAGTTGCATGAAAAACGAATCAGCACCGAGGCCATGGTTGCCAGCGGTGAGCAGGGGCTGGAATCTTTCCGGGTCCAACGGGATGAACTGGAGCAGGCTCAGGAAGAAAGTCGCGAACAGTCACTGGTTTTGCGCCGGCAAATAGAAGAGAACGAACGGCAGTTGCTCGAAGGCCAAGGGCTACTGGGCGAATGCCGTTCCCGACTGCAATCGCTCGAACAGATGGAACGCAATCTTGAAGGCTATGGAGCAGGGGTCAAACTGCTGTGGCAGGATATGTCGTTGCGCAATCGCATGGCCGGCATGGTGGCCGATTTGCTCGAGGTTCCCGCCGCCTATGAACTGGCTGTCGAGGCGGTCCTCGGTGACCGTTTGCAGGCATTGGTGGCACGGCAACCGCAGGATGCACGCGTCGCTTTGGAAGCTCTTCGGGACGGTGGCGGTCGAGCCACCCTGATACTGCCATCCGCGGGTGCCGCTCCTGTCGTACAGTTTGCTGCCGGCCAACCTTTGTTCGAACTGGTTTCGCCCCGACAGGATATCGCACATCAGCTGATGCCTTTGCTGCACGGGGTTTACCTGGTTGAGGACCTGGATCCTTTTCTGGATACGATCCTGCCGTCCGGAGTGACTCTGGTGACCGCGGCCGGCGATTGCCTCACCCATAGGGGGACTGTATGCGGCGGAGCCCGTGAAGGCCTGGGACATAGTTTCCTGTCGCAAAAACGCGAGGTCAAAGAACTCCAATCACGGCAAAAAGTCCTGGATGAGAATCTTTCACGCTTGCGACAGCAGAGACTCGATCAAAAAGCCGCTTTGGCAGCCATGGAAGAGCTGCAAAGTAGTTTGAGGGAAGAGCTCCATGTTCTCGAGCTGAAGCGCACCTCGGCGGAAAAGGACCTGGCCCGGGCCAGGCAGGAGCTTGCGCGCCTGGACGAGCGTTTGGAAGTCGTTGCGTTCGAACATGATCAACTCGAAGAGGAAAGCGGTGTCTTGCAGCGGCAACAAGATGAAGCCGAGGCTGCCTGTGCCCGTCTTGAAAACGAACGACTGGAGCAGGAAGCCCTTGTTGCTCAAGGTGAAGAACACCTGCGGGTGTGGCGACGGGGGCAAGAGAGTCTGCGTGACACCGTCACCACCCTTAAAGTGACTCTGGCCGAATTGCGAGAACGCCAAGAAGGGGGACGTCGTCAGTTGCGACATCTTGCCGCCACTGGACAGGATCTGGAACGGCAATTGCTGCAGCGTCAGCATAGTCAGCAAGAGTCCGAGGCCGAAACGACACACCTGCATGGCGAACAAAAACGTCTGCGCGTCGAAATGGAAGTATTGCATGGGCGGCGAGAGGAACAAAAGGTTCGCCTGAATCGACTCAAAGATGTGTTTGAAGAGCAACAGCGGCAGATCGAAGCTTGCGAAGAAGCCATCCGGACAGTGCGTGGGCAGTTGCTGCAGGCCCGTGAGCTGTTGTCCGGATTGCAGATACGGGTCCGAGAAATCGATATGGAAACCGAACATCTGCGTCACGATGTCGAGTTTCGTTACCGGTTTGATCTGACGCAGGCTGATACCAGCGAAAGGGACGAGGCTTTTGATCCGGATGCGGCGGAGGTTCGTCTGGAGGAACTGTGTCGGAGTATTGATACCATCGGTGAGGTGAATCTGACGGCCATTGATCAATACCGTGAACTCGAGCAGCGCTGGGAGTTTCTCTGTCAGCAGGAGCAGGACCTGCAAAATTCATTGGAAGGATTGCAAACCGCTATCGCAAAGATCAACAGAACGACGCGCAAGCGGTTTCGGGAGACCTTCGATCAAGTCAATGCCATGTTCAAGGAAATTTTTCCGAGACTTTTCTTGGGCGGGCGTGCAGAATTAACCCTGACCGATGAGCAGGACCTGCTTGAAACAGGCATTGAAATCATCGTGCAGCCCCCCGGCAAACGCTTGCAGAATGTCGGTTTGTTGTCCGGAGGCGAAAAAGCTCTTACCGCCATCGCTTTGATTTTCGCTATTTTCCTTATCAAGCCATCACCTTTTTGTGTGCTGGATGAGGTCGATGCGCCGTTGGACGAAGCCAATATTCAGCGTTTTAACGAAATGGTGCGCGAGATGTCGTCCAAGTCGCAGTTTATTGTCATTACCCATAGCAAGCGCACCATGGAAATGGCCGATATCCTTTTCGGCGTGACTATGGAAGATCCGGGGATTTCCAAGCTGGTATCCGTCCAGCTGAATGATTATTAAGGGGGCACGATGCCTTTTAAATCTGTTCTTATGGAATTAGTGAATAGCGTTCCCGGTGCCAACGGTGCCATTATCGCCGATTGGGAAGGTGAAGCTGTCGACCAGGTCGGGAGCATGGATGATTATGATTTACGCTTGGTCGGCGCGCATAAAGGGATCATTCTGGGGAACATGCGCGCCATGCTTGACCGAATCGGCAGCGATGATTTGCAAGAGGTCGTTATCTCGACCCGCGATACCCGGACACTGGTGGTACCCATCACCACAGATTATTTTCTGGTACTGACCGGGGGGCGCAGTCAGCTATTGGGGCGAGCCCGTTTTGCCGCCCGCCGTTGTGTTGCTCTGCTTAAAAAGGAAATCGCCTGATCGCTTTCGGCCCGGCGGTTTTTTCACTGGATATTCAAGGAGTAGAAAACGATGGATTTGTTTTTCCGCTGTATCGAATGGCTGACCCAGGTGGCTGCTCTTATGGGCGTGCCTGCACTTCACCAGTCACTGGTGGCCATGATCCTCTTCTGGGTTGGTTCAGCCGTGGTGGTTGTGCTGGGGATAGGGGTCTTGCGTCGCGTCGGGCAAGTATTTGCTGGCAAGGCAGGCCAAAAAGTCGAGCCGGCGGTGGAAGAACCGGCGGTGG
>DIKU01000116.1:76679-96397 GCA_002424645.1 Pelobacter sp. UBA5610 | reverse complement strand
CCGATACTCTTCCTGCAGGCCATCAAATTCCTGCAGGGTCCGCTGCTCCTGGCCGAATAAGCGCACCGTACCGACCCCGGTGATTCGTTCCGCGAGATACCCGTTGAGCTCCGCCAGTCGGGCGCGAACCTGCCGCATAGCCTGCCGCATGCGACGCCTGAAGAGGAAAAGCACCAACCCCAATAACGGGCACAGGGCAAAAGCCACCAGTGTCAGTGTCGGACTCAACCAGAACATCGCCGCCACGACGAATATCAGGGAAAAGACCTCCCCGAAAGCAGCCGCCACCCCTGAGCTGAAGAGCTCCCCGACATTTTCCACATCGCTGGTCAGACGCGTTACCAGGCGGCCGGATGGATGACGGTCGAAAAAACCCACCGGCAGTCGCAGCAGATGCTTGAATCCATGGCTTCGCAAGTCGGCGGTAATCTTCTGTCCAACCCCCTGGGCCAGATATCCCTGCCAAAAGCCGAGCAGACTCTCACCGCAGGCAGATGCCAGAAACAACAGAGCCACTCCCCCGAGACCGGCGAGATGACCCGGAATGATATGGTTGTCAATGGCCAGCTTGATAAGATAGGGCTGAACCAGCCTTGCCGCTGTGGTCAGAGGCAGCAGGGCCATGGCAACGATGGCGGTGCCACGGTAGGGACGAAGCAGGCGCACAAAACGGCGAAACAAGGTCCAATCCAGATGGCGCCCGGTGACTTCATCCATATCGAACATTCCGCGTCTCACGGCAACACCTCCAGTTCCCGCTGCAGACGTTCCTTTTCAAGAAGGCGCGCATACAATCCGCCTTGAGCCAGCAAATCGTCATGATTTCCGGACTGCACAAGCCGACCGCCCTCCAGCACCATTATCCGGTCTGCGACCGCCAGCAAGGAAGTGTGTCCCGTAACCAGAAAAACCGTCTTTCCGACCAATACGCGTCGCAACTGCTGCCAGATGGTCTGGGCGGTTGCCGCATCCAGATGGCTGAAAGGGTCATCCAGCAGCCATAGGCTACCACCTCTGGCAAGGGCCCGGCCCAGGCAAACCCTCTGGCGCTGACCGCCCGACAGAGCCTGTCCCCCTTCCCCGACGCGGGTATCGAACCCTTGGGCAAACCCCGTGACCTCCTCTTCCAGGCAGACGGCCCGCGCCACGTCACGCAACAGCTCGGAATCACCTTCAGGCACCGCGTAGAGCAGATTGTCCCGCAGCGAACCCGAAAACAGCCGGCCTTCCTGGGGTACCATGGCCACACGTTGCCGATGTGCGCTACCATCCAGATGTGCCAGATCCTGCCCATCGATCAGCACCTGCCCGACCGGTGCCGGATAAAGACCGGCCAGCAAACGCAACAGGGTGGTTTTTCCCGATCCGGTCGGCCCCGCGATACCGATCAGACTGCCGGCTGCAACATCCAGATTTACTCCGCGCAAAACCGGAAAATCGCCATAGGCAAAATTTAGCTGCCTGAGGGCTACCGATGGCGCCTTGTCGGCATGATCGATCACCATGGCCCGCAGCGGGGGCTCCAAACGCAGAATATCAGCCAGGCGCTCAGCGCTGGCGGCGCCGCGCTGTACCAGCCCGAGAATCCAGCCAAGCATCATGGTCGGCATGGTCAATTGCACCAGGTACGCGTTGAAGGCCACCAATTCCCCCAGCGACAACTGATGTGCGATAACCCGGCGCCCGCCAAAATAAAAGATCAGCAAGGTACCAAGGGGCGCGATAAGCGCCATGCTGGGACCGATGGCACTGCGTAACCGGGACAGCCGCAGGCTGGCTCCCAGGTAACGGTCATTCAGGGTGTCAAAATAAGCGCCCCGCAGGTTTCGTAGTCCATAGCTGCGAATGACGGCATGGCCGCTGATCCCCTCCTCCAGTGCTTCACTGACCTGCCCCAACCCCCGTTGAACCTCGCCGGAAGCGGTCAGCAATCGGCCGGACAGATAACGGGTAAGCACCAGCAGCAGCGGATACGGTAACAGCGCCACCAAAGTTAATGGCGGCGACAGCCTCAGCAGAACAACCAGGGTCATGCTATACACGATCAGGGTATTGATAAAAATCATCATCCCGAATCCGGCCAGCGTACGCAGGTTTCCGATATCGTTGGTAAAGCGGGACAGCAGATCGCCGGTTCGAAACCTGTCGAAAAACGGCCCGCTCTGTGTCAACAGGCGGGCCAGCAGATGCCGGCGCAAATCGTTTTCCAGGCGACAGGCCGTATTCAAAAAGTAGTGGCGCGACCAGATACGGGTCACAAACCGCACAAGGGCAACGACTGCCAGCACAAGCGCGGCCCCGTACAAAGCCCTGGTGGCTCCTGCCTGTACGCCATCGATCCCGACCTTAAGCAGCCAGGGACCAAGCAATCCCAGCAAATCGGTCACCAGCAGCCAGATCACACCGGCGACCAGCATAGACCTATAAGTATTCAGGTAGGGGAGCAAAAAGCGCATTTTGCGCATGAAAGCCTCGTGTCAATCCAGCAAGCCCTGGCATTTCATGAGGGCGCGGAAAATTGTGCCAGGCGCTGGCGCAGGCGTTCCAACAGAAGATCGGCAACCACGCCATTAATGGTGCCGGTAACCAGGGCCAGTAACAGCAAAAACGGCAATAAACGCCATAAGCCGGCATGCTGCAAAAGCCAGCCAGCCATCGATAATTGGGCAATCACATGCCCGGAGGCACCCACCACCGATACCCCGATGGGACTCAGACGATCACCGGCAACGGCGCGGGCAAGCGTCATCAGGGCCGTAGCGGTCAGACCGCCGGACAGTGCCAGAAAAAAAGACGGAGAGAAAAGGGTGCCGAGCAGCAAACTGCCGATGCCGATGCGGGTGAGGGTTACCAGCCAGGCAGCACGGGTTCCGTAAAGGAACAGAGCGCAAAGGGTAAGGATATTGGCCAAGCCGGGCCGCAACCATGGCAGCGGTAAAGGCATCAACACTTCCAGGGCATGGACGCCAATGGCCAAAGCGCTGAACAGTGCCAACACCACTTCGCGGCGGGTCTGAATGCGTTCAGTGGCTGAGGAAATCATAGTCGGTCAACGAGGATGGCGGACCTGAGATACGGACCAGCAGGCTATTTGGCAGGCAAACGAGGGCTTCGCCCTTTTTGGCAATCGCCCCCTGGCGCTGACACAAGTGTTGCGGACAGGGCGATTGGCTTATCCGAACCTGCCCCGCCTCCACCAGCAATTCGGTCGCCCCGACAGGACCCGGCAGGGAAACCCGGTAACGAGAATGCAAGGGAGCGGTAAAAACAATCCGTCCCTGCTGTTCTGCTATCACCGTGGCTCCCTCAGAGCCTCTGCCAAGACACCAGACAACCAGAGCAGCCAGCAGCAGAAACGCCATCATACACAAGTCTCCGACCGTGAGGCGCCCCCGCAGGAACCTCATGGCCAGGCTACCCGCTCACGCAGTCCTGGACTCACCACCGTGGTGCCGTCAGCCGCGACGATCATCCCCCAGGTCCGGGGATAACGCTCCAGCAGGGCCAACCCCTTTTCCGGTCCGAGCACAAACACGGCCGTCGCCAGGGCATCGGCCAATGCCGCCTGACCGGATACCACTGTCACACTCTGACAGCGCCTGGCCGGCATACCGGTAGCCGGATCGAACAGGTGGTGGTAACGTACCCCGCTCTGTTCGAAAAACTGCTCGTAATCACCGGAAGTGACAACGGCCAAAGGTTCTTTCAAAACCAGGGTGGCAAGCAAAACATCGACCTTCCGGGGGTGGCGAATGCCGATACGCCAAGGGGCAGAACGTTGCCCGATAAGCCGCAGGTCCCCGCCGGCGTTGACAGCCGCACAGGTAACCCCTGCTCGCTTCAGCACAGCCACCGCACGGTCAATAATGTATCCCTTGGCGATCCCGCCAAGATCGATCCAGGCATTGGTACGCTTGACCACCCGGCCATCTTCTACAGCCAAGACATCCGCGCCGCTGGCAGCCAGGGCCGCCTCGATTTCGGAAGGGGCAGGCAGGCGTGGATGGGCCGAACCGAACCCCCAAAGGACTTTGAGCCGTCCAAGCGTCATGTCAAAGGCACCACCGCTGGCTTTGCCCACTTCTAAACCCTGGGTCAGAATCTCCAGGGTTTCAGGTGCAACGGTCAAGTCGGCCTGACTGGCGGAAAGACGTGCCGCATCACTGCCCCGGCGATAAAAGCTGGTCAGAGCCTCCAGGCGCGCCATTTCATTAAACGCCGCCTCGACCGCGGGAGCAAAACGCTGGGGCCGTTGATCATAAACGGTAATCTCCACCACGGTCCCGAGCAACAAACGGGTACGCTGCAGCGGTTGTTGCCGACCCTGCAACACATACCAGAAAGCTGCGGCGACGCCGAGCCACAAAACAGCAATGGCCAGCAGACGATAGCGGGACACGGCACACCTCCGTAAGTCCATCAGAGACAGATATCAGAGCGTATTTTCAGGGGTATCTTCCACAATTTCACCGATGAGATCGTATTCCGACGAGTCGGTAATCCGCAACGGCACGATCTGCCCGATATCGGCCTGACCGGCGGTGATATAGACCTGCCCGTCGACATCGGGAGCCTGGCGAACACTGCGACCGCTGAGAAGCAATTCGGTCTCTTCGCTGTACCCTTCCACAAGCACCGGCTCAATGCGGCCGATAAGGGCCCGATTGCGTCGGAAGGAAACGCGCTGTTGTGCCTTCATAAGTTTGTTATAGCGGCTCTTTTTGGTCCGCTCGAGGACTTGATCAGGCAAGCTGGCAGCAGGCGTATCCTCTTCACGGGAATAGCGGAAGACACCAACCCGATCAAAATGCCCCTCTTCGACAAACGCCAACAACTTGGCGAACTCGGCCTCCGTCTCGCCGGGGAATCCAACGATAAAGGAAGTCCTCAGGGTCAGGTCGGGGATACGCTGGCGCATGCGAACGACAAGGTCGCGGATGGTATCTTCACCGACCCGCCGGTTCATGCGCGCCAGTACCCGATCATCGATATGCTGCAGGGGCACATCGAAATAGCTGCAGATTTTGTCCTCGGTTGCCACCAGTTCGATGAGTTCGTCGCTTATACCGTCCGGATAGGCGTACAGCAGCCGCAACCAACGCAGATCAGGCACCTTGACCAGTTCCCGCAACAGGTTCTCCAGACAAGCGCCGTCGTGACGATCGGCGCCAAAAGCGGTAATATCCTGGGCAACCAGGTTGATTTCCTGGGCCCCGGCTGCCACCAGCCTTTCGACTTCCGCCACGACCGAAGGGATGGAGCGTGACCGCAGAGGGCCGCGCAACTGCGGAATAATGCAGTAGGAGCACAGATTGTTGCAGCCTTCGGCAATTTTGACATAGGTCGAGTAGAAGGGCGACGAGGTAACCCGCGGGGTGGTTTCATCGTAAAGATACTGCGGCAAGCCCACCGACTGGCGGACAGCTTCGCCACGGTCATGAGCCTCGATGAGTTCCAGAATACGCGGCACTTCCCCGGTACCGAGCAGAATATCGACCTCCGGAAGTTCCTTGGCCATATCCTCGGCATAACGCTGAGACAGACAGCCCGTAACAATCAGCAGCTTGCAACTGCCGGATTTTTTATATTCGATGGCCTCAAGCAGGGTTTCCACCGATTCCTCTTTGGCGTCGCTGATAAACCCGCAGGTATTGACGATAATAATATCGGCCAAGGCCTCATCGGTGATGATTTCAAATCGCTGTTGGGGCAAATACCCCAGCATAACCTCGGCATCTACAAGGTTTTTGGCACAGCCGAGGCTGATCATACTTACTTTGCGTTTTTCCACGTTGTTCAATTCCTTCACACTCTGTTTCAGGACCCTTTTCAGGACCGCATGTTGACAAACTGCAGTTCGATACCCAGGTCCTGCCCCCTGAGGAGCTGGATGACATCCTGCAAGTCATCGATTTTTTTGCCCGACACCCTTACCTGATCATCCATGATCTGCGCCTGGACCTTGAGTTTGCTGTCTTTGATGACTTTGATGATTTCTTTGCCTTTTTCCTTGGAAATGCCCTGCACGATGGCTACGCGCTGGCGCACCGCCCCACCGGAGGCGGGTTCCTTTTTGCCGAAATCGAGACACTTGGGGGAAAGATTGCGTTTGGCGAGTTTCCCTCTGAGAACATCGATAACGGCATCCAACTTATAATCGTCCGCGCCGAGCAACACGATGGCTTCGTTCTCCAGGTTGATCTCATTGTGGGTCCCTTTGAAATCGTACCGCTGCATGATCTCTTTCAGGGCTTGATTGACGGCGTTGTCAATCTCTTGCATATCGACTTTGGAAACAATATCAAAACTAGGCATAAAGCACCCTTTCTTACTGAAAATTCTTGATGGTTCAATGGCTTATACCACAGGGTACGAGAGCAGGGAAAGGATTTCTGCACCCTGACAGGCTATCGGACCGTCCGGACCGGAGCGAAGTTTAAAACTTATTGCCCGAAAGCATCCTGTTCGGGGTGCAACACTTCCGTGCCTGCGGGCGGCTTGAACCGGAAGAGGTCTTCACTTGGCCCCTGATTAAGGCGCGGTTCGCTGAACCGCACGACGGTACGATTATCGGAAGCACCAAATAGTGTGGCCGCGCGTAGCGGATACACCGGTTTGCCTGCCACGACCGCCTGATCAACCTCAAGCAATAGTTGTTCGAGAAACGCCGAGGGCTTCCGCGGACGCAAGACCAGGCGGTAATGCCCTTCGGGACTCTGGCGAGGTTCCCCCCAGGTGATGCTGAACTGGCGACTGAGATTGCCAAGATCGGTCAGAAAAGCCAGGGGATTGTCGGTACCGGCCTGTCCGTTTGCCGGCAGGGGTGATTCGATTACCTGGCGATTTTCCGGCATATAAACCCACACCGTCTTGCCATCGGATACGATCAACTGAGGATCAGGCCGCAGATATTCCCAACGGAACCGGGCGGGGCGAGCTTTGCTGTCGGCAAACCGCACCGTTACCCGACCACTGGCAGTCTGTACCTGGTCCAGCGAACTCAGGTAAGCCTCCTGGGAAAACTTGGCATGAAAATCCCGGATACGGTTCTGCTTTGTTTCGGTCTTAAAGGGTTTTTGCAATGCCGAAACCACCGTATCCAGGCTGACGGAACCGGCATAAGCGCAAGGGGACATCAGTCCTGTCAGCAGCATCATACCGATGCCCGACAGCAGTAATATTTTTCTCATAAGTTATCTCCTTTGGAAGGGATCAGCAGAGGGCTCGGTAGCAAGGAACAGGGATCGATCAGGAAAACCACCCGCCCATCACCCAAAATTGTAGCACCACTCAACCCCTGAATACGATTCAGTGGAAAGTCCAGGGGTTTGACAAACACTTCTTTTTGGCCGGTTACGGCATCGACCACCAGCCCGGCATGGCCGCCACGCAGCTCGCAAATAATGGTCGAGGACCCATTGCCGGTGGAAGCGGATTGGCCCAAGTGTCGGGATAAAAAAACCACGGGCAATTCCCGGTTTCCCAGATCAACGGTATGACTGTCATCAAAACTGCGCAACTGCTGCCGGGGCACATCCAGGGTTTGCTCGATCCACATGAGGGGCAAGGCCACCGTTTGACCGCCGGCCTCCACCAACAGTACCGGCATAATGGATACCGTCAATGGCAGAATAAACCGGAAGCAGACCCCCTGTCCCTGACCGGGGAGAATTTGCAGTGTTCCACCCAGCTTGTCGACGGTATGACGGACCACCTCCATGCCGATACCGCGACCCGATGTCTCCGTAATGCGCGGGGCAGTGGTAAAACCCGGGCGACAGATAAGTTGCAGCAGCTCGGCACCACTCAAGTAGGCATCTTGTCCGGCCTCCAGAAAACCATCCTGCCTGGCCCGTTCGACCAGCCACTGTGGATCGAGTCCCCGGCCGTCATCAATGACATCGAGAGTCACCCTATCCCTATCCCGACGCGCGGCAATGGTAATGGTTCCGCGTTCGTCAATACCATGATCGACGGCATTGCGCACCATGTGCACCAGTGGTTCGGACATGGCCTCCAATATAGCCCGGTCAAGCCGTACTTCGTTACCGACCAGATTTAAGCGGATGGCCTTCCCCGTGCTGCGACACAGATCCCTGACCAGCCGCGGCAACGGCGCGGTGACCGCCTCCAGCGGTACCATGCGGGCATCCAGCACTTGTTGACGCAGATCGGCCAAGAGCCGATCAAGCTGCAAGCAGCTGCCCTCGATTTCCTCCTGGAGTCCTTGCTTTAACGACGCCCGCAACCGATGGCGAACCGTTAGCAACTCGCCGGACAACCCCACAAACCGATCCAACAGGTTGGTAGAGACCCTCACCGTCGCCTGGCCGACACCATGCTGTATGGCCAGCACCGGTTCGGAATCGGCCCGCATGGTCGACTCCACGACGACGCAATCGCAGATTTTTTTACATCGCTGCTCAATATCGTCGATACCGAAGCGACAGAGCAAGTCAACGTCCATCACTGCCGGCAAAGCGCCTTCGGCAATCTTTTCGGGTTCGGGTCGGCAGCTTTGCAAAGTACCAAGCCGCATTAACTCGTTTACCAGCAAAATCCAAAGGGCAACGGTCCCCCCGGGCATGCTGATCCGCAGAGTGTGAAGACGGTCTTGCGGGTCATCAGCACCCGCCTCCTGCCGGGATTCCGGAAACCCTGCGGATATATCGGCAAGCCGCTCCTCAAGCCGTTCCCATCCATGGTATAAGTGTTCGACAGCCTCAACGGACAACGTGCCGCTACGCCGCAGTCGATCCAGGCCGTCTTCCATGTCATGGGCCTCTTTCGCCAGGCCCTTGTAGCCCATGCTGGCCGCCATCCCCTTGATGGAATGCAACGACCGAAACAAACAAAGCAGCGCTTCCCGGTCCTCCGGATGATCGGACATCACCGAAAGCCAACGCTGCATAGTAAGCAGATGCTCCTGCGTTTCCGCCAGAAAGATATGAAAGTATTCCGGCTGACTCACCGACCGATCCAATCCGGCAACCCCTCCGTGGGCGGGTTCCTGGTCGACGACAATTTCTGTTCAAGGGTCTGCTGCAAGCCCACCGGATCGATCAACCCGGCCAATCCGCGTGCGCTTATAAAAACCTCGCGCATCCAGGGATACGCAATCCCGCCCGGCAGGACGATGGTTCGACTGCACAAGCCATGCACGGCATTGACCGCCAAAGCCATGCAAGCCCCCTGCAAGACCACGATATGCTCGCCTACCTCGCCTTGCAGGCCTCGCAACTGCAAAAAATCGAACACCGGCACCACCGCATCATGGACGTTAATCGCCCCCAACAGCATCGCAGGCGCGAGGGGCACATAATGCAATGGCGGTGCCTTGAGTACTTCGCGCACCTCTTTTACATTCAGGCCGAACAACGCACGGCCCGATCCCATAAGCAGAGTCCGCCCCATCAACTGTTCCGCTTCATTCCCAGTTGAAAACGACTGACCCGCTCCTGCAGTTCTTCGGCCAGGGCGTAAAGATCCTGGGCGGAAAGAGCCATGCGTTCCATGGCGGCAGATTGTTGTTCGCTGGCCGCCGAAGATTCTTCGCTGGCTGCGGCATTTTCAGAAACAACCCGGGCGATCTCCTCGACGGTATCGGCCACCTTACCAACCGCTTCGACCTGTTGGCGGGAAAGACTGCTGATAGCCTCGGCCCGCTCGCCAGCGACCTTTGCGGTGGAGACGATGTCTTCGAAGGTTTTGCCGGTGCGAAGCACCGCAGAACGTCCGGAACTCATCCCCAGCACGTTTTCCTTCAAGATCTCCTGCACCGTGGCACTTTCCTCCTGCAAGGCAGCGATCATTTCAGTGATTTCCGCTACGGCCCGTTCCGACGAATCGGCCAGCTTGCAGATTTCTTCGGCCACCACGGTAAACCCCCGACCGTGTTCACCCGCTCGAGCCGCCTCGATGGAAGCATTGAGCGCCAGCAGATTGGTTTTTTGCGAGATATTCGTTATAAAATCAGCCACTTTTCCAATTTTCTGCACACGGGCACTGAAAGACAGCATCTGCTGACCATGTTGCTCCACCCCATCCAGAACTTGGCCAAGTTTGGTCATGGCCAAAGTCACCACCTGCCCGCCGCGTTCCGCCGTATGCACGGTTTCATCTGCCGCCCCTGCGGCGGCTCGAGCCGCATCGGCAACCTGCTCGACCGACTGGGTCATCTGCCGGAAATGCTCGGAGGCCTTTTCCACCATGGCGGCCTGGGTCTCGGCACCGCGACTGATCATCTCCACCGCACCGGTCACCTCGTGAGCCGAGGCCGTGACTTCCTGAGACATGGTTGATAGCCCCTGAGCCTCCTCGGCAACCTTGGAGGAAGATGTCCGTATGTAGCCGACCAGCTCCCGCAAATTGCTCGTCACCCGGTTGAGAGAATCGGCCAGTTCAGCCGTTTCGTCGGGGAGCAGATTATTAGGCAGATACACGGTCTGGGACAAATCGCCATCGCTGATGCGCTCCGCGGCGCTTTTTAGCACCAGGATATTGGCGGTGAAGGCCTTGGAAAAAATCCAGCCCAGCAGCAATCCGACCAGCAGAGCGCACGCTGTCGACAGGGCCTGTTCCATATAATGAGGCACCAATGCGACAGCGGGAACCAGGTAATCCAGTGCCACGATGGAAGCGACCACTATGATGAACCCCATCACGAACTTGTAGGTGATTTCTACTCTCATCGACAGCTCCTTTGAAGGGCGGGCATGCAAAGGGTTATCAACCCGGCGGCACGCCGACAAATTCAGGTTTACCTATGGCAACAGCAAAAGTCATTCCACTGCTGGCTGTCAACGGGTCCCTGCTTAATAGACGCAGCAAATCGCTCCTGGTTTATGGCAATTTGCCACGACGGCTCATTTTACCGTCCCGGAGCCGTAACACCTTGAAAATGATTAAATCCCCGGCTGTCAATGTGAAGGACTTCACCGGCGGCATTGCGCAGACGCAGCCCCTCATCGGAAGGGGTAATCATACCGATGCGTTTGAGAGGAAGCCTTAACTTCTCCGAAAGACTCCGCAACGCACCCTCGCTATCCAGCGGTGCGGTAAACAGCAATTCGTAGTCTTCGCCGCCACTTAAAACAAGCTGCATCAGGTGCGGGTCGTTGTGCAAGGCCATCTTAAAGGGCTCGGACAGGGGTAACTGGGCTTCTTCCAAGAGAGCTCCGACACCGGATGCTTTGAGTATGTGCCCCAGATCGGCGGTCACGCCATCGGAAATATCGATCATGGCCGTGGCCAAGCCATCCCTGGCCAGAGCCCCTCCCAGCGCCACCCGCGCAGTGGGGTCGTGATGTCGGCCCTCCAGATAGGGGTCGACAGCTACGCCAGAGGTGAGCAGCTGCAAAGCTAAAGCACTGTCACCCAGGGTACCGGATACATAAATCCCCTGCCCCACCCGGGCTCCGCCACGCAGCAGTTCCCGGCCCGCCGGCACAGCACCTTCCGCGGTCACGCTGATCAACAGCGGGCCCGGGGAACGGCAGGTGTCACCGCCCACCAGACAGGCGCCATACTCGGTGACCGCTTCGAGAAAGCCGTCCATGAAAAGCTGCAGTTCCTCGACGTCAAAGTCCGCCGGAACGCCCAACCCAAGGTACAGGTGGCGCGGCCGGCCGCCCATGGCCGCGATATCGCTGACATTGACCGACACACTTTTGCGCCCCAAACGCCGGCTGTCGGTCCAGTTACGCTGAAAATGAACCCCTTCGATGAGCAGATCCTTGGTGGTCAGCAGACGGTGTCCCGCAGGCAGTTCGAGGACCGCACAGTCATCCCCGATGCCGTGGCAAACCCCTTCACCGGATGCGGCAGCGGCGCGAATCCGTTCGATGAATCCGAACTCTCCCAATTCCGCCAGTTTCATGCGCCCTCCTGCAGAGCCGCAGCCAGCACGTCTTCCACACGATCGGCAAACACCAGCTGCAGCTTGCGTCGCAGGGCAGGCGGTACATCGACCAGATCCTTTTCATTGCGACGCGGCAGCACCACGGTTTGCATACCGGCCCTCACCGCCGCCAGCAGTTTTTCCTTAACCCCGCCGATAGCCAGTACCTGGCCCCGCAGGGTGATTTCGCCGGTCATGGCCACCTCGCGGTTGACCGGGCGACCCGACAGAATGGATACCAGCGCCGTCACCATGGTGACTCCGGCACTGGGCCCGTCCTTGGGAATGGCTCCGGCCGGGACGTGGATATGGATATCGAGGGTCTTGTGAAAATCGGCGTCGATACCCCATTGTTCCGCATGAGAGCGGGCATAGGTCAGGGCGGCCTGGGCGCTTTCCTTCATGACCGATCCGAGCTGCCCGGTCAGGTGCAACTGACCGCTGCCGGGCATGGTGCTGGCCTCGACATGCAGAATCTGGCCGCCGACCTCGGTCCAGGCCAGACCTGTCACCACGCCGATCTCATGCTCGCCGAGCTTTTCATCATCCAGATAGCGTGGCGGACCCAGATATCCGGCCACCGTCCCGCCGGTGACCCGCACGGCCCGCAAATCGTCTTCGGCTCGACGCCGCGCCACCTTGCGACAGATGCTGCCGAGTTCGCGCTCCAGGTTGCGCAGACCGGCCTCGGCCGTGTATTCGCTGATAACCTTGAGAAGCGCGGTGCGGGAAAAAGCCACATCCCCTTCCTGCAAGCCGTTCGCCTCCCGTTGACGGGGGATCAGGTAACGCCTGGCAATCGCCAGCTTCTGTTCGGTGCTGTACCCGGCCAGACGGATAACTTCGAGACGATCCCTGAGCGCCGACGGCACGTTGTCGAGGACATTGGCCGTGGCGACGAACATGACCTTGGAAAGGTCGTAAGGCAGGTTGATGTAATGGTCGGAGAAAGCATGGTTCTGCTCCGGATCGAGCAACTCCAGCAAAGCGGACGAAGGATCTCCGCGAAAATCGGCGCCGCCGACCTTGTCCAGCTCGTCAAGCATGAATACCGGGTTATTGCTGCCGGCCTGTTTCATCCCCTGAATGATACGCCCGGGCAAGGCGCCGACATAGGTACGCCGGTGACCCCGAATCTCCGCCTCGTCACGCAATCCACCCAGCGACACCCGGACAAACTTGCGCCCCAGAGCGCGCGCGATCGATTTGCCCAGGCTGGTCTTGCCAACCCCCGGTGGACCGACAAAACACAGAATCGGCCCCTTGAGTTTCTTTTTAAGCTTGCACACCGCCAGAAATTCCAGGATACGGTCCTTGACCTTTTCCAGATCATAATGATCTTCGTCGAGGATAGCACGAGCCATGGACAGATCGATGCTATCACGGGTGCTGCGCTGCCAGGGCAGCTCCGCCAGCCATTCCAGATAGGTACGCAGCATGGCATATTCCGCCGCCTCGATAGGCATGGTATCCAGACGCCTCAGCTGCTTATGCGCCTCCTTGCCGACCTCGGCCGGCAGCCGGGCCTTATCGAGCTGGGCCCGCAACTCCAGCAGATCTTCCGCTTTGGCATCGGCTTCGCCCAATTCGGATTGGATGGCACGCAACTGCTCACGCAGAAAATATTCGCGCTGGGAACGGCTCATCTCTTCACGGGCCTGGTTCTGAATTCGATGCTGGAGACTGCCAAGCTCCAGTTCCTTGGCCAGCAACCCCTTAACGTGCTGTAGACGCTCGATGGGATCGGTCATTTCGAGCATCTGCTGGGCAATGGCGACCTTGAGTCCAAGATTGCTGGCCAGCACATCGGCCAGACTGCCGGGGTCCTCAATGTTTTCCACGGCCATCAGGACATCGTTGGACAACGTTCGTCCCATGCCCTGCAATTCCGTCAACTGCTCGCGCACGGCGCGCAGCAACGCTTCGATCTCCAACGACACTTCTGCCAGTGGAAGGTCCTCTACCGGTTCGATGCTGACACGAAGGCAGGGACTGGTGCCCAGGTATTGCGTAATCCGGGCCTTGGTAAGGCCCTGTACCAGGATCTTATTTCGACCATCGGGTAGTTTAAGCGACCGCATGATCATCCCGATGCAACCCACCGTGTAAATATCTTCGGCTGAGGGGTCTTCCTGGCTCAGTTCCTTTTGGGACGCCAGCATGATCAGCCGATCCCCCTCCAGAGCTTGCTCCACCGCGGCCAAAGACTGGCTGCGACCGACAAACAGTGGCAGAATCATATGGGGAAAGATCACCGCATCCCGCACAGGCAGCAGAGGTAAATGGCCGGGAAGTTCAATGTCACGGGCAATTTGGTGCAAGGCTTGCTCCTTGTGATGGTTCTTATTGCGGGTTCACAGCGGTAAAAGGCGTTGTGAACCCGCAATCATTGGCATTTATGCATCATGTGTAACAACTCTGCATCTGTCAAGAGACCAGGGTAAAAGCAAAGCGACTTTCACCCTCGATCGTGCCATCCGCTGCATAGCGGCGTTCCGCCATATTGACATGACCATCCCGACCGATCGCCAACAAGGTCGAGCAGCGGGTCCCATAGCCAGGAATCTGCACAAAGATCGCCCCGAGAGCCCTTTCCAGATCAGGATCCAGACCGGTTTCCGGAAAACTTCCAGCCTTTGGCAAGCGCCTGTCGGACAACACCGGCCAGAGATAGTCAAGCTTGAAGCCAGGCCTTGTCAGGGCCTCTTTGAATTGCTTTTTGGCCTGCTCCACCTTGGGCCAGGGGCTGTCCAGAAGATGGTTGCTGAGGCCGTAACAACCGGGGGAGAGCAAGCGCACACCGGCATCCCGATTGGAGAAACTGCCCAATTCGGAACAGTTTCCGGCCAACAGGTTGAAACCGGCAAAACGGTGCCCCCACCTCGCCACCCTTGCCAGGTAGCGCTGCGGCGCGTCCGTACTGCGCAAAAACCCGCTCACCAGAAGGCCCCGCGAATATCCGGAAGGTACGGGCCCGGCTCCGCGCACATTGGTCAGAGCCGCCCAGCGCCCCTGCCGGGTTACCCCCAGCCAGGTACCACCGCCTTGCAGATCGCGCCCGGCGAGAATCTCAGGCGCCTGAGACCAGAAATCCGCCGCCGCCGTCGGTCGTTGGTAGTACTCGTCCCGGTTGGCGGCCAGCACCAGGGGATAATCGGGATGCATGCAATGTCCCACCACGATCAGGCACACGGTCAGGCAACTCCATGCAGCGGACGCCGCGCCACGATACCGGCCAGGCCGCCGCCACGATGGCCTTGATCCAGACCCTCTTCATGGATCAGCACCTGCCATCCGGCAAACATTCGCAGCAATTCGCCGGGCTGCAATGAAAAGTCCGGATTTCCCGGCCCGCCGGGAAAATCACCGGCATGGCTGAAGGTTCGTACCACCGCTACGCCGCCGGGCCGGACCAAACGGTGCAATTCAGGCAACAGGGAACGCTGCAGATAAAAAAACTGTATGACCAGATCAAAAGGAGGCAGCGCCAGGCGCGGCTGCTGTTCCAGATCCTGTTGTATCTGCGTAATATGAAGACCCCGCTGCTGCGCTTCGCCCGCCAGTTGCGCCAATGCTTCCACGGAGGCATCAACCGCCGTTACCGCATAACCATGTTCGGCCAGAAACAACGCATTGCGCCCACGGCCGCAGGCCAGATCCAAAACGCGGCCGGACGGCAACAGCGGTAAAACCTTGTGAAGCCAGGGATCGGGCTGCAGATCATTGTTTGCCCTCTCCTGCCAGATTTTATTCCAATCGTCAGCCATGAAGCGATTCCCTTTCGGATCCTTCAGACGAAATTAAAAGTGTTGCGCAAGACTCTCAACCGCGGTGGAAAAACTCCCAGATCATATGTCCGGCCGACAGGACCAATATGCCCACAAAAACCGCCGATTGACAATACTTTAGACGGGGAAAGCGAATCAGTCGCGACCCTATCTGTCCTCCGAGAATGACCCCGGGGACGGTGCCTAACAGAATCGGTGGATTTTGCGGCCAGTCGCGCCATCCCGACATGACACTGACAACAATCAGCAACCAGAAAATAACCGCCGTAGAAAACATGACAAATATACCGGTGGCCACCGCCTGACTGACCGGCATGCGTAAACGCCTGACCATATGGGGAATCAGCCAATCGCTGGTCCCCACACTCAATATCCCGGTAAAAAAAGACGAGCCGGTGACCAACAGACGATTGGGACGCGATGCCGATGCTTCGGCATCGGGCGA
The DNA here is from genome assembly GCA_002424645.1 of Pelobacter sp. UBA5610. GTDB lineage: Bacteria > Desulfobacterota > Desulfuromonadia > Desulfuromonadales > Syntrophotaleaceae > Syntrophotalea. Next base: position 80,265 of record DIKU01000116.1, on the reverse strand, counting down.
AAAAACGCCCTTGCGCCCTGCCAGCATGGCCACCAGCAGATAGAGCACCACCGCGGCAAAGAGCAGTAAAAGCCAGCGGTCATAACGACGAGGAGCTACGAATCCGGCCAGATACCCGGCCGACACCCCCAATACGGCCCAGGGGATACAGCTTAACGCCACAGGCATATCGACCATCTTCTCACGCAGGTACTTCAGGGACCCGCTGCCCTTGCCGGCCATCTGATTGAACAAAGAAAAGGACGCCGCCTCGGCCGGATGAAATCCGACCAGAGTGAAAAACGGAAACCACACCACCCCGGCGCCGACCCCGGTAAACATGACCGTGGTCCCAACTGCGATACCGGCGGCATGGGCTACAAAAAAGCTCCTGAGGGGCAAGAGGGCCTGTCCCGATAGCAGCAAAAAAACCACCAGGTAGGTCAGATCGAGCAACAACCAGAAAACCAGACTGTTGCTCGCTCTGCAAAACAGCGCCTTCATACCATCCCTCCTTGCCGACAGATTGTGCACGGATCATTACGCAACAAACACTGTCAGCTCAGAGTTTGTCGCTCTGACCAAGCCATGCCATGTAGCGGGCCACACCCTCTTCCACGGTCAGGAATTGACCGTCGAACCCGGCATTGCGCAAACGGGTCAAATCCGCCTCGGTGAAACTCTGATAGTGCCCTTTGAGATGCTCGGGAAACGGTACATAGTGAAGGTCGCCTTCACCGTGGGCCGTCAGGACGGCATGGGCCACATCGTTGAAGGTCTGGCTGCGACCGGTGCCGACATTGTAAATACCCGACACCTGCGGATGATCCAGGAACCAGAGATTGACATCAACCACGTCGCCGACATAGATAAAATCACGGCGCTGCTCACCGTCACCATAGCCGTCGCACCCTTCAAACAGTTTGACTTTGCCTTCCTTGAGAAGCTGATTGCGCAGATGAAAAGCAACGCTGGCCATGCTGCCCTTGTGCTGCTCGCGGGGGCCGTAGACATTGAAGTAGCGAAACCCTGCCACCTGGCTGTCGGCCTGTGGAAGAAGCCGCCGCACATATTGGTCGAACATCACCTTGGAGTACCCGTAGACATTAAGCGGCCTCTCGAATTGCGGCTCCTCGCGAAACACCTGGCCGCCACCGTAGGTCGCCGCGCTGGAGGCATACAGAAACGGGATACGCCGCTCCAGACAATAATGCAGCAGGGTTTTGGAATAAGCGTAGTTGGTCTCCATCATGTAGCGGCCGTCCCACTCGGTGGTGGTCGAACAGGCCCCCTGATGGATGATGGCTTCGACCTTTCCGCCAAAGCTGTCACCGGCCTTGATACGGGCCAGAAATTCGTTTTTATCAAGATAATCGCACAATTGCGCATCGGCAATGTTGGCAAACTTGGTGCCGTCGGTCAGATCGTCGACGACCAGGATATCCTGACGCCCGCGCGCATTAAGGGCTTGAACAATATTACTGCCGATAAAACCGGCCCCGCCGGTGACGATAAGCATAAATAATTTCTCCTTGTTTATGACTTTGGGTCGGCAAACAACCGACCGGTCTTCTGGTCTTCTAGCATGCGGCTTACGGTGGCGCAAGCACAAAGCGGCCTGCTACCAAGGCTCCTGCAACGGTTGCTCGCCATCCTGCAGATCCTGCGTCAGAAACGCGGCCAAGGCCTGCATGACCTCCTCGGTGCGTCCCTTGGCCAGAGGTACATCGGGCAGGGAACGTAAAAAGATGCGTCCATAACCCTTATTGACCACACGGCTGTCGAGAATCAGGACGACGCCCCGATCTTCGCGATGCCGGATCAGGCGACCGAACCCCTGCTTGAACTTGATGACGGCCTGCGGCACGGTGTATTGCATGAAAGGATCGCCCCCGGCCGCGGTTATCGCCTCGGCGCGAGCTTCCAGTACCGGTTCCGTGGGGACCTTGAACGGCAAACGGGTGATGATCACCTGTTCCAGCGCGCGTCCCGGCACATCGACCCCCTCCCAGAAGGAATCGGTGGCGAACAGCACGCTGGTCTCATCTTCGGCAAAAGTCTTCAGCAGGCGATGGCGATTGGCTTCGCCCTGGCGCAGGCAGCGATAACCGCGCGCCTGCAGCACCGGCGACAGTTCGCCATGCACCTGGCGCAACAGTCCGTACGCGGTAAACAGGGCAAAGGTGCGACCATCGGCCGCCACCACGGCGCGTTCCACCAGATCGCGAACCATGGCAGGATACCCTGCGCGCCCCGGTTCGGGCACATCGGTCGGCACCACCACCAACGCCTGACTTGCGAAATCGAAGGGCGAATGGAGCAGCAATTCGCGCACCCGGTCTGCCTCGACCCGGTCTAGTCCCACGCGGCTTTTCAGATATTGAAACGAATCTCCAACCGCCAGCGTGGCGCTGGTCAGCACCACGCTGCGAAACCGGTCGTAAAGCCCTTCTTTAAGTTGTCCGGCGACCTCCAGGGGAGCCGTGCACAGGCGGGTTATCACTCCCCGTCCGCGACCTATGCGCCCCTCCACCACCTCGAACCAGGCGCAGGTGCGCTCGTCGCGGGCAATAAAAAACCTCAGGTCGCCGGCGATGCAGGCCAACCGGTCGGCAACCCCGCGCAGATCGGTCAGGGGCGAAACCAATTTGTCCGCCACCGCCTCCGGCAGCTTTTCGCTGGCCTTGAGCAGCGCTTCCAGGTCCGCTGCCAAGGTGGCACTGGCAGCTGCCAGATCCCGGATACGCTCCACGGCCGAAGGCCAGAATTCGCCGGCTGTCAGTTCCGGAACCACCCGCCGACGCAACTCATCCTGGCCGACACCGGTACCGCAAGCTGCGGCCAGATCCAGCCCTACCCCTTCGAGAGTCTGCAGAGCCTGATCGTAAAGTGCGTGGCTGCCGGCCGACAAAGCCTCGATAGCTTCGTAATTGCTCCGATACAGTACATCCTCGGTATCCGGCAGTTCCCGTGCCAGCATATTGATGAAACGCGGTAGCAAGCCCTTGTCCGGTTTGCGCGGGTGACGTAATTTTCCCAGCACCCTGGCAAACGCATAGCGCGTTACCTGCGAGGCGAAATAATGGGTGGCGACGTCCTCGAGATGATGCGCTTCATCGAGCACGATACGATCGAAGGGTGGCAAAACCGCGGCGGTACTGTAATTGTCGGTCTGATGGCGCAAAGCCAGATCCGACAACAACAGGGCGTGGTTGACCACCAGCAGATCGGCCTGGGCGGCTTGTCGACGGGCCTTATGAAAAAAACAGGCGCCGTAATGATTGCACCGAACCCGCGCACACTGATCGGCCTCGCAGCGAACCTCTTCCCACACCTCAAGGCGAGGCATAAAAGTCAACTCCTCGCGCGACCCTTCATGGGTAGCCGCCGCCCATTCCAGAACCGCGGCAAGTTCACCACTTAATTCATCGTCGAACAACCCCGGTTCCAGGCGTGCCGTCTCCGCCCGCCGTCGGCATAGATAGTTGTTGCGTCCTTTGACCAGCACCGCGCGAAATTCAAGGCCCGCGACCCGCTGCAGGAACGGCAGATCTTTACGAATCAGCTGTTCCTGCAGGTTGATGGTGTTGGTCGATACCACCACCCG
>DIKU01000116.1:68587-76545 GCA_002424645.1 Pelobacter sp. UBA5610 | reverse complement strand
GTTTTGGCCACCACTCCCAGGGGGCCGAGCAGAGCGTCAATTTTCTCCGGTGGCAGGTGTTGGGACTGACGGGGAGCAAAAGGTTCCACCACTTTATAAACATGTTCCACAGGGTTATCCACAATCAGAAAACCGACCCCCTGGGAACCGAGTCGCGAAGCTATCTCAAGATCTGCCATCGACGGTTCCAGGCAAGCCGAAGGGTGATTGTGGAGAACGACATCGCCATAGCGACATTCCTGCACAATGGCCGGCACCGCACAATCGTTGCCACGCGCCAGAACCCGCACCTGCGTGATCCGAAGGTCACTGTCTGTGCTTCCGAGAAAAAAAACCTCCCGCCCACCAGCCTCTCTTATGGCTTGACGCATACTGTCGATAACGGGCGTTGTGAAGGTCTTTTCCATACCATGCTCCCGGAAAACGGTCGAACTCTTCGGTTTGAAACAAAGAGTCGTATATCGCAGAACTGTTTTGGCCCCGGAGGAAAACACACCGCCGTAAAAGTGTGCCAAAAGGGTTCCTATGAACAAACACACCATTATAGGGAAGCCTGCCTTAAAAGGAAAGGCTGACAAGGGGGGATGCGGGGGCAAAAAGGGATGGTGATTGACAGATCGCACCGAAATGCTACATTGCTTAGACAACTTGCCGTGACGAACTCTGCGTGGCGTCACCGCTGACTTGTTTCCTGACCGGACCTTCCAATTGAACACTAACGTAGGAGGATGACCATGCTTCGAAGCTTGTGCGCGACCGATAACGATACTGGCAGCCTGATTTTACGGGTGATTTTAGGCGGGGTGTTTTTCCCCCATGGCGCACAAAAAGCCCTGGCATGGTTCGGTGGCTACGGCCTGGCACCGACTGTGGAGTTTTTGACCCAGTCTTTTGGAGTGCCTGCTGCGCTGGCCTACCTGGTCGTCGCGGCCGAGTTTCTCGGTGCCATCGCTCTGATCCTGGGGCTGCTGACACGGTTTGCAGCCTTTGGCATGTTTGCCGTGATGGCGGGCGCCATCTATCTGGTACACTGGCAGAACGGATTTTTCATGAACTGGGCAGGCAACCAGGCCGGCGAAGGCATCGAATACCATCTGCTGGTCATGGGCATGGCCCTGGCGCTGATGGTGCGGGGCGGCGGCCGCGCCTCCCTTGACCGATTGCTGAGTCGCTGATCCACAGGACATGGTATGAAAAGCCCCGCATGCCTGAGATGGCTGCGGGGCTTTTTTGTGGGGAATGCCCGGCTTGACTTGCCCCGTCCACCCCCTTAAGATCAGCCATCGGAAACCGTCGCTTTTGCCACAGGCATACCCAGAGGAATGTACTATGTACAGCAAACAAGTCATGGACCACTTCACCCGACCACGCAACGTCGGTTATCTTGAAAACCCCAGCGTGGCGGTTCAATATGGCGATCCCACCTGCGGTGACTGTCTGCTGGTATTTTTGAAGATCGACCAGGGCGTCATCCGGGACATGAAATACAAGGTAATGGGCTGCGCCGCCGCCATCGCAACCGCGTCCATCACCAGTGAAATGACTATCGGCCGCACCCTTGACGAGGCTATGGCATTGACCGAAAAACAGGTCGCTGAGGCCCTGGGCGGGCTGCCGCCGCAAAAGATGCACTGTTCCAACCTGGCGGTGGGCGCTCTTAAAGCGGCCCTGCGGGTGTATCTGGCAGGAGATCGCCCTCCCGATGCCGTCGTCAGCGGGCGAGGGCACGACGCAAACCATCCTCCAGAGGACAATCCTTGAGACTGAAAAATGTTTGCCAGGGATGCGGGTCACAGACATTGCCGGCCAGCAACATCTGCAGCTGATCGACGGTCAGAGGACAACCCGGCACAGCCTGAAGGCTGGCCAGAAGCGGCTTTACCATCCAGATCGGCTGGTGAATCTTGACCACCTTGCGGCGGTGCAGTATGCCACCGATAATATCGAGAAGTTCATCGTAAGTTACGCTTTGCCCGCCGCAACAATGAAAGGTTTCACCAGCGGCATCGGAACGACCAAGGCAGGCAACGATACTGGCGGCAACCTCCTCCACGGCTACCGGCGCCAGGCGATAGCACCCATCGCCCAATACCGGCACCAATGGCAGAATACGCACCATACCGGCCAGTAAGGTGCAGAAATTATCCTCGGCACCGTACATGACCGAGGGGCGGAAGATGGTCCAATCAAGAGTTGATTTTTTAACAAGCGCTTCCGCCTGTCCCTTGCTGCGATAATAGGCGGTACGGCCGTCGATACTGGCGCCGTTGCTGCTCATCAGTACAAAACGTCTGACCTTTTGAGCCTGTGCCGCGTCAACCATGTGCGCCGTGGCCTGACGATGTAGACGGTCAAACGTAATTCCCTGTCGCGGATACTCGCGAATAATCCCTACCAGATGTACGACGGCCTCGCATCCAGCCAAGGCTCCCTGTAAGGTCTCCGGCTGAGTCACGTCCCCGAATCGCACCCCTGTTACCCCCGGCAGAAGTTTTCCCTCGGAGCCGGACCGCACCAGGCACACCGGCTCATGCCCGGCGGACAGCAATTGCCGGGTGACTTCGCGACCGACAAATCCGGTTGCGCCTGTAACAAATACCTGCATGAGGTCCTCCGTGCTTACCCCTTAACCACCGCCAGCGGCCGCAAGCGCGCAACGATGCGACCGATGCCGGCCTGTTGCACCACCTCCACCACCTCCGAAACATCCTTATACGCCTCCGAGATTTCCTCGGCCACGGTGCCACGCTCGGCAGCCCGCAGCACAATGCCACGCGCGGCGAGTTCTGCCTCGATATTGCGGCCCCGGGCCACTTTTTTGGCCGCATGACGCGACAGCACGCGACCCGCACCGTGACAGGTAGAACCGAAGGTCTGCTCGTATCCGCCGGCGGTCCCGACCAGCACATAGGAATAGCGTCCCATATCGCCTGGAATCAGCACCGGTTGACCTATGGCACGATAACATGCGGGAACCTCGGCATGACCGGGGGGAAAGGCGCGCGTGGCCCCCTTGCGATGCACGCAAAGCCGGCGCCGCACCCCTTCCACCATATGGTGTTCCCACTTGGCGATATTGTGACAGACGTCATAGATCAGGGACAAACGCAACGCCTCGGCGTTTTGTCCAAGCACCTGTTCGAACGATTCGCGCACCCAGGCGGTAATCAATTGGCGGTTGGCAAACGCAAAATTGGCCGCGCAAGCCATGGCGGCAAGATACTGCCGACCTTCCGGGCTGCCAAGCGGTGCGCAACACAACTGCCGGTCCGGCAGCTTTATACCGTACTTGGCCGCCGCCCGCAGCATGATCCGCAGATAATCGTCGCACACCTGATAACCGAGGCCGCGGCTGCCGGTATGGATCGTCACCGTCACCTGCCCCGGGAACAATCCCAGCACCTGCGCCAGTTCCGGTTCCCGAATCTCTTCCACCATCTGCACTTCCAGAAAGTGGTTGCCTGAGCCGAGAGTCCCGAGCTGGTCACGCCCCCGTTCCAGCGCTCGGTCTGAAAGCAGTTCCGGATCGGCGCCATCGATGCACCCACCTGCCTCGATATGCTGCAGATCCTGCTCGCTACCCATGCCGCGATTTACCACCCAGCGGGCTCCTTGCTGCAGGACCCTGCGCTCTTCCGCAACACTCAATTTAAGATCGCGTCGATGGGAACCGACCCCGGAAGGCACGTTGCGAAACAGGGCATCTGCCAACTGCTGCAGATGCGGTCGCACCTGCTGTACTTCCAGATCGGAACGCAGCAGGCGCACCCCGCAGTTAATATCATAGCCGACCCCCCCGGGGGAGACGACTCCCTCATCGGGATCGAATGCCGCCACGCCGCCGATGGGAAAACCATAGCCCCAATGAATATCCGGCATGGCCAAAGAGGGTCCGACAATGCCAGGCAAGGTCGCGACATTGCGTACCTGTTCAAGAGCCTGCTCCTTCTGCAATGCCGCCATCATGGCGCGGCTGGCGAAAACCAGGCCGTCGGTACGCATATCCCCTTCTCGAGGTATGCGCCAGCGACACGCATCGATCTGTTGCACCTTCACGGTCATAATGTCTACCTTCCCTGGTCGCATGGTCCTATAACGGTCTAAAGATCGAGATAAACCCGCGCCCGCCAGAAACCTTGTCGACAGCTGACCATAAGATGGTGATAAGTTGCGGCTTTGACTTCCCTCTGGGGTTGACCGGTCAGAGGCGCCATCAGCAATTTCGCCTCCAGATGATCGGATCGCATATCGACCAGCTCTATATTCTGCGGCCACATCCCCTTGGTCTGAATCAGGTAAAGCAACTCGTTGAGCCAGACAACCAGCAACTCCTCGACATCTCCGGCACGAACTTCAAGCGTGACGTCTTGAACCGGACACCGGGTTTCTCCCCCGCCCGCCAAGACAACCAATAACCCTTTGGCCGCCTGCACGAACAACTCCTCACAGCTTGCAGCCTGGGCTTCGATACCCATATCGGCGGTGTGCTCCAAAAGCCGAAAGGCGGCTGCGCCGCCTTCCTTTTTAGCCGGCCCGGACATCCCCGCTGGCCATGGCCGGACCTTTTGGTCTGCTGTCATAAATCACCCTTCACGCTGCCAAGTGACACGGCACCTGGAATGATCATCCGTCCAGACCACTTTAAGTTCACCCTGATGGGATTTGTGAAGAGCGCGTCCGAGGTGCTCGGCAAGTTTTTCCTCCGTTGTTTCTATCAACAGGTCGTCGCCGTCACGCTCCATCCGGATAATCCGTTCCAGCGGATTTTTGGCCATAGCCTTGCTTTCTTCGTTGCGCAAAATGTTTCGAATTTCCTCCTCATGTGCCCACAAGTAGGAGCCGCGCAAAGTCACGTAACCTTCTGCATACTTGTCCTCAATCTTGCGACAGGCCGGGCACAACTGCCTGGCAACCCCTTTATCCAGGGAAAGATGCTCGAACGCATCCGCATCGAAGCCCCATCGCTTGTGACGATAGACAGCCTTGCAGCCTGTGCAGATTGTTGGTTCCGGCAACCCCTGCGCCTGGATGTAAGGATCGGAACTGGTTTCACGGCGTCCACGTTTGTCACTGATGCCGAATTTTTCGCTCTCTTTTTGCATACTTGAACCCCTTTCCCGAGGAATTTTTAGGGTCTTTCTACTATTGATTATAGCATCAGGAAAGGTATTTGGGGAATCGAGGGTGACGGAATGATTTACAGAAGTAAATTATTAAAATTGGCGGGTTTTTTACAAAAACCGAGAAAGGTCATCCGGGAAAGGTATAACCATAATCATGCCTGCCCGGTTATCACCATGACAGACTTCGGGATACTGTCGTCCACAGCAGGTTGGCAACAACCACGGAAAGTCCCGCGATCAGAGCCAGAGGCGAGGCTTTAAGCGGCCCTACCAAAACAAAAATGGCGCCGGCCAAACAGAATAATCTGACCAGCGTACCCCCTTGAAAGGCTAATCCCGATTTCTGACCCGGCATCAAAAGAAGTCGTTTGAGGGAGCGATGCAAGGCATGAAAACCGGCAATGACCACGAGTCCGCCCCCAAGCACTCCAACCGTAACGGGAGGCGTCCTCCATAGCGTGCTGACCAGTACCATCAAACAGAGGATAAACCAGTTGCGCCGGGCCATATCCCGTATAAGCTGGTCATCTCCGTTCTTCATGCTCTTCCTCCCCCTGTCGGCGCAATTCGCGCCGGGTAAGGATAAAAATATTACGAAACCCGGCGGCAATCCCGAAGCCGAGAAACAGCAACGTCAACCACGGGGAAGTACCCAGCCAGCGATCGAGATAATAGCCCATAAACAGCCCTATCAAGGTCGCCGCCACCAGAGAAATACCGACTCCGGATAGAAACCCTAGAGATTTAAACAGCTGTTGTTTGTTTTCCGCCATATTTACCACTATCCAAGTAGCATGGAAATACTGAGGATTCCCGTTATCACCGCAGCCCTTCATCAGTACCCCGCCGGGGTACACTTTTGAAAGGATACCTTCAAGCCCGTATAATCGAGAGGGCGCTGACGGAAGTCAAAAGGTTTCCTCTCCGGAGAACAACGTCAGGTCAACTCATAAACAAACGGATAAAATGGGCAAAAATTCCCTGATCGACGTCAGCCACTTCCTGATCTTTCATAATCTTGAGGGCCTCAAAGGTCGTGCGCCGTTGGTGATAGGGGCGATCGGCAGTAAGCGCTTCATAAATGTCGGCAATACGGCAAATCCGCGCATAAGGATGGATATCCGATCCCAGCTTCCCGTGTGGGTAGCCGGTACCATTGTCGCGTTCATGATGCTGCAGGATGATGGTACGCGCTTCATCAGTAATGATGCCGTTTTCACCAAGGATATTGTAACCGTCCTCAACATGACAGTTGACCACCAGACGTTCTTCCGGCGTCAATTTTCCCGGCTTATTCAGAATATCAAGGGGTATGCGACACTTGCCAATATCGTGCAGAAAAAAACCGGTGCCCAGGTTATGCATATCGTGCGAGCTGTTCCGGCCGAAAAACAATCGCGCCAGGGCCACGCCGAAAATACCGACATTGGTGGAATGCACGTAGGTGGCATGATCGAAAGCCGTCAACCGTACCAAGTGCTTGGTTGCTTCTTCATTGTTTACGATGAGATCGACCGTCGGTACGATAACATCGCAGGCCTGCTTGATGAAGGGGCCGCGAGGATCCTCAAAAGCCCGACGCATGACATCGCGACAGGCCGCCTGCACGGCCCTGGCTTTGACGGAAGCCCCAACATTTGGATTATGCACGAGATCGTCCAGCCGGGAGCGCAATATCCGGCTGTAAAAAGCTGCATCCTCCAACCGCACATATAGGCGCTCGGTACCATAAAACTGCAGACTATCAATGGCCGGCTGCCCCAAACTCCCGTGTTGAGCGACAAACAGAACGTACTCGCCACTCCGGTTGCAACGAAACAAATCACACGGAGCTTTTTGCATGAAATGAAGGGAGTCCGTACTTACGGAAAATAACTCTTCGCCGCTGATGCTTTCGGCCGGGTCCATACGCTCCCCTGTGACAAATTTTTCCATACCATCAAGCCCCCCTCCGGCAAAGGGATAGGCTCCTGAGACGGGTCAGGAATTCAGATATGCCGTAATACTGTCGGCAATCTTCTGGAAAATTCCGGTAAATTCTTTTTCGTCGCGCTCCAACAATGTAATGCGGAAACCCTGTTCCTTGGTACAAAAGGAAGACAACGGAACCACACATATCCCTGTCGACGCGAGAAGATAGTACACGAAACGCTTATCCAGAGATACCCCCGGTTGATTGACCATCCCTTCGACCAGCGTACGAACCTTGGTATTTTCAATAGGAAGCGTCTGTTTATGTGTCAGCAGCTCGGCTTTAATCACGACACTCATATAAAAAGCACCGTTGGTGCGATTTACCTTGATCCCGGGAACATCTTTCAGGACCTCGTAAGCTATATTGGAGTTATTTTCGTAACGCGCTCTACGCTGGTCGAGATACGCCGGATATTCCGGGTGCTCAAGAATTCGGGGTATCGCTTTCTGGGGCAACGTGGTGGAACAGACCTCAACCATCTTGGCGTTTAGTATGCTCTGCACATACCGTTTGAAAACGGGATCCCTATCCGCATTGTAGACTTCTATCCAGCCACAACGAGCCCCGGGCCAAGGCACTTCCTTGCTGATGCCACGCAAGGCCATCCCCGGAAGATCACCGATGAGATCCGAAAGCGGCTTGGTCGACTGGCCGTTATAGACAATATTCAGGTAGACCTCGTCACAGATCACAAACAGATCGTACTCCCGGGCAATGGCGATCATCTCCCTTAGAATACGTTCCGGATAGACCGACCCGGTCGGATTGTCGGGGTTGATAATCAGTATGCCGGAAATAGCCGGGTTATACTTCACCGACAACCGCAAATCGTCCAGGTCCGGATACCAGTTGTTATCGGG
>DIKU01000116.1:60325-68508 GCA_002424645.1 Pelobacter sp. UBA5610 | reverse complement strand
CGCAGAAAACCGTATACCTTCTGAATAGCGTCGCCAAGGCCGTTGAAAAAAAGAATATCATCCGCCGTGATTTGCGCCTTGCCGCGTTTATTGGTCCGATCGGCCAGAAACTGGCGGGTCGCCAACACCCCCTTGGTAGGACAATAACCGTAGGTGCAATCCTCCATGACCAATTCGGCAACCAGCTGTTTCATCCACTTAGGGATTTTTTCTCCCTTCGCTACCGGGTCACCTATATTTTCCATATTGGTCTTGATGCCCATGCGCTGGAGAGTTTCGGCAATCTCCACGATCGCCCGAATCTCATAGGTCAACTCGCCTGCGCCTATATGTACGATATCGTTTCTCATGAATTACCTTGCCCCCTAACCATCCCTCGGTTACTTGAAAAGAAATAAAACCAAATAAAAAAAAGCCATGAGCTTCCTGAGCCCATGACCTTACTGCGCGGTGTCCCTACTTTTACGGGATTTCAGACAGCAAGACAACGAGCTTCCCGGCGGTTGTTGGCCGCGGTGCCCATCGCTCGTGCCGCCTCTGCCATAAGCGGCAGTGGATCCCTGTGGTAAATCATTGGTTTTCCCCCTATTAATTTATCGTTGGTTAGCACAGCTAAAAACAAAAGTCAATCCCAAGGCTTTTCAAAGCGGTTGGTTTGGGTCGTCATTTCATGGTATAAAGAATGATTATTCAAGGAGATAACTACCGATATGAATTTGAGACGTTGGTTAAAAATGGCCCTTTTGAGTTGCCTCGGGCTATTTATGATTTGTTGCCTGGCACTTGGTGGCGCCTATATGATGGTATCGGCCTCATTGCCCAAAGTCGACACCTTGGCCGATTATACCCCCCCTATCGTGACGACCATCTATAGTGACGATGAAAAGATTATCAGCGAGTTTGCCCAGGAACGCCGGATTCTTGTCCCCATCGACAAAATCCCACGTCAGTTGGTGCAAGCTTTTGTTTCCGCCGAAGATTCCAAATTCTTTCAACATCGCGGCATCGATCTGATATCTATCACGCGGGCCGCCTTTAAAAATGTGTTGGCGGGGGGAATTCGCCAGGGTGGCAGTACGATTACCCAACAGGTGGCAAAAAGTTTGCTTTTGACACCTGAAAGAAAATTTTCCCGTAAATTCAAAGAGGCCATTCTTGCCTGGCGGATGGAACAAAAACTCTCCAAGGAAGATATTCTTTTCCTGTACCTGAACCAGATCTATCTCGGACATGGAGCTTACGGGGTGCAGGCAGCAGCTGAAAATTACTTTGGAAAAAATGTCGATACGTTATCGCTGGAGGAATGCGCCATGCTGGCGGGCCTGCCCCAGGCTCCAAGTCGCTACTCCCCTTTTCATAATTATGACAAAGCCAAAACCCGGCAAACCTATGTGCTGAGCCGCATGGTTGAAGAAGGCTATATTACCCGTCAACAGGCGGATGAAGCTGCCGCAAAAAAAGTATCTATTCAGCCGCCCAACGCACGACAGATTGCCGGAGCCGCCTATTTTACCGAACAGGTTCGCCGCTATCTTGAAGAACAGTATGGCTCTGAAATCATAAATACCGGCGGCCTGAAAGTCTATACGACCATGAATGTCGCCATGCAGCAGGCAGCGCAACTGTCGGTACAGGCCAACCTTATCCAACATGACCTTCGCCGTGGCTACCGAGGCCCGTTGCGTATTCTCAACGCCAGGGAAGAGGCTGATTTTCTTGCCCGACAGGATGAAATCTATTCGCAACCTCCTGCCAAAAACTCCGTTGTCGAAGGTATTCTGATCGGTGCCAAAGGCAATAATGCCCAAGTGCGTATAGGCCGTTTTACCGGTAGCCTGCCTCTCGACAAAGGAGGCCTCGCCAATAACCTGCGTGTGGTGCCCCGGGGGCAATCCGTAAAACGCTCGAAGGAACGTGCCCTGACTTTACCGATAGGCTCGGTGGTGCGGGTTAAAATTGAAAATAATTCGTCTGAAGGTCTGAGTTTTTCTCTTTTCCAGGACCCGGCAGCACAAGGCGCCTTTATCGTTCTTAATCCCCATTCAGGAGAAGTCAAAGCACTGGTAGGCGGCTATGATTTCGGCCACAGCCAGTTCAACCGCGCCATCCAGGCACGCCGTCTTCCGGGCTCGGCTTTCAAACCGCTTATCTACGCCGCCGCGCTGGACAAGGGCTATACGCCGGCGACTATTATGCTGGACACCCCGGTTATCTATCGTGCAAAAGGTGAGGATGGTACCGAGACACTATGGAAACCAAAAAACTACGATGAAAACTTCACCGGCGTCACCACCCTGCGCCAGGCCCTGGCCCATTCCTACAATGTGGTCACCGTAAAAATGTTGCAGGACATCGGTGTTGGCTATGCCATCAGTTATGCCAAAAAACTCGGCATCGAATCCCCACTGAACCGCGATCTTACGCTGGCGCTTGGTTCCTCCGCCGTGTCGCCGATGGAACTGGCCAGAGCCTATTGCGTCTTTGCCAATGGCGGGGTACTCATAAGACCGGTGTACATCACCCGGGTGGTAGATCGTTATGGAAATATTCTCGAATCCACGGACCCCGCCGATTTTCCAGCCGGTCCCGGTCCCGGTCAGAAGTTGATACAGCAATCGCCGCAACGTGTCATCTCGCCGGAAACCGCTTATCTGATTACCAACCTGCTTGAAAGCGTGGTTAAGGACGGCACCGGCAGCAGAGCCAAGGTTTTGCAACGTGCCGTGGCTTGTAAGACGGGAACCACGAACGATCAAAAGGATGCATGGTTTGTCGGTTACAGTCCGCGACTGCTAGCAGTTTCCTGGGTAGGATACGATCAGGAGCGTTCGCTCGGCCCTCTGGAAACCGGGTCCAAAGCCGCGGCTCCCGCATGGGTGGAGTTTATGCAGAAAATCATTCAGGATCAGCCAAGGGAGGAATTCCCTGTACCGGATGGCATCGAATTCCGCCCCATTGATCCGGCAACCGGGTTACTGGTTCCGGAAGACAGTCCTAATCTTACCATTGAAGCTTATGCTCCGGGAACCGCACCGACCCGCTATGCCTTGGAGAAAAAAGAACCCCGCGCTGTCGATTTCTTTGAAATGGATATGGAGGAGATAAACTGATCCGTTTCAGATGGCCTGATTCACTCCGATACGCGGACAAAAAGCTTGTATCGGGCAAGAGGAACACTGAGGCCGCTGCGCCTTGCACAAATTGCGGCCATGATGGATGAGCAGATGGCTGGTCTGGGTCCAATAAGATTGCGGCAGGAGGCGACACAGGTCTTGTTCGATACGTTCCGGATCCTGCTCCTTACTCCATCCAAGACGACGTACTAAGCGTTTGACATGGGTATCGACGGCCAGTCCAGGAATGCCAAAGGCGTTGCCCAACACAACATTTGCGGTTTTTCGCCCGACCCCCGGCAAGGCAACCAATTCATGCATGGCTTGAGGCACCTTGCCATCATGGCAAGCAACAACAGCCGATGCACACCCTATAAGGTTTTTGGCTTTATTACGATAAAATCCGGTGCTGCGAATCACTGTTTCTACCTCCGAAAGGCTTGCCCTTGCCAAACTGTGCGGATCCGGAAACAGCTCAAACAATTCGCGCGTCACGATATTTACCTGACGATCGGTGCATTGGGCTGACAAAATCGTTGCTGCCAACAGTTGCCACGGTGTTTTATAATCCAAGGCACAACGTGCATCGGGATAGAGTTTCTCAAGTATATCCAGTATGTTAATTATTTCTTTCAGCTTCTTCTTTTGGCTCATTTGATCTGCTCCAACTTACTCTGATCAAACCTGAACGGGCCGTTCGACAATACATGTCGAACGGCCCGTAGGTCTTTATACAAATTCATTTCAAACCGGTTATCAACGTCATCAACAGAGTTATCCACACCATGGATTCATCCCGGCGCTATTTCCATGCGACGGTGTTTAACCCCTTTTACCTCTGAATAGTTACGTGGATCGGCAACCCTTACCGTTAACAGCAATGGCAGATGAGTGGATGCCCGTCTGGCCAATGTCGACCTGTATATGCGGGTATCGATGACTCTGAGTTGCCCGCCAAGATATATGCGATCTCGCCCGGAAAGAGGCAGCCAGGCTGGAAAAGTACCGGACCAGAGGGGGCGTCTTGCCAGGCGCAAAAAATTCGATAACAACCGCTGACTGACCGGCCATAAGCTATC
This sequence comes from Pelobacter sp. UBA5610, assembly GCA_002424645.1. Lineage (GTDB taxonomy): Bacteria > Desulfobacterota > Desulfuromonadia > Desulfuromonadales > Syntrophotaleaceae > Syntrophotalea. The sequence continues at coordinate 64,316 of DIKU01000116.1, read as the reverse complement.
GGCAAAATCACCCAGAAACATTACCGGGCAGCCCGAGGAATACATCCGGATGCCATCATTTTCGTCGAGTAAGCGCGTAATCTGGCCTCGGCGGTACGCACTTTTTTCGTGCAGGCGAGCATTAAAAAGATGAAGCGACCGACCTGCTATATTCACATCGGCACATAGGCAACAGCCTTCTTGAATGTCTATATGACGAACGGCACGTAGCGGGTAATACGAGAGAAATGCATTGCCGCCGGGCATACTCGGCCCGTAATATTTCATGGCCAGGCGTTCTCCCAACCAGGCAGCCTGATCGCCATCCAATTGGTCGCCTACCTCCTGCAACGCCACGATATCAGGACCTGCCCGGCTTATAACCTCCAAGACTCGGCCCGGATCTATACGACCATCCGTTCCCTGGCAACGATGTATGTTGTAGGTCATTATTCGGATGGTATACATACTAACCTCAAATGCTTAGTCTTTTTACGTCAATTCCGCCTTAAGCGAACGTTGCATGAGATCGGCCACCGCATCGCGCGGCTCTTTGTTTTCGAACAGAATCAGATACATCTGCTCAATTATCGGTGTTTCCACTCCCAGACGCTGAGCAAGCTGATAGGCGGAAAGAGTGGTTTTTACGCCCTCCGCGACCATCTTCATGCCGGACAGAATATCTTCCAGTTTACGGCCGCGACCAAGTTCAAGCCCCACGCTGCGGTTACGGGAAAGATCGCCGGTACAGGTCAGGACCAAATCACCCATCCCCGACAGCCCCATAAAAGTACGTTCCTCCGCCCCCTTGGCCAAACCGATTCTGGTCATTTCCACCAATCCCCGGGTAATCAGCGCCGCGCGAGCATTGTAGCCAAAACCAAGACCATCGGATACACCAGCGGCCAGGGCAATAACATTTTTTAGAGCCCCCCCAAGTTCCACGCCGATAATATCGCTACTGCGATAAACCCGGAAATAGGCGTTACTGAAAGTATTTTGAACCAGACGGGCAATTTCTTGATCTTCGGATGCTACGGTAAGCGCCGTTGGTATTTCCGCTGCCACTTCCCTCGCGAAAGTGGGTCCGGACAAAAAGGCCAAACTTTTGCAGCGCTTTTTTGGCAAAACTTCGCTCAAAACCTCGGACATGGCCATGAGCGTATCATTTTCTATCCCCTTGGCAGCTGATACCAAAACGGTATTTTCAGCCATATAAGGTTCTGCTTGCCGCACGACTGTCCGCAACACCTGGGATGGCGCGACCAGCACCAAAATATCTTTTGCGGCCGCCACTTCACTCAATTCAGAGGTAAAGGAAAGTTTATCGTCCAGGGTGAAATCAGGCAGATAAAGATCGTTTTTGCGGTGTTGGGTCATTCGCTCCACGAGGTCTTTTTCGTAGGCCCAGAGTGTCACGGCATGACCATTTTTAGCCAACAGGTCCGCCAGCGTGGTACCCCAACTACCTGCTCCTATAACACCGATATTCATAAACGCCTCCTGTCAGATGGCACGGTTTTTTTTCTTCATTCGATGCAATATCTGAGCAATGCGCTGTTCAAGAATAGACTCCTTGGCATAACGTCCTTGCAGCCCTTTTAGCACCTGGAGCGCCTTGCTCAATTCTCCTCGTTCTTCATGTATCTGGGCCAGAGAAAAATATCCCTCCAGCGCAAACGCGTCATCCGGATAATCATGACATAGCTTTTGCAACACGGTCATGGCATCGCTATGTTTTCCTTCAAGGAAAAATACGGATCCTATACGATAAAGAGCCTCCGGAAAAAGCTTGGTCTCCGGATAATCATTGAGCAAACTTTCAAATTCTATACGCGTTTGTTCAAAATTATTCATGCGGAAATAGGTGTCCGCTATTTCGTATTGCGTTTTTTCGCTGTCGGATGACTTGCTGTCCAGAATCTTTTGGTAGGCGACCAGCGCCCTACCATAATCCTGAAGACGATATTTGTAAATTTCAGCTCCCCTCTGCCGCGCAGCCTGCCCCCAAGGAGTCTCCGGATAATCCCTTTCGACCAGCAAATAGGACAGTAAGGCCTCCTGTTCCTTCTGCAGATTCAAAAGTAAAATATCTCCAGCTAGAAGCAAAGCCTGAGGAGCTTTATCGGTGTCAGGATAATGCTCATAGATACTCCGCAACTGACTTACCGCCCGGCGGTAGGCTCCTTTATCGACGAGTTTTTCTGCTCGCCTGAGCAGCGTTTGAGGCGTTTGGTCCCGGTGCAAACGATAAACATACAGACCGAACACCAGCGGAATCAGAAGTATTCCGGAAATCACCCGTAATCGAAACTTATTCGAATTCTTCCGGGCTCTCTTCCTCTCCTCCTTCAAAAGCTGTTTCTTCAATCTCTTCAGATCCATTTTCCTCATCTTTTTCAGCAAGTTTGGCCACGGCCACAATACGCTCGCCCGGCTCAAGAACCATCAGCCTCACGCCTTGTGTATTGCGCCCGATAATAGACAAATCGGCCACCCGCGTGCGCAGTACCTTGCCGCCGTCGGTAATGAACATCAGATCGAAATCTTCGTTGATAAGCTTGATATCAACGACCTGCCCGTTGCGTTCGGAGGTCTTGATGGTAATGATGCCCTTGCCACCACGCCCCTGTTGACGATACTCATCCAGATTGGTGCGCTTGCCGAAACCTTTTTCCGTTACCGTCACCAACGTAGCGGCCGTGGTATCGGAAACAACCTCCATACCTATGACGCGATCATCCTCTTCGAGCTGCATCCCCCGTACACCGCGAGATGTACGACCCATGGCCCGGGCTTCTTTTTCAGGGAAACGAATCGCTTTTCCGTTTTTGCTGGCCAACAGAATATCCATGTCGCCATCGGACAATCGCGTCGAAACCAGGCGGTCGCCGTCGTCAACCGTAAGAGCAATTATGCCGCCCGCCCGGGGATTGGCATAGGCCATCAGGTCAGTCTTTTTGACGATGCCGTTTTGCGTGGCGAAAATAATATATCTATCTTCGATAAATTCTTTAACCGGTAGGATACTGGTGACATTTTCGCCACTGCTCAATTGCAGCAGGTTGACAATAGCCTTGCCGCGAGATGCCCTGCCACCCTGTGGTATTTCATGAACCTTCAGCCAATAAACCTTGCCGGCATCGGTAAATACGAGCACGAAGGAATGGGTTGAAGCTATGAACAACTGCTCGACAAAATCCTCTTCCTTGGGCCGCATGCCTGTCACACCCTTGCCACCCCGTCGCTGAGAGCGATACAGGGAAACAGCATTGCGCTTGATATAACCGGAATGGGATACTGTGACCACCATATCCTCATCAACGATCAAGTCCTCAAGCGACAAATCACCTCTGCGGTCGACAATTTCAGTTCGTCGAGGATCTGCGAATTTTTCTTTAATTTCAAGAAGTTCTGTCTTGATTATATTGAGAATTTCCACATCACTGGCGAGAATTTCCTTAAGGCGCGCGATCTGCGCCAGAACATCCCTGTATTCTGCCATGATTTTGTCCCGCTCCATCCCTGTAAGACGGTGCAGGCGCATGTCGAGTATCGCCTGGGACTGGATTTCAGATAAGGCAAAACGCTCCATGAGACGCTCTTTGGCCTCTCTCGGACTACTCGATTGTTTTATGATGGAAATGACTTCATCGAGATTTTCCAAGGCAATCTTGAAACCCTCGAGAATGTGTGCCTTTTCCTCGGCCTTGCGCAGTTCGAAAATACAGCGACGGGTTACAATCTCCTTGCGATGGTCGATAAAATGTTCCAGCACCTCCCGCAGACTCAAAATACGGGGCTGACCGTTAACAATGGCCAACATAATAATGCCGAAAGATGACTGCATAGCCGTCATTTTGTAGAGCTGATTGAGCATGACCTCAGGAATAACATCCTTTTTCAGCTCAATGACCACGCGTACCCCTTCGCGGTCCGACTCGTCCCGCAAATCGGAAATACCTTCGATTTTACGGGTTTTGACCAGCTCGGCGATTTTTTCGATCAGGCG
>DIKU01000116.1:53806-60226 GCA_002424645.1 Pelobacter sp. UBA5610 | reverse complement strand
CGAATCCCGTCACGACCTAGAATAAACCCGGCGGTAGGAAAATCCGGGCCCGGAATAAGACGGAACAGGTCTTCGTTGTCAAATGTCGGATCGTCCATAATAGCGATCAAACCATCGATTACCTCCCCAAGATTATGGGGGGGAATCTTTGTCGCCATACCAACAGCTATACCTTCAGAACCATTAACCAACAGGTTGGGAAATTTGCATGGTAAAACGAGAGGTTCCTGCAAAGAATCGTCGTAGTTAGGGCCAAAATCTACCGTTTCTTTTTCCAGGTCTGCCAGCAATTCATGGGCCAGCTTATCCATGCGAACTTCGGTATATCGCATGGCAGCGGCGCTATCACCATCAAGCGACCCGAAATTACCCTGCCCGTCGACCAACGGATAACGCATGGCAAAGTCCTGGGCCATACGAACGATTGTGTCATAGACGGCCGAATCGCCATGCGGATGATACTTACCGATAACATCACCGACTACACGCGCCGATTTTTTGTAGGGCTTATTAAAGGCGTTGCCCAGTTCATGCATGGCAAACAAGACGCGCCGATGGACAGGTTTCAATCCATCCCGTATATCCGGTAGCGCACGGCCTACAATAACGCTCATGGCATAGTCCATGTAGGACTTGCGCAGTTCGTCCTCTATATTAACTGTAATTTTGTTTTGTTCCGATAGCATGCCTTATCCTCCGCGGGAAACCCGGATTGTGTGGCTATATGAAGCATCGTTGGGCATCAGTCATAGATCAGATGTCAAGATTTGACACATTGATGGCATTTTGTTCTATGAATTCACGCCGAGGTTCTACCTGATCACCCATCAAAACGGTAAATATTTCGTTGGCTTCCACGGCATCTTCAATTTTAACCTGAAGCAATACGCGCTTTTCCCGATCCATGGTGGTTTCCCACAATTGATCCGGATTCATTTCACCCAAGCCTTTATACCGCTGTATATACTGTCCCTTGCGCGCCCTGGATTGAAAATATTCAAGCAATTCTTTGCTATTCTGGACGGTTAATTCCTCTTTGCCTTCAGTAGAGATAAGGCACCTGTCATCGCAACAGCTTTCCTTGACTTTGTTGTAAGCCTGCAGCAGCAGATGGTACTCGTGGGAAGAAAGAATCTCTAATACCTGGCGATCGATGCGTGCTCGAATATTGCCCATGGTAAACAGAATGCGATCCGGTTCGTTAAATAATTGAAAATCTGCGTGCGGGGCGGCTTTCCTTAAATTTTCAACCAAAGGAGTGAGGTCCACCATATCCTCAAATCCATTACGGATACGGCCTTCCACAAAAATACGAAGAACCTCGCTTTTTACCCCTTTTTGAACAATTTTGTCAAAAATGTGATTATATTCCAATATATTACGCAAGGTTGGAATAATCTGTTTACCACGCAGAACTTTTCCGTTTTTTTCAATTTCTACAGCGACACCCTCGACCCCTTCATCCAGCAGATACTCCGTAAGAGCCGCTTCATCCTTCAGATAAAGCTCTTTTTTTCCGCGTTTAGCCTTGTACAAAGGCGGTTGCGCAATATAAAGGTAGCCACGATCTATCAATTCCGGCATTTGGCGGAAGAAAAAGGTCAACAACAAGGTACGAATATGGGATCCATCCACGTCCGCATCGGTCATGATGATGATGCGATGGTAGCGAATCTTGGTGATATCGAAGTCCCCTTTACCGATACCCGTACCCATGGCTGTAATCAGGGTACGAATCTCGTTGGACGTCAACATCTTGTCAAAACGGGCCTTTTCGACATTGAGAATTTTGCCTTTCAAAGGCAAAATGGCCTGATAACGCCGGTCCCGCCCCTGCTTGGCGCTGCCACCGGCGCTGTCACCTTCGACCAGGTAAATTTCGCATAAGGATGGATCTTTTTCCTGGCAGTCGGCCAATTTCCCCGGCAATGCCAGTCCATCCAGGACACCTTTGCGACGAGTAAGGTCACGCGCCTTGCGTGCTGCCTCCCGGGCTCTGGCCGCTTCAATTCCTTTTTCCAGAATACGTTTGGCAACCGAAGGGTTTTCCTCCAGAAACGTGGCCAGTTTCTCGTTTATGATCGTCTCGACATAACCCTTTATTTCCGAATTACCCAGTTTGGTTTTGGTTTGCCCTTCAAATTGGGGATCGGGAATTTTAACGGAAATGACGGCCGCCATGCCTTCACGCAAATCATCGCCGGAAATAGATGTTTTGACATTCTTAAGAAGGTTATTGGCTGTGGCGTAACTGTTCATGGTTCGCGTCAGAGCCGCCTTAAAACCGACCAGATGCGTGCCGCCTTCGTGGGTGTTTATGTTGTTGGCAAACGTGAATATTTTTTCGTCGTAGCCATCATTGTACTGAAAAGCCACTTCAATCTGCACGCCTTCGCGTTCGCCGGTAAAAAAGATGGGTTCGGCATGCAACGGCGTCTTGGCGCGATTCAGATAGCTTACAAAAGAAACAATGCCCCCTTCGTAATGAAAATCGTGCCTCTTTTCGGAGCGTTCATCCACAATGTGAATGGTTACACCGCCATTGAGAAAAGCCAGTTCCCGCAATCGTTTTGAAAGAATTTCAAAGGAAAGATCGGTGGTTTCAAATATTTCATGGTCAGGCCAGAAGGTAATGCGTGTTCCTCTTTTGGCCGTTTCACCATGTTCACTTAAAGGGGCATCAGGTACTCCGCGCTGATAGCTTTGGCGGTAGATACGTCCATTTCGGCGAATTTCCAGATCCAGTTTTTTGGAAAGGGCATTTACTACCGAAACCCCTACACCGTGTAAGCCGCCGGAAACCTTATAAGAATCGCTGTCAAACTTTCCACCGGCATGCAAAACAGTCATAACTACTTCGGCGGCCGATTTTTTCTGGGTCGTATGCATATCAACAGGGATGCCGCGACCGTTATCCTCTACCGTTACGGAACCGTCTAAATGCAGAATGACGGATATTTCATCGCACACCCCGGCCAGACTTTCATCGATGGAATTGTCCACCACCTCGTAAACCAGATGATGCAAACCTGTTACACCGGTCGAACCGATGTACATGGCAGGGCGCTTTCGCACCGCCGACAGACCTTCCAGAACCTTGATACTATCGGCTCCGTATTCCTTTTGGTTGGTATCCGTCATAAATTCCTCATAACCGGTATTAGTAATCGCAAAGTATTCCCTCCTGCACTCGAAATGCTCGCATGTTTGTGAACCCTGCGTTTTGCAGAGGGGTTAATTCCGTGCAGGTAATAAACACCTGTCCTTTTCGTTCATGCAAAAAGCGAAAGAAAAAGTCCAGACGTTTACGGTCGAGTTCGCTGGTCATATCATCCAGCAACAACAGCGGTACGGAACCTGTCTCTTGTTCGAGATCAATAATCTGGGCAGTTTTAAAAGCCAGAATGAATGATCGCTGCTGGCCTTGTGATCCGTACAGGCCTAGTACACGGTTATCCACCATGAAAACGGGATCGTCTCTATGCGGCCCCGCCATGGTCATACCGTATTTTTTTTCTCTACTGTGTTCACGCTCCAGATTACGACGCAGGTCGTCCTTCAGGTCCGCAAGATTATCGTAATTGATGGGGTAAACCAAATCTGCGGTTTCCCTATCAGCGCAAATTTCCCTGTAGGCATCCCGCAGCAAGGGCAGTAAACGGTTTAGGTATTGCCTTCGGGCCAAGCGAACTTTTGCCCCGGTCACGATCAATTCTTCGGTCCACGGATAAAGCATTGCCTGTGCAACGCCTTCTTTAAGCAACGTATTTCTTTGTCGCAGACAGCGCTGATAAGCTCTTGCCAGATCAAGAAAAGAAGGCTGTGTATGACAAAGGGCCCTGTCCAGAAGAGATCTTCTTCCGGCAGGGTAGCCCTTTGTTATACCTACTTCCTCTGGTGCGAATAAAACAGATGGAAAACGGCCAAACATTTCATTGCTATGTTGTGGCTGTTTACCGTTAATTTTTAGATTTTTCTGATCCCCTGCAATCGTCAGACAAACATTTTCTGTAAGATCGTTGGTACAGAAATCCCCCTGAACACGGCAGAATCTATCAATATCCCCGATTAGTTCATCATTACGACCCCGACGAAAACTTTTATAATGGCCCAATAAATAAATTGATTCAAGCGTGTTGGTTTTACCCTGGGCATTATCTCCGCAAAAAATATTAAAGCCCGCTTCCGGGCATATTTCTGCAGTCGGAATATTCCGGTAGTTGTGCAGAATAAGCCGTGTCAGAGTCATGACTGTTGCCTTGTCTTATCTCCGCACACAATTCGCGACGTACTATAGCCTCATTGGCATGATGACCGCAAGATAGTCCTTGTCGCCGGTGGGAGTGATGAGGCCCGGAGACAGTTGGTCACGTAAAGCCAAATCAACCTTTTCGGAATCTAAAGTAGAAAGAATATCGATGAGATATTTGGCATTGAAGCCGATGGAAATATCTTCTTCGCAATATTCAATTTCGAAATCTTCGCGAGCATCTCCAAATTCAGGATTAGAAGATGACATTGTAAGTATATTTTTTTGAAAATCTATTTTAACGCCTTTAGATTTTTCACTAGATAATATGGCCATGCGCCGTAAAGCATGTAGAAATTCTTCACGGGGAATAGATGCTTTCATTTCATTATTAACTGGAATTACCCGGTTATAATCAGGAAATTCTCCGTCTACAAGACGCATTACAATAACCGTTTGAGCCTTTTTCACAACGGCGTTGTTGTCCATAAAACCCAAAGAAATATCGCCCTCTCCTTCTTCGGATATTTTTTTTAATTCTACTATTCCTTTGCGAGGAAATATAACGCCTTTAACTAAGGGATCGATATTTGAACACTCTAAAGGTGTTTGCATAAGAGACAAGCGATGACCATCAGTTGCTACAAAACGTAAAACACTTCGGCCTTGATCTTCTACATAACGTAAGTAAATACCATTCAGGTTGTACTTACTTTCATCAGTCGACATCGAAAAAGCGGTTTTTTCAACTAATTTTTTAAGTATAGGACTTGGTATTTGAAAAAATTGTTCCTTATTTATCTCAGGAAAATAGGGAAATTCATCTGCTGATAGGCCTACAATATTAAAAAGTGACTTTCCACAGCGGATTTCTATCCAGCAATTTTCCTTGGCATTAAAGGAAATCTCCTTTTCAGGCAGTTCCTTTATTATCTCAAATAATTTTTTGGCTGAGACGGTTATTCGTCCTGGTGAAACAACTTTAGCTGGATAGGCGGATTTCATTCCTACTTCAAGATCTGTGGCCGTCAGACAGATGTGGTCTGTATCTGCCTCAATGAGAACATTGGCTAAAATAGGGATAGTGTTCTTTTTTTCCACTATTCCCTGAACTCTTGCCAATCCTTTGAGAAACGCTTCTTTTTCAATAGAAAAATTCATGTGGCCCCCCGTCAACAGGAAACGGTTTTTATTATGGTTTTAAAGATTTTATAGTCGTAGTAGTAGATGCCTGTGTATTTGTTTATAGCGGGTTTTTATGCCGTGTTTTCAAGGACTTTGGTTGTTTAATTTTAAGTGGGTAAATGTCCTCTTAAATGGGCCGTTTTGTGTATATCCGCTTTGTGGCTGATTTATCCCCGATATGTTGGGGGGTGTACCCACACCTTGTGCCGGTCTTATCAGAGCTAGATACTCAAATCCTTTTTCAAGGTGTTTATGATCGACCTAAGCTGGTAATCCTCTTCAATTGCTTTTTCTATTTTCTTGATGGCATGGATGATCGTGGAGTGGTCTTTGCCGCCGAAACGTTCTCCTATCTCTGGGTAAGAGCAGGAGGTCAGTTGTCGCGATAGATACATAGCTATCTGACGTGGTAAAACCAACGCTTTAAGGCGTTTTGCCGACTTAAGGTCCGAAACCTTAAGGGAATAATGGTTTGCTACCATCTTTTGTATTTCTTCTACCGTCAATTCACGACGTTTTTCGACCAGGATATCTTTAAGAACTTCCTGCGCCATTGTCAGACTGATGGGGGTAGCTGTAAGGCTGGCATAGGCTCCGATCCGAACAAGGTACCCTTCCAGTTCTCTTATATTGCTGCTTACGGAACTGGCCAGGAAAAAGGCCACTTCCTGGGGAAGATCTATTCCGTTATGCTCAGCCTTCATTTTTAGTATGGCCTGTTTTGTTTCCAGGTCAGGGGCTTGTATATCGGCGATTAGTCCCCACTCAAAACGAGACCTCAATCTTTCTTCCAGCCCTGGTATTTCCTTGGGAAATTTGTCGGAAGTTACAACTATCTGTTTATGCGAGTCATAGAGTGCATTAAATGTGTGGAAAAATTCTTCCTGGGTTCGCTCTTTGCCAGCAATAAACTGCACATCGTCGATGAGTAAAACATCCATCGATCTGAATTTGTTCCGGAATTCATCCATTTTTGCGTAACGGAG
>DIKU01000116.1:37568-53606 GCA_002424645.1 Pelobacter sp. UBA5610 | reverse complement strand
GTGTAGCGTGAATTTAGATTGTAGGCATTACCCCGTTGCGCAGTTTGTTCGGTTTCTTTTTTTGTTTGCGATGGCGGTATAGGAGGCGTTGGAGGTTCATCCAAAACCGGATGAGGTTTATTTATTTTACTGGCAATTGACAGGTTTATTTTGCAGGCTCCGCCGGCCGCATTGGAAATAAATTCCTGAAGAAGGTCGTGATAATGTTTCTTTATCCAGTCGAGAACAAATCGGTTGGGAACCTCGAGGTCAACCTTATTGTTTTCTATTTTTATAAATTGAATAGGCTTTATCCATGTCTCGAATTGCTGAGGAGTCAAGGACTGTTTTAGGCTATCCAAAGTCTTTTGCCAAATAATTTCCATAGACTTTTAATTTTTGAAAAGGAGAAAGTAATATACGGGTTGTGTAGGAAGGGATATTAAAATAAATAATCCACATTGTTATTAACAGTTGTGGATATCTGGCTTTATCGTTGAATTTAACGGGTTTTAGCGTGGGTTCCAAGTTAAAACCGTTGCGTTAAACTAACAGACGGCGGGGGCCGTTGGCAAGGGGTTTTTTATCTGTGGGCAATCTGTGGGGACGATGCCTATTTGGTTTTCTTGCTTGACAAAAAACGGGCAACGTGGTTAATAATTCGATTCGCCTAAATGTTGAAAAAATATGCTTTAACCCCATAGATCCAGGAGTTTTATAAAATGTCTAAACGTACCTACCAACCGAGTCGTATTCGTCGCAAGAGAACTCATGGCTTTCGTGCCCGCATGCAGAACAAAAACGGTCAGGCAGTTCTTCGCCGTCGCCGGGCCAAAGGACGTAAGCGCTTGGTGGTCACTATTCCCGTCAAGTAGTTTGTTTACGAATGAAATCTCTGGGAAATATTCTTCCTCGATCAAATAGAATTCGCTGTTCCGACGAGTATCGTTTTCTGCGCAATCATGGTCGGCGGCGTCATACTCAGAATTTCATCGTCTACACGCATTTATGTGGAAATAGCCCTGCCAGGTTGGGACTGACCGTCAGTCGCAAGGTTGGCAGGGCTGTTGCGCGTAATCGGGTTAAGCGCTTATTGCGGGAATTCTTCCGGTTACACTACTCTTCAATGGTATCCGGCAGAGATATATCCATTGTCGCCAAACCGGGCGCTGCATCACTCGATTATTGGCAGGTGTGTGAAGAGCTTATGTTTCTTACGCGACACACAACCATCGATAAAACCTCATGATCCGGAAATTCCTGATCTTCTTGATTATTGCATACCAGCGATGTATATCGCCTGTTATGGCACCCTCCTGTCGGTTTTACCCTACCTGTTCTGAATATGCCCTCCAATCTCTTGCTAAATTTGGTTTACTTAGAGGCTTGGTGAAAATTATAGGTAGGCTTAGCCGCTGCCATCCCTTTCATCCCGGAGGATATGACCCTGTTCAATAATAGGGAATGTTCTTCTGGGCTATCGGAGTATCATGCCTTATGGAAAATAAAAATGTTTTTATAGCTCTTTTTTTGATGCTGGCGGTATGGACGGGCTACACCATGTTTTTCGTCAAGCCGGCACCCACCGTTCCCGTTACTGACGAGAAAATTGCAAGTGAAAAAAAAGATGTCCTCTCTGTTGGTAATGAGGCAAATGAAAAGCTATCTATTTCAAAGAGTATTCCTCAGGTCGTCAAGCAGACTGATGTGAAAGCTCAGGATTTTGTTGTTGAGACAGATGATTATCGCGCCGTTTTTACTAATGTAGGAGCGCGTCTTAAAAAAATTGAACTTAAGAAGTATCGTGAAACGATCAAAAAAAACTCCCCTTTGGTTTCACTTGTCGGTAGCACTGCTGATGTGAGTACTTTTGCTACAAAGGGTCATGGGGATATTCATCTACCGATTGATTATGTTTATACAGCCTCTGTTCCGACAGAAGGTTTGACCTTAAAGGATGGTGAAGAAAGGATATTGCGGTTTACCGCACTTCTGGATAACGGCCTGGTTGTTGAAAAAAATTATACAATTAAGGGCACTGGATACGATCTTTCCCTTGCTGTTCAAATCCATAATCAGACAGAAGCAACCTTGCAGGGAAATCTTGATTTTCTACTGTTGCAGCCATGGTTTGAGGGCCGCGATGACTCCAGTTATTCCTTCGTGGGCCCAGCAGTTTATGACGACGGCGATCTCACTACCTATAAAGTAAAAAAACTTGAAGAAAAAACTATACGGCATGGCAGCTCTGCTGTGTGGACCGCATTTGAGGATAAATATTTCCTGACTGCCGCCGTGCCGCTTGATAGTTCCCAGCATTCCTTTGTCATACAGAAAAATGCTGATACTATCAGCAATATTGTTGAAAGCGGGCCTTTGCGTTTGGAAGGCAAACAAACCTTGTCTCTCGATTATTTGCTGTATGCCGGGCCCCGTGATCTGGATATTCTGGCAGGCGTCAATCATGGTCTGGATAAGGCTATTGATTTCGGTTTTTTTGATATGCTTGCCAGGCCCCTGCTTACCGTTCTCAAATTTTGCTACAACAACGTCATTAAAAATTATGGCGTTGCCATCATTCTCCTAACCGCATTTATAAAACTGCTTTTTTGGCCTTTGACTCATAAAAGCTATAAATCGATGCGGGACATGCAGAAACTGCAACCGGAAATGCAACGTCTGCGTGAAAAATTTAAAAATGATAAAGAGCGGATGAATCGCGAAATCATGGAACTTTACCGTAACAATCGGGTAAATCCGATGGGTGGGTGTTTGCCCATGTTTGCTCAGATTCCGGTTTTTTTCGCGCTTTATAAAGTATTGCTTGGTTCAATTGCCTTACGGCATGAGCCTTTTATCTTCTGGCTTCATGATTTGTCGGCCAAGGACCCTTATTATATAACTCCCATCATTATGGGGGTCACCATGTTTATTCAGCAGAAAATGAGTCCGACAACCATGGATTCTCAGCAAGCTAAAATAATGCTTTTTATGCCGGTCGTTTTTACCTTTATGTTTTTAAATTTCCCCTCAGGATTGGTTATTTACTGGCTGGTTAATAACGTGTTGACCATCACTCAGCAATGGTTCATAAATCGTGGCGCGGGGGATTTGACTCAAACCGCCTAAAATCCAATTTTTTGGCCTGGCATTTCGCGTCTGCTTTTGCAACCGAAAATGCCAGGCTTTTTCATTGGCTGCGTGGCTCGTTTTGGTCTATTTCTTTTGTATCATTTACAAATTATTTTGAGATATGAATCAAATACCGATGTTTAAGGACGACACAATAATAGCGCCTGCAACACCGCCTGGTGAAGGTGGAATCGGCATCGTGCGGCTTTCCGGACCTGGGGCTGAAGATCTATTACTTAGATTTTTCAGCCCCAGCCGTGTATCTGCCCGCTTAGACTCCCATCACCTTTACCACGGCATTTTGAGAGATGGTGCAGGGCAGCCAATTGATGAAGTCATGGCTGTTCTCATGCGGAAACCTCGATCTTATACGCGTGAGGATGTCGCTGAAATCCACTGCCATGGGGGTACTCTCGTCCTTAGGCGCATATTGGATGTTTTTCTTTCCGGGGGCGCCCGTTTGGCAAGGCCTGGAGAATTCACTTTTCGGGCCTTTGTTAATGGGCGTATCGATCTGACCCAGGCAGAAGCGGTGATCGATCTCATTCGATCACGTTCCCAATTGGCCAGTGATGTTGCTCTTGATCAACTTAAAGGGCGCCTCGCTGGTAAAATACAGGAGTTTAGGGGGCGGATCGCCGATCTTCTTGCGGAAATCGAAGCTGCTATCGATTTCCCCGAAGAGGATATAGAATTGGATACCGAACAGGTGTTGGGCACCAAGACCGGCTCCCTGCTTGCGGACATGGATCAAATCATCAGTTCATTTGATTCAGGACGCCTATTACGTGACGGTCTGAACATCCTTATTTTTGGCCGTCCAAATGTTGGTAAAAGTTCATTAATGAATAGTTTACTCGGGGAGGCTCGCGCTATTGTAACGGATATACCGGGGACCACTCGCGATACTATTGAGGAAGATCTGGTTTTGGCTGGAATACCTCTTCGCTTGGTTGACACCGCCGGTATCCGGAATACGGATGATCCTGTTGAGCAAGAAGGTGTAAGACGTGCACGTATCAAGGTAGATTCTGCGGATCTTATATTGCTGGTTGTCGATGGCAGTGTTGGCTTGACTGAGGATGATTTTCTTGCTTTGGAATTCTGCCGGGAACGGGAGGTTCTTGTTGTGCAGAATAAATCTGATCTCGGTTGTTTGCCCATTCCAGAAGTTCTCGAAGGCTTTTCTGTGGTTAATGTTTCCGCTCGTGAAGGCAATGGCCTTGATGAATTGACCAAGTGCATACAAGAGCGTTTTTCCGGGGATGGAAAGGCTGCCGATGTCAGAGAGACAGTGGTTCTCACAGACAGACGCCATCGCCAGGCTCTGCTTCATGCGAGAGAGGCGCTTAGCCGCTTTCGCACATTGCTGACCAGGGGAATTTCACCCGAGTTTGGAGCGGTTGAACTGCATGAGGCCCTTGATGCCGTAGGTGAGATTACCGGCGAGACGACGCCCGATGATATTCTTGATAGAATTTTTACGAAATTTTGCATAGGAAAATGACACGTTTCACGTGAAACATGTCATTTTCCTGTTAATGGTTATTATGTCCATCTAAAGGCAATACGGATTAGTTATGGCTGGTTACGGGAAAGAGTACGAAGTAATTGTGGTCGGTGCGGGACATGCCGGATGTGAAGCTGCGCTGGCAAGTGCAAGGATGGGGTGTAGTACTTTGCTGCTCAATATGCATTTGGATGCTGTGGCTCAGATGTCGTGTAATCCGGCCATAGGTGGTTTGGCCAAGGGACACCTGGTTCGCGAGATTGATGCGTTGGGTGGAGAAATGGCCAGAGTTATAGATGCGACGGGAATTCAGTTTAGAACATTGAATACCAAGAAGGGTCCGGCGGTTCGTGCGACAAGAGCGCAGGCGGATCGACGCGCGTATCAAATGCACATGAAGCAAGTGGTTGAGTCGCAACCAAACTTGGATCTTAAGCAGGGATCGGTTGTAAGGCTGATTATGCAGGGAGAGAAAGTTTGTGGTGTGGAAACCGCGGATGGTCTTTGTTTTTACGGTCAATCCGTTGTTTTGACTACCGGGACATTTATGCGCGGGCTGATCCATGTGGGTCTGCAACATTTTCCAGGAGGCAGGGCTGGGGAGCCGGCATCCATGGGGTTGTCAGATCATTTGTCCGAGCTTGGCCTTCGTGTTGGTCGATTGAAAACCGGAACTCCGGCTCGTTTAGATGGAAACACGATAAATTATGATGGTCTTGAGCCTCAGTACGGGGATTTTCCGCTCACGCCTTTTTCAGTAGATACAAAGGAAATAACGACCAGGCAGGTTCCCTGTTATATCACGGCCACCAATGCAAAAACACATGCCCTTATTCGCGAAGGGCTCGATAGGTCGCCTTTGTATCAAGGGGTCATCGAGGGCGTGGGACCAAGATATTGCCCCTCCATAGAAGATAAAGTGATGCGGTTTCCGGATCGGGAAAGCCACCATGTGTTTTTGGAGCCTGAGGGGTTGGATACTTGTGAGGTTTATCCAAATGGAGTGTCAACCTCTCTTCCACCGGATGTGCAGTTAGCTTTTCTGCGGACTATCCCAGGTTTGGAAAATGTAGAAATTATGCGACCGGGGTACGCTATCGAGTATGATTTTGTTGACCCTGTGCAATTGCAGCCAAGTCTTGAAACAAAGATCATAAAAGGATTGTTTCTTGCTGGTCAGATCAATGGCACATCTGGATATGAAGAAGCGGCAGCGCAGGGTTTGATGGCGGGAATAAATGCTGTTCAGGCACTAAGAAATCTACCTCCTTTGTTGCTGGGCAGGGATCAAGCTTATATAGGCGTTATGATAGATGATCTGGTCACATGCGGAACATCCGAGCCCTATAGGATGTTTACTTCGCGTGCGGAATATCGCCTGTTGTTGCGGGAGGATAATGCCGATCAACGCTTAACTCCGATCGGGCATCGTATAGGGTTGGTCACAGAAAAGCGCTGGTCACGGTTTTCTGAAAAAATGAAACAAATTGAATGTGGGCGTAACTTGTTGGAGGTTCTGCGCTTGGCACCTTCTGATCAGGAAAACCTGCATCGCCTCGGTTTAAAAGAATTGAAAAATGGCGTTTCTCTGGCCCAATTGCTAAGGCGACCAGAGGTGGAGTTTGACGATATCGTCTTTGCCGATGAGCGGTTGGCCGGTTTTTCTGTTGATGTGCGCGAACAATTGCAGATCGAAATCAAGTATGAGGGGTATATAGCAAGGCAACAGGAAGTTGTTGATCGGTTCAGGCGTTCGGAACAGGTCGTTATTCCGGATGATATGAATTATAGTGAGATAGACGGCTTGTCTACGGAGGTCAAAGAGAAGTTGAATAAGGTGAGGCCGGTTAGCTTGGGACAGGCGGCTCGAATACCGGGAATGACCCCCGCGGCTGTGGCTATTCTTTCAGTGCTTTTACGCAGGAAATAGTCTTGGATATGAAAAGCAGACTGCATGAGCTATTGCTGGCTATAAATGTGAAGCTTGACCCTTGCGTCCGGGATCAGCTCCTCTGGTATCTGGAGGAAATGCTGCGATGGAATCGCAGTATCAATCTGACGGCTATCAAGGACCCTTTAGAGGCGCTTGAAAAGCATCTTGTTGATTCCTTGACCCTTGTGCCTCTGCTGCAGGGGGATGAGTTGGTGCTGGATATGGGGTCGGGAGCTGGGTTGCCGGGTATACCATTGAAAATAGCGTGGCCCACACTGCGGGTTTTATCCGTAGATAGTGTAGGCAAAAAAATTGTTTTCCAGCAGCATGTCGTACGCTCCCTTGCTTTAAAGGCATTTAAAGCCGAAACTTGCAGGATTGAGGCGTTGGCTGCTAACCCGGATTATAGAAATATCTTTGACGTGGTGACTGCCAGGGCGCTGACTCACCTTTCACAATTGATGCAATTGGCAGAACCTTTTATAGCAGCAGGAGGAAGATTGCTGGCCATGAAAGGTCCTGAGGGGATCAAGGAGCTGGAAGAATCGGTAGCGGTTATGGAAGCCTTTAATTTTAAACTGGAAAAAATTCACAGTATGAAATTGCCGATATCAAAAGCCGAAAGAACAGTGATCGAAATTAAAAGACAGTTGTAGCTTCTACACAGGGGTAAATTTGACCTTTTCCCTTTGAGGACGCGTGGGTTTATGATAGGATTTCTGCCCGTACACAGGGTAAAGGAGATCCTCATATGGGTCAGATCATCGCCATAGCCAACCAAAAGGGCGGCGTCGGTAAAACAACCACCTCAATTAATCTTTCGGCATCGCTTGCGGTGGCGGAAAAACGAACTCTACTGGTCGATTTGGATCCTCAATCCAATGCCAGCAGCGGCGTCGGGATTGTTTCTGAAAACATCCGGTATACGACGTATCAGGCGCTGCTCGGTCAGGTTGAAACCAGGGAGGTGATCGCTGATACAGGGATTGAATTTTTAAAGATTCTCCCTTCGACTACGGACCTTATTGGCGCCGAAATCGAATTGATCGGCGAGGCTGATCGGGAAGCCCGGCTTAAATCAGCCCTTCGACAGATTCGGGATGATTTCGATTATATTCTTATTGATTGTCCACCGTCTCTCGGTTTGTTGACCATCAATGCCCTGACCGCAGCCGATTCGGTGCTGGTTCCCTTGCAATGTGAATATTATGCCATGGAGGGGCTCAGCCAGTTAACCCGTACCATTGACCTTATTCAAAGACAATTGAATCCTGCCTTATCTCTGTGTGGAATTCTATTGACCATGTTCGATGGTCGAAATAACCTTTCCCACCAGGTAAGTGACGAGATTCGCCGCCATTTTACGGACCGTGTTTTTCAAACAGTCATTCCGCGAAATGTGCGTTTATCAGAAGCCCCGAGTCACGGTCTCCCAATTTTGCAATACGATATTTCTTCCCGGGGAGCCGAAGCCTATCTTGCTCTTGCGAGAGAAATCATTCACACAGGCACTTAGATATGGCCAAAAAACCTGCACTCGGCAAGGGAATCGGCGCGTTGCTTGACCCTGCCATCAAAGAAGAATCTCATCGTTTTTTTTTCTGCCCGATCGAAGAATTACGGCCTCTGAAAAATCAGCCGCGTAAAGTTTTTGATGACCAGAAACTTGCGGAACTGGAGGCTTCAATAAGAGTCCGCGGCATTATACAGCCTCTTGTTGTCCGCCGAATGGCCGATCACTACCAGATTATTGCCGGTGAGCGACGGTGGCGCGCAGCACAACGATCCGGATTAAAAAAGGTTCCGGTTTTAATCCATGAGGCCACAGAAGACGCTGCTGTTGAAATGGCTCTTATCGAAAATATCCAGCGCGAAAACCTCAACCCCATAGAAGAGGCCGCGGCCTATCAGAGTCTCATTCAGGCGTTCAACCTCACGCAGGAGGATGTCGCTGGCCGCGTCGGCAAAGATCGATCGACTGTGACCAATTCTCTTCGTCTGCTGCGTCTACCTGAAGCGGTTCGCGAAGATCTTTCTACAGGCACCTTGGCTATGGGGCATGCTCGTGCTTTGTTGTCTCTTGAATCGGTGCCGATGCAGTTGCTGCGTGTCCGTGAACAGGTGTTATCTAAGGGGCTGTCTGTAAGGGAAACCGAAGCCTTGGTCAAAAGGGCGAAAAAGGCGGCATTGGCGCCCCCTCCCCCACCGAAAAAAACCGATGCGAACCTGCAGTCTCTGGAAGACAACCTAAAACAAAGCCTGGGCACCAAGGTCAAGATCGTTGCCAAGAAAAAAGGCGGAAAAATAGAAATAAGCTATTTTTCACCGGATGACTTAGAGCGACTTCTGGAGCGTCTTGGAATATCCTGCTGACAAAGTGGAGACGAGTTTAATGGGTCGAAAAGAAAAACGTGCGTTGTCCAAGGATGGTAACCTTCAGACCGGTGAAATCAGGGCATTTCTAGGGGATGGCAGCAAGTTTGAAGGAACCTTGGTGTTTGACGACATTGTGCGTATGGATGGCCATTTCCAGGGAAGCATTACCTCCAGCGATACCCTTATCGCAGGACAAACGGCCCAGATTCTCGCCGACATCCGGGTTGGCACCCTGATCCTGTCAGGCAGATTCAAAGGGACCATTGAAGCCAGAAATAAGGTTGAATTAAGAGCTCCTGCTATTGTCGAGGGAACCATACAGACCCCCGTACTGGTGGTGGAAGAGGGAGTGGTTCTGAACAGCTCCATTACCATGAAGGCCGACAATTCTACTATCTCAGACTAGTTTTTGGGACAGTTTGACTTGTACACACAAATGTATAGCAATCTGACTCCGCCATCCGCAACGAACCAAGTGGTTGTTTGCTGTAAATTGTTAAAGTAGACAGCATTCAGACCAAACCTATTCGTCCAGACCTAACCGCATTGGATATTTGTCTGCAAGGTGGGCAAATTGATAAAAAAATTTATTTTGCGGCATCCCCTTATATCAACCACGTCTGAAAACCTCAAATGTTTCAACCAGTTAAAAAATCCCACAATATATTCGTATGTGCCATTTAGTAAGCATCCTCGTTGCGCAAGATTACCTGTTCTCTAAAGTCTTAATCGGGCAACTACCTATTTTTCTAATTTTTTGATGGTTGGCCTACCGGTAGGTACAGTCTCTTGTTGATATCGGGGCGAATAATTGCAAACAAGTTTGACCATGCAGTTGAATTTGGGATTCGTTGAAACCTGAACTGTAGGGCCTATGTGATGACACTTTGCATAGCTGGTAGTCGTACTCATAGAGCCTGTGTAAAAGAGAGAGGATGGTAAAATGAAGGTGGCCGCAATAAAGAGGTTGTGGCGTATAACAAAACCGGGTACATGGTAGTAGAACAAGGCTTCCCTCTTGACGAGAAAATTATTGGACCAAACCTTCGCAGTCAGTATATCTATAAAATAATGGAATAACAGATACTTGGGTAGGTAGTAGGCCTTCATTGGGAACCGAAAAACCCTGATGTTTATCTACCGGTGGCCCAACCGCTATCGGCAAAGACTGCACCGAATGACAAGAGCAGAAGACATGCGTAAAAAACCTACCGAAAGAACAATTCTGCACCTCGATATGGACGCTTTTTATGCCAGTGTCGAGCAACGCGATCGTTCAGAACTGCGAGGGCATCCAGTGATTGTAGGCGGACACCGCATGCGCGGAGTCGTTTGTGCGTGTTCGTATGAGGCTCGCGCTTTTGGCGTGCATTCGGCTATGCCGATCAGTCGCGCGTTGCGACTGTGCCCGCAGGCAATCGTGCTGCCGGTTCGCATGTCTCGATATCAGGAGGTATCGGACCAGGTATTTGCTATTTTCGGCAGGTATACCGACCTTGTGGAAGGATTATCGGTGGATGAGGCTTTTCTTGATGTTACCGGCAGCAGGCGTTTGTTTGGATCCGGGTGGGACATTGCAAAAAAAATACGTCAAGATGTTCGTGGGGAGTTGCAGCTGGCCATAAGTGCGGGTATTGCCCCCAATAAATTTTTGGCAAAGCTGGCCTCGGAACAGGCTAAACCGGATGGTATCTTCCAGGTGCCGGAAGTGATGGACGATTTCCTTCTTCCCCTCCCCTTGAAACGGTTGTGGGGTGTTGGCCCGGTGATGTTGCGGGAGCTTGAAACCCTGGGATTGCAAACCGTGGGCGATTTAAGAAAGATGGCGAGTCCCTTTCTGGAATCCCGATTTGGTCAGGCAGGTATGCAACTGTTCAAGTTGGCTTGGGGGCAAGATGCACGAGAAGTAATTCCTGAACGGGAATTGAAGTCGATTGGTCACGAGGATACGTTTGAAAAAGATCTCTGGCAATGTGATTTGATGCATGAAGTGCTACTCGATCTTGCGGAAAGGGTGTCTACACGTCTGCGACGGAATGGCGTCATGGGAACAACCATCACCCTCAAGGTCAAGTATGCGGATTTTTCGACGGTGACCCGGTCCAGAACCGTACCTGACGGCATTCGGCACGCAAAGGATATGTTCGATATGGCCAAGGAGCTATTGGAGAGAACGGAGGCCGGTAGCAAAGCGGTACGGCTGCTTGGCATCAGTCTGAATAACTTAGTGGCCGCTGACAGTCGCCAGGGAATGTTGTTCGGCGGCGACCGGCAGCAGCGGTTTAATAATCTTGATCAGGCCGTTGACAATCTGCGCGAACGCTATGGGCAGAGTGGCGTTTTCCGGGGCACACTGATCGGTCGCAGGCAACGGGATTCAGCGGATAAGTAATGGTTTTACCGTATCTACACAACGAAGCAGAGCCTCGCAATCATGTATTTCCAGGGTAACGGTAGGGGGATTTTTAAGCGTGGCAACAAGCCTGAAAAGTTTATCAAAATCGATGTCGCCCTCCCCTACGGCCATATGGGCATCGCGATCACCGAAGTTGTCATGAACATGGAGGTGCCGTATCCATGGTGACAGGGAGGAAAACCACTGCTCCATGGAGTTTTTGGCAAACAAACGCCAGTGACCGGCATCAAAACAATGACCAAGCCACGGTGAATCAAGTTTTTTGAGAACCGCGACCAGAGTCTCGGGGGTTTCCTCAAAGATATTCTCAAGAACCAACAGGCATTGTTGCCGGGCCGCTTGTTCAAGCACTGGAGGGAAAAACTCCAGGCAGGCATCAATCCAGGGCTGGCTTTGGCCACCGTAGCGCCAGCGGTCAAATCCGGGGTGCAGAACCACCAGCCGCGCCTGGAGAATTTCTGCGACCTCCAGCGTTTGCATCCATCTCTGATGGGTTGCTTCGCGCACCAAAGGTTCGATAGCTCCGGGATTGAGATCCATAAAAGGTGCATGGACGGTTACTGCCAATCCTTCTTCGGCCAGTTGACGCGCTGCCTGTTTTACGGCAGGGAGTAGCGACGGATCAAGGTCGGGCCATTTGAAGGCAATTTCGGGTTGCAACCGATTTTTCCGCAGTAACGGAAAATGCCGGTTGAACTGGCTGAATGGAATATGCACATGCAACTGTTCAGGCATTGACAAATCCTCCGCAGGCGACCTTCTCAAGTTTGCGAATGGCGGGCGGTTCGCCAAGGGTTATGAGAATATCTTCGGCTTGAATGGTCGTGTCGGATTCGGGATTAAAAAGCATCTCACCACTGCTTTTTTTGATGGCTATGATCATGATCCCCCAGGCGCGACGAATGTCCGACGATACAAGAGATTTATCTACCAGTGCAGAGGTGGGAGCCACGCGGATTTCTTCAAGTTGCAGCTCCAAACTCTCGCTTCCCACCGCAATGTCGATGAAATCGACCACCGACGGTCTGAGTACTGCCCAGGCCATACGACTGGCGCCAATGCGGTAAGGCGATATGACTTTGGTGGCGCCGGCGCGTTTGAGTTTTATTTCGGACCCTTCTTCAACGCTGCGGGCCAGGATAAACAGGTCGGGGTTGAGACCGCGGGCGGTCAAGGTTATATAGACGTTGGCTGATTCCGAGGTGACGGCGGTTATCAAACCTTTAGCCCGCTGGATACCTGCCTGGATCAAGGTGTCATCGTCGGTGGCATCCCCCTGAACGAACAGAATGCCTTCTCTGGATAAATTTTCGCAGATGGCAGGATCACGTTCCACGATGACAAAGGGGACGGGACGGGAACGGAATTCCTGGCTGATGAGGGTTCCGATGCGACCGTATCCGCAGATAATGTAGTGACCTTCCATCTTATTGATGCGCTTTTCCAATTTTCTCCTCCCGAGAATGCGTCGGATTTGCCCCTCCACCATCAATTGCAGCAAGCTGCCCGCGGCATAGGTGATGGTGGCTACACCAAAGACGATGAGGCCAATGGTAAAGATCTTGCCTTCCGTGGAAAGGTCGTGTACCTCTTTATAACCGACAGTTGCCAGCGTGATAACCGTCATGTAAAGGGAGTCAAGAAGTCCCCAGCCTTCAATCAGGGTATAGCCGATGGTGCCCAGCCCGACAGCCAGGATCAGAATCAACAGGGAAAAACGCAAGTGGCGGACAGGATGCATGGGCTCTCCGGGAACAGAGGTCTTCGGATCATAGCTTTGAAGCACAAAAAAGGCAAGATGCGGGGCCTTTGTCTTCGTTATGACTGTCGTTCCATAATTAGTTTTATAGTATTATAGAATGAAAAAAAACATGTGCTTATCATTCTGGCGCACTGGTGGACCGGATCGATAATCGTAGCATGTGAGAGATTACCAGCGACGCAGCAGGAGCAGCATGACAACCTTCGTGAAAACCCATCTTGCACAACCGATAAGCTGCCAGGATGACCTTGTAAATTATTTATTGCGCAACATAAGGCCCCCCGAGCAGTGGGGCATTGGCATCGAGGTGGAAAAGCTGGTGGTCGATACCCAAACCGGCGAGGCCGCAGATTTTTCTCGGGTTGAAGCGTTGTTGCAAAACCTCGAAAACGCTGGAAACTGGCAGGGGCAGCGTGAGGCTGGTCGTCTGATAGCCCTCATGGGGGAGGCTTCCTCCGTGACACTGGAGCCGGGTGGCCAACTGGAGTTATCCGGCAAATTGTGTAACGACCTGTGTTGTTGTCAACGGGACCTGTCACACCATATCCAGAGCATTGTTGGTGCTGGCCATCCTCTTGGTCTCTCCTTTCTGGGGTTGGGGGTGCAACCCATAACACCGCTGCAAGCCATCGATTGGCTGCCCAAGCCGCGTTACGCAATCATGCGTGAATACATGCAGCGCACGGGGGACCGCGGCCAGCACATGATGAAGCTAAGTGCCGGACTGCAGGTTAACCTGGATTTCTGCGACGAAGCGGACTGCATCGATAAATTTCGCACGGGGCAGTTGCTGGCGCCATTGTTTTACGCGCTGTTTGCCAATTCACCCCTGATGAATGGGCAACCGACAGGGTTTCTATCCACCCGCGGGGAGATCTGGGCACGGACCGATCCTGACCGTTCCGGGCTGATTCTTGGAATGTTTCGGCCGGACGCAGGGTTATCCACCTATGTCGAGTATGCCCTTGATGTGCCCATGTACTTTATTCAGCGTGAGGGTTCCCTGGTTAACCTGACGCACAGGCGATTCAGTTTTCGGAAGTTTTTATCCGAAGGTTTCGAAGGGCATCGCCCTACCCTGGCCGATTGGGATTTGCACCTTTCCACCTTGTTTCCCGAGGTGCGTCTGCGACCGCAGATCGAATTGCGCAGTGCGGACAGTTTGCCACCGCATTTGGCCATGGCGGTTGCAGCTTTGGCCAAAGGGTTGCTGTACGATGCCGAGGCCCGCTATCAGGTTGGTCGATTGCTCGATCCCGGGGATGACGCCGGACGCATGGAACTTTATCGCAACTCCTGGCGACAGGGATTGCGAACCCCCTGCGGCAAGCATACCTTGCGGGAGGTCGCTTGCGAGGCTTTGGTCCTGGCCCGCGAGGCTTTGCTCAGACAGGGCCCGGGGCGATGTACAGGCGCTGACGAAAGCCTCTTTCTGGACGGCATGGAGGAAGTGGCGCACAGTGGCTTTACTCTGGCAGAGAGGCTGCTGCAAGTCTGGAAGGGCAGCCCGGAACAACGTTTGGAAGCTTTGCTGGCACACTGCGGATACCCCGAGACGGTTTCGTCGGGGGATGCAGAGCCGTTGACAATCATCTGAAAGACCTGTGTGCCGTATGCGGCACATCGGTTATAGCGAGGAGGACCGTCATGGAAATTGAAATGCTGGATCGGAAGCTGGCACGGGAATCTATCGACACCATTCGCCTGCTATCCGCCGATGGGGTTGAAAAAGCGCGTTCCGGGCATCCTGGCACCCCTATGGAAGCCTCTCCCATCGCCTACCTCCTCTACACGCGTCACCTGCGCCATAATCCGGCCAACCCCGATTGGCCGGGCCGCGATCGCTTCATTTTGTCCTGCGGACATGCGTCCATGCTTCTTTACAGCATGCTTCACCTGACCGGCTATGATCTGTCTCTGGATGACCTGAAACAGTTTCGGCAGCTTGACAGCCGGACCCCCGGACATCCGGAATTCGGGCATACTCCCGGCGTTGAGACCACAACCGGTCCATTGGGGCAAGGGGTGGCGGTCGGTGTCGGCATGGCCATGGGGGCAAGGATGCTGGCGGATAAAGTTCATGCCGAGTTGTTCGATTACCGGATTTACGCTCTGTGCTCAGACGGGGATATGATGGAAGGGGTTGCGGCGGAGGCGGCCTCGCTGGCCGGTCATCTGCAGTTGGGTAATCTGATTTACATTTATCTCGACAATCGGATCACCATCGAGGGACAGACCGACCTGGCGTTTAGTGACGAAACAGCCAGCAGGTTCCTGTCATACGGTTGGCATGTACAGCATGTGGAAGGCGAGAATCTAACAGAAATCGATGCCGCACTTGCGCGTGCCAAGGCTGATACGCGCCCTTCGCTGATTATCGCCCGCACCCACATCGGGTTTGGCGCGCCCCATAAGCAGGACACCGCCGAAGCGCACGGTGCGCCGTTGGGTGACCAGGAATTGCGTTTGACCAAAGAGTTCTTTGGGCGGGACCCGCAGGTCATGTTTCATGTTCCCGAAGCGGTGGCGAGCCATATGCTTGCGGTGAGGGAGCGTGGCCAGGCGCAGGAACAAGCCTGGCAACAACAACTACGGGATGAACTGGCGAAGAACCATCCGAAGCTGGTCGCCTGGCAGCATTCTACTGAAAACGGCTTGCCGTCAGGGTGGCAAGACGCGTTGCCCAGTTTTAGCGTCGCCGACGGAAAGCTGGCGACCCGCCAGGCCAGCGGCGTGACTCTCAATGCCTTGGCAGACCGTCTTCCCCTGATGCTGGGAGGGTCTGCGGATCTGGCACCGTCCAACAATACCGCCCTCAAAAAGGCGGGTTCCTTCAGACCGGGTGCGGCGGACCGGAATATCCACTTTGGCGTACGCGAACACGCCATGGGTTCTATTCTCAACGGTTTGTCCCATACCCCGGGGTTGAT
>DIKU01000116.1:33540-37462 GCA_002424645.1 Pelobacter sp. UBA5610 | reverse complement strand
GGCCCGACCCATCAACCCGTGGAACAGTTGGCGGCTCTGCGGGCCATCCCGAATCTGACGGTTATTCGTCCTTGCGACGCCAATGAAACGGCCCAGGCATGGCGGGCGGCTCTGGAAAATCGCCGGGGTCCCAGCGCTTTGGTGCTGACGCGGCAGGGCCTGCCAGTCCTCGATCGCAACCTTTATGGGGCTGCCGAGGGGGTGCTGCGGGGAGGCTATGTGCTGGCCCGCGAAGACGGGCCGCTGAAGGTTATACTGATTGCCAGCGGTTCCGAGGTGACCCTGGCGCTGGAGGCACGTTCCATACTGCAGGTCGAAGGGATCGGTGTCCGTGTTGTGTCCCTGCCCTGCTGGGAATTGTTCGATGCTCAGACACCGGCTTACCGTGAGGAGGTGCTTCCCTCTGGTTCGGCGCTGCGGGTTGCTATCGAGGCAGGTATCGGTATGGGCTGGGAGCGCTATGTCGGCTCTTCCGGAACGATAGTTTGCATGACCGGGTTTGGTGCCAGTGCCCCCGGTGACACACTGATGAAAAAATTCGGCTTTACCGCCGACCAGTTGGTGGCACGCATCAAGCCATCGTTATAAAAGACAAAGGCACGGACTTCATGCCAATCACGGGGATGTGCAAAGCAAAGACTTCGACTTAATGAAGTATTTCCACATGATTTCGCGAAAAACCAGTGATTTATTATTCTGTTGTCGAAGTTGCTGCCGAGAAAAAATTTCTAAAGGTGTAAACCTTGAGCGAGGTAGTGCGTCTTACATGACAAGAGATTATCCATGTGAGGGAGCGGATATGGACTACCGCAGCACGGCAGCTGTTATAGAGGTGGACGAAGTGCCGCAACAGCTTATCGAAGAGACACCTGACAGCGAGACCCTATTGCTGGAAAGAATTCGCCAGGGTGATGAGTCGGCTTTTACGCGGCTGGTTTCGGATCATCTGACGCACGTGGTCAATCTTGCCTATCGCATGCTGGGGGATAGACAGGAAGCCGAAGATCTTGCGCAGGAGGCGTTTATCCGCCTGCACCGTGCCCTGCCCTCCTTTCGCGGTGAATGCAGGATAAAGACCTGGCTGTACCGGGTCGTTTCCCGGTTGGTTATCGACCATCTGCGGCGTGAGAAAGTACGTCGCCGTATCTTCTTTTTTCGCAAAAGTGAAGACGATCCTGATCCGGTGGATAACTGTGTTGATCCGGGGGCATCGCCCAGCGATAAGTTGCTGGGGGAGGAAGCCCGTCAGAAACTCTTTAAAGCTATGACGAAACTATCCGGGAGGCAGCGCGCTGTTTTTGTCCTGCGGCACCAGGAGGGATTGCCCCTCAAGGAAATAGCAACCCTGCTCCATCTCAAGGAAGGCACGGTCAAGGCTCACTTGCATCGGGCTGTGCAGTTTTTGCGTCAGGAATTTACCGACGACGAAGAGGTAACATTATGAAACGCCGCATACAGGGAGCCTGCAACGAAAAGGACCTGGTACTTTTTCATTACGGGGAACTCGATGCCGTGGCCAGACAGCGTCTTCTTAATCATCTCGATGATTGCCAGGCTTGCAGTGCCCGACTTGCCGAATTGCAGCGCACGCTGGTCGATCTCCCCCTGCCCGGCCTGATTTTCTCCGAGGTGGAAAAGCATCGTATGACCGCGATTATTACCGACCGTGCGTTTCAGCAGGCGCGGCCAAAACGCTGGATGTGGGGATCGGCACTTGCGGCGGGTGCGGTGCTGGCGATAAGCCTGTTGATTATCCCTGGCGGCCCCGGAACTCTTCCCGGTGGGGTGCCCCGTTCGGAAACCGAAATCGGCATGCTGCAGGATCTTGAGTTGTTGCAGAATATTGAACTTCTGGAAAATATGGAGTTGTTGCAGGACCTTGAACGCATAGGGTAAAGACAGGCGTCCTTAAACAGGCACGCTGAAGATGGGGGATCAGATGAAGGGAATGGGGTGGTTGCTTTTGCTGCTGACGGGGTTGTTCATGGCTCCGATATCCAGCGCATGGGCCCAAAATAATGTAAGCCAGAATCAGCAAACCTGGTTGCTTGCCGACAACGGACATAGCTGGCACGACCTGACGCCGGAACAACGCCAGGAACTCAAAGGCCGGTACCGTCAATATAAAGAGCTTACTCCCGAAGAACAAGAGCTTCTGCGCCAGAAGTACGACAAATATCGCGACCTCACCCCGCAGGAACGTGAACGTCTTAAACGGCGTATGGAGCGCTGGGAGAAAATGCCGGAGGATAAAAAACAGGAGCTTAAACAGAGATATCAACACTACCGCCAACTGCCTCCTGAAAAACAACAGGAACTCAGGAAAAAGTGGCAGGATCTCAGGCAATTGCCTCCTGAGCAGCGCCCCAAGCGCTACAAAGAACTGCAAGAGGAATACGATCAAGGAAATAGCTGAAAGTTATCGGTCCCGATGGAAAAAAAGCGCGTCCCTATATATGGAAGGGACGCGCTTTTTTTTCAACTCAAACGGTTGCAGGAACGGAATTGTCTACAATCCGTTGTTTTCCATGGATACCAGCTGAAGATAGGCTTCACCGTTGCCGTCAGGTTTTTTGTTGAGCAACAGCAAAGCGCTTTTCACATGCCCCTCGCGTTCGACCAGAGCAAAGTCCAGAATGAAAGCCTCCATGCCGGGGAAAGGGTCCGTGACCATGAGTCTTTGGCCATTCCAGTGCAAAGCAATCAGATGATCCTGTCCTGACGGTTTGCCAACCAGGGGAAGCCCCATGGAACGTTCCCGGCGAATGGTGTAGGCGGTGCCGTCGGATGCAACAGAAATGCGTGGCGGCAGGGTCGACCATGTTTCACGAACCATGTCCTCTTTGCTGAGGCCTGAACGGTATTCAGGGGTCTCCAAGGGCACGGCGATGCGTGGCCCGACAAACTCACCCAGATCGTAAAGCAGGGTGCCGCCAGGTAGCGGCAAGCCACTATCAAGAGCCACGAGGCGCAGCTGCTTGTCGGCGGTCCATTGCAGAGCAGTGGAGTCGTCAAGAGGGGTGATGTCGAACAGGTTGCTATGGGCCCATGTTACCGGTTGGCCTCCGGCTTCCCATCCCTGATCCGCGGCATTTAGGGAGCGTACCGGCCCGTTGTACAACGTGTAGGTGCCACGATTCTGAACCAGTCCCTTGTTATCGATCAGTCTCATAAAAGCCTGCGGACCCGTGCTGGCGGCAAATCCCTGTGGGGCCGTTTCAAGGATGGTGGTACGCAACTGGGAATCGGTACCCTCATAAATACCCTGCAGGTCATCCGCCCATACCGCGGCCAATTCACGTTGGCCGTCGTTATCCGGGTCGCCGCTTTCCAGATACAGGCCGCGTATGGCATTGCTCGCGGTCGTGTAAGCCCCGAGGGGTTGCAGCACATTGTTCCGCAGGTGATATCTTTGCACTCCGGAGTCATTCTGCAAGGCCAGTTCGAGACCATGACCGGCCGTTTCCATCAAAAATGCGAGGCTGCGGGGATGACCAGGCAGGGGCACAGGCCCCGGCAGATCGGATATGTTCCGGGTTTCGACTACCACGATCGGGGCCGCAACTTTTGGCGCGGTTGTCTGAACAACCGGGGCCGCTGCGGCTGTCCGAGGGGTGGCAGGTGGCGTGACAGCCGGCAAGGTTGCAGGAGCTTGGCGTTCAAAGGCGATAATGGCCGTGTCGGAGGCCCGGCGCAGAATCGCCATGTTTGAGTCCCTGCCCTCGCGCAATTCCAGAATCAGGCCGCTTCCGCCGGCGGTAGGCTCGCTGGAAGTTCGCACGGCAAATCCGTGCTGCAGAACCTGCTCCAGCACTTCCTGCACGGCCACCGTTTCCAGCGGTGAATCAGCAGATGAGACCAGCAGCATTTCCTTGGCTCCCTGCCAGTCGGTCAGCGCTTTATCAATTTTGGGCCAGGGAAT
>DIKU01000116.1:20763-33494 GCA_002424645.1 Pelobacter sp. UBA5610 | reverse complement strand
TTTCATCTTTTATCCCTTATTGCAGCGCAAAGGGGTTTTATAATAATGCGGCCGGTGCATGGGCGCACCGGCCAGGAATTCATGGTAACGGTTTATCAGTAAGTCCAGGCCAGAGTCAGGCAGTTGACGAAAGCCGGATCATCGCCAAACTGATCCTTGATCCCGTCGCCGGGCAGGAAAGTGGAGAAAATGTAATCGACGGAAAAGTTTTTGCTGAAAGCGTACATCAGCTGCATGTCGACGGTGGTCCCGGCGTAATCGTCCACTTTTTTACCCGGGTTGCGCACATTGGTCAGGTTGTCTGTTTCATCATACCAGATGAAAAACGCCTGGGTCTTGTACATCAGGTTGGGCAGCCAGTGGGAAAGGTCGCCGCGCGTTCCGATAGCGATGAGCTTTTGCCCCGGATTGTCTCCGCTGCCGCCGTTGCCGATGCCGCCATAACGGTTGGTTGATCGAGCGCGTTCAGGTGCATAGGAATAAAGGGTGGCTCCGTAGCTCTGGCCGATATCCTCGCCGAGGATGTTCCCATCCATCCCCATCAGACCGGAGAAGCGACCGATATCGGTAATCCCCACCCAGCCTTCTACATCGTTATCCGTGTCGTCATCGTCACCCTGGGTGTAACGGAACGCGACATACGGATTGAAGGCCTTGGCCACGTTCATCTCTACCCCGGCATACATGGCCCAGCTGGAGATGTCCGCGCCGCTGTCAAACTCGCCATCGGCGGCAATCACTTCAAAACAGGGCTTGAACCAGCCGGCCTGCCCGGTTGCTTCCAGGCCGTAATAAGTGACCTGGGCTTGCTTCGAATCGTTATCGCTGTAGGCGACAATCGGGCCTACCGACATACTGAGAGTGCTATTTTTACCATCGCTGTTTCCAAAAAAGGCGCTCTGGGGCAGGGAATTGTTATCGGCAGAGAGATCCTGGGTCAGTTTAAAAGTGTAAACATTCCAGTCGTCGGCATCCGGGCTGCGCAAAACCTTTTCGGTGTCGTAGGAACTGGGCAGGCTGGAACGGTTCTGGATGGGAAGATAAAGCAGTTCATAGCGCGTTGAGGGCGTTATATCGCCACGGAAGCCGAGGAAAGGATGGTCATCACCGTACAGCAGACCGCCGGTTTTGATATCCAAAGCCCGGATATCCCAGCCTGATTCCAGTTCCAGCCAGGGCAAAAATCGGTAAAGCAGCTCAACACGTTCAATGCCGAATTCGCTACCCGAGTTGGGTTTGCCTTCCTTGTTTACGGAGTCTACATAGTAGGAACGATCCGCCGTATCCTTTTCCATGATGACGTCGGCTTCGGCGATCATCTTGACCGACCAGTTGTCACCTGCGGCTTTCCAGCCCAGGCGCAGTTCCGCGCGGGTGTGGTGGCCGCCGGTAAGGCCGCCTTCATTGATGATGAACGCATCATTTTTGGCGCTTTGAAAATCGAAATTGCTGTAAAAGGTGGGTTTGATTTTGGCGGTCCCGAAAAAATCGATACCAGCCGCTGCGGGTCCGGCTGGTAGCAGGGTCAGGGCCAACACTGCCAGCAGATAACGGATAGTTTGTTGCATGGGCTTACCTCCTGTTCAATAAATAATATCCATCCAGGAGTCTGTGGAGTCAGGAGATTGTTACAGCGAAAAGGTAACGCAAGGATCCTGTGACGGATTTCGCAGTACATTTACTCCCAAGATCAACAGCCTTCCAGGGGCAAATAAAGTTTGGCAATAGCTGTGACGCCGGTATAGCAGGATTTGTAATGGCAGTCAATGTTGATAGAACGATGTTATGTATTTTGGGTGGGTTGTTTTGGGGGGGCAAATATTAGTTTGAAAATAACAAAGCCCCGGGCAATGCCGGGGCTTTGTTGGGAATCTTTGCAAAATGGAAAGATTAATGAACCAGAGGGAAAACCAGCAATTGGCTGCCGCCATTTTCGCCGAACACTGACCCGGCCTGGGTAGCCACCATCATCACGCGTTTCTGGTCCAGGGTAAGTCCCTGGAGGGGAAGATCGAGCTCTTCACCCAGCGTGCCTTTGACAAACATGCCATCGCGGAATTTCACCACCGCCAGCCAGCTTTTGCTGACATTCGCGGAGATGCCGGGGGCAGACATCAAAGAGGATTCAGAGGCGACGGAAAGCAGTTCAGGGCTGCCATCGTTGTCAAGATCCACGGCGACAGGAGGCACTTCGAATGCTGCGAAGTGCATCTTGGTTTCGCGGGCGTTGGGCTGCTCTTCAAACATGATGCGCGACACCGAGCCCCCCATCATTTTAGGCGATTTGTAGCGTTGCTTGTTGCCGGAATAGACGTACATCAGGCCGTCGCGGACAAAAACGGTTTCAGGTTTGCGGTCGCCGTCGAGATCGGCCATCAGGCTGCCTCCGACCGTGAATCTCCGGGGAAGTTCAAAGCCTATATCGCGGGTCACGAGTTTGCCGCTTTGCAGTTGCAGTTCCCGCACGATGGTTCCCCAAAAGGTTTCGCGGTCAAAATTCTGCGCCAACAGCAGTTCCCTGCTCCCATCGCCGTCGCGATCGAAGGTGCCGAGAGTATAGGGCAAAACTTTATCAACGGAGGTGAATTTTCCGTCTTCATAGCGGTAGATCGATGAATTGAGTCCGGTGTCTTTCCAGGCCGAAACGGCCAGATAGAGTTTTCCGGATGCAGGTTGCCACCAATGCAGGGAAAGGATTTGGGGCACGGTCTCGGGTTTGAATTCCGCAACGGGAACAAGTTTGTCCCCGGCTTTGTAGAGTTTGACAACGGTACCGTCGGTGGCGGCCATCAAAAGATCATTGCCCGTGCGTACAAAATCTGCCATCACGGCGGCAAACCCTAGCCCGCCCGGGGTCTGGAAACCGGGCATGGTCATATCGTATTGAACCCCTTGAGCGATAGCAGCCGGTTTTGCCGGGTGCTCAAGTCGGTAAGGGGCTGCGGGAGCTGCCACAGCGGCCGGTGCGGCAGCGGCAGGCAGCAGTTCCGCGGGAAGCGGATAAGCGCGGACGACCTTGTATGTGGTGTCGCGCACGGTGATGCCATCGCGCGTGGCCACGATGAACAGATCCGCTACGGTTGCGTTGGCCGCGGAAGGGTTAGCGGGTTTTTCAGCTTGCGCGGCGGCGAAATCCTGCCAGTCAAGGGCTGGTAAGGCAGCCTTCAAGGAGCTGTAAAAGCCTTCGGCTTTGCCTGTGTAGTCCCAAAACGCGGTACGCAAACCATCGTAGCGGCGTATGCTGTCGCCACGCTTGATTGCGGACTTGTTGGACAACGCTTTGGAGTGCGAAAAGCCTTCCTTGATCTGGGTTACCTGCAGCACACCTTTACTGGTATCGAGGGTGCCTATGACTTTTCCGGTAACCGGATGGGTGATTTTTTCCCCCACCTGCACCACGCTGAAAAGGTCCCCCACTACAAGGCCCTTCGTGGCATCGAGGTCGATCAGATATTCATCCTGCACCGGCAGCACGACATAGCCCGGTACCGGTTGCAGGTCCCCAACCAGGTCCTCCAGCGTTCCGGCCGGGGCAGTTCCGACCGCTGCCAGCAGCAGAGCTACCAGCCATACACTAACTTTGGAAATCAAGGCAAAACCTCCTATCAAGCGGTGCGTGAAATAGTCACATTGATTGCCCGGCCGGCAAACAAAAGGGGCCGGGCAAAGCCCGGCCCCAACGTATCACAACAGGTAGTGCTAAACAATTAGAACTTGAACTGAATGCGGGCGTCGGTGCGGAATACGTCGTCGCTATTGCCATCGGAGGATATGGCATCCAAGGCATCGCCTGCTACGAGGTATCCAGCGTTGATGTCGGCGGTCAGGCCCTTCATGATGGTGTAGCTGGCTCCCACCACAAACTCGTGACCGATTTCATCGTCGCCGAGTGCGGTATCTTCGGCGGTATTGTGCCAGAAATACTTGGCCCACAGTTTGGTTTTATCGTTGAGCTTGTGGGCAGCGCCCACATAGATCAGCTGGTAGCCCTGGTCAAACACATAGGGAGCTTGGCTGAAAGAGTTGTCATCGGCATAGTTGTCAAAGATGATAACCGAACCGAGGATGGAGGTGGAGATGTCGATAACATCGAAGTTTTCCAGGTCGCCGTCGGTGGGGTCGTCATCGCCGGAAGCATAGAGACCGCCGAGGGTGAAGGTGTTTTTACCAACGGTGTAATCGAGCTGCCCGTGAACCAGGTAGGCGTTACGATCGAAGGTTTCTCCGTCTACATCGACTTCGCCGGTCAGATACATGGCGGTACCCATGGCGGAGAGGTTGTTCCACTTGCCGTTGCCGGAAAGGCCGAGCCAGATTTCCTCGTCCTGCAGGTTGGAAGTGGCCGCGGTAGAAGATCCAAGCTCATAAACCGTTTCCTGCCCCTGGTCCATGTAGACGACAAAAGCGTTCAGGCTGTTGCCGTTGTCGAAGACGTAAGTCAGGTCTGCAGCGTAAGCGTCGTCATAATCG
The DNA here is from genome assembly GCA_002424645.1 of Pelobacter sp. UBA5610. Lineage (GTDB taxonomy): Bacteria > Desulfobacterota > Desulfuromonadia > Desulfuromonadales > Syntrophotaleaceae > Syntrophotalea. The sequence continues at coordinate 29,024 of DIKU01000116.1, read as the reverse complement.
TTCTTGTCATTGGTGCTGTTGCCGCTGCCAATTTGATTCAGGTCATTGCGGAACCAGCCGAGGGAGTAGCCCCAGTTGCCGTCTTTACGGGTCCATTTGACGCCGCCGGCGTTGTCGGACCACAACAGGGCATTGTAGCCAACGGGCTGCAAACCTACGGTCAGGCGGGAGGAGGAATCGAAGGGCAGTTCAAAATCGGTATAGGCCCAGCGCAGTTCGAAAATATTATCGTCGCCGCCGAAGTCAGCACCGGAGCCGCCGAATTTGGAGGAACCGAATTCAAAGCCCACCACGCCTTTGACTTTTTTCTCGTCATCGGAGACGGTCATGTCCATGCGGTACTTGAGTTCACCGAAGAAATCGCTGTCGTTGCTACCCTTTTTGGTGTCGGGGATGGGGTTGCCTTTTTTGGTAGTGTAGAAGTCACCACCAAGACCGTAATATTTGTCGCTATCGTTCGAAACGCGCTGGGACAGGTCGGTCTGGGTGCTGTAGGAAAAGCGGTTGTTAAAGTCGCCATGCCATTCGACATTGATGGCCAGGGCGGGAGTCGCCATGGCCAGGGCGATCAGGATCGCCATTGCAAGTTTGAACTGTTTCACGGTTGCTGTCTCCTTCCATCTGAAAAAAAGAAATGCCAACGTTGTGCACGATGCGATCCTGCATCGACACAAATATTAAATGGGGTCGATAGCACTGGCTCTCTGATACCCCGGGGTGGTTCCTGTCAGGCCGGACCCTTACCTTATGATCCGCTGGTGTTAGGCGATAATTAGGTTTTCAGTTGGTTTTAATTTCATTGAATGTTTTCAAAAACTCATTGAGCCCCTTCAACATCCGTGCCAACGCTATATCTAGGTGTATACACCGATATCGCTGCAAAATATGGGAAAAGACTGCACTTACCTTGGTGAATCACTTAAGCCATTGTGTCTTTACTGCCACACTGTGTATCGTTATGCAACAAAGTATCTAACGGTGCAACATTTATTTTTTCTGGGAGGGTGCCCGTTGCTGGCTAATGAGCCGTTTCATAATGTCGGTGATTTCGGCACCGTCAAGTCCGAGGGTATCCTGAATGATACGTCCCGAACGGTCAAGAATCAGCAATCTGGGGATGGGGTAGACACGATAAGCACGATGCACCTGCCCATCATCGAGCAGGGCTTCAAAGGAGATAGGCAGCTCTTTGTCTTTCAGGTAAGTACGTACCGTTTTGGACGGTTCCTGAACGAAAATATCGAGAACCGGAATCCGGTTGTCATCAAGAAACGGTTTGATTTTGGAAAGCTCAGAAAGTTGTGCCTTGCATCCAGGACACCAGGTCGTGCCGATGGACAAAACGACCAGCCTGCCCTGAAAATCCGACAACCGGATGGTTTTTCCGGAGATATTCTTCAGTTTGAAATCGGGGGCGATATCTCCGGTGGGCAGTTGGCACAGGGCTGGCGTGGCGATACAAACGATCAAAAGCCACGAAAGAAGGACATATCTCAACGCTGTTTTCATGTTTCCTCCTCAGTCGAAACACTGCCTTAAAAGAAAAATCAACGATTATTTGGATATTGTGGAAGATTAGTCAAGGTAAAATCGACCTTGCGTCCGGTTTGGTTTTGAACCCCTTTGGATATGCGAGGACATATCCTTCTTGTCCCGGGTGACCGGGGAGACGTTGACTTTCCACGGGCAATCTACTACTTTTATCATGCAACAAAGACGCTCCGGGACCGACTTTTGCCTAAGGGTCCCTATAATTTAGGCTATTGAGCATGGGGCGTTTGACCACCACTCAGGAAGGAACCAACTACTTGTCTCCCACTACCTTTGATTTTCCCCTTGGTATCAGTCCGTGGGCCAGTGAAAGGCGTCGTCTGCGTCGGCTGCAGGAGGGGTATACGTTCAATCTTTTGGAGAACTCCAGTGATTCCTACCGATTCACCGTTATGGCAGGAGTTGGAAAGATAGAAAAGCTCTTCCACGCCTTTGCCGCGGCCATGCCTGATGAGTGCTTTTTTATCCTGGAATACTATGCCGATGAGGAAGATCAGCCGTCCGAGGAGAGTGCCGAGCCCTTGCTTTTTTACTCGCCTTACATGCCCAAAGAAGAAATCCTCGAGGCTTTGAAGCCCTATTTCTATCGTTTGGCGCACGACGGTTTTGTCGGTTTCGGTTTGGCCAACAACCAGGTAGGCATGGAGCTGTTTTATTCCGAAGAAAAGGTTGTAACCTGTTTCACGTGTAACCATATCCGGGTCATGGATATTCTCGGGCGCTGCGGTCTGACGTATAATGCAGGACAGCTTTTTACGTCGGATCTGGGACATGACCATTTGTCGCTGTTATGTTATCGCCCCCAGACCTTGCCTCAGGAGCTAGCCTCTTTTAAAGAACAGGAACTCGATTACCTTTGTTTTTGCCGGGAGATTACCGAAATGCTGGAGATGTATCCGGTGGAGGATGATCTGTCTTTCTTTCTTTCCCAAAAAGAGCAGCAGCTTATCGCCCTGCGCCTGAGTCAGCATGCTGAATTTTCCGGATTTGCCGACGAGGAATTCGGGGACCTGTTGCTGAGTTGGAGCGATTTTGTGCAGGAGTGCGAAGCCGGATTTGAAGGCAATCTGGAGGATTATCACGACGGTCTGCGGCTGCGGGATCTGATCCAGTATGTTATCGAAGGTGTCCCGCCGTTGCTGGCGCAAAAGCTTACCGAGGTGGTGGCCGATTCGGACCGGCGGCTTAGTCATAATCTTATCGACTGTCGAAAACGTCTGGATGCACCTCAGAATCTGCCGCTGCGTGACGATCGTTTCTGGTATCGCGGTATGGTCAGCAAGCAAGGTGTCGTGTTGCGCCGTGATCTGATCCGTCAGGGTTGGTTTCAACCATGACACGGGGCTTCCCATGCAACCCGCTCGAGTGGGGGGCGCCATGGTTGCGATCGTAGCAGCAGTGCCCGATGAGACATGGATGTTTCGACGCAGATTGTTCCCCTGCGAAGTGCGTCGCTGCGGCCGCCGCGAGCTGTACTGCGGGAGCATGTTCGGTCAGAAGGTCGTGGTTCTTCACACCGGGGTCGGTAAGATCAACGCGGCCTCGGCGGTCACCGCGTTGCTTGAGTATTACACCCCCGAAACATTGATTATCACCGGTTGTTGCGGTGCCTATGTCGATCAGGGATTGAGCAAGGGTGATCTGGTCCTTGCCACGGAAGAGATTTGTGCCGACGAAGGGGTGCTGACTCCCGAGGGGTTTCGGGATTTCGCCACCCTGGGTTTTTCCCTGCTGCGCAATAAAAGCATCGGACTGCAGAATCGCTTTTTCGTTGACGCAAAATTGCAGGAAAGTGCCCGAACTCACCTGGAGCGGTTTTCCCGGGAAGAAGGTTTGCACCTCGGGGTAGGTCCTCTGGTAACGGTCTCCACCTGTTCGGGCACATCGCAATCCGGTCTGGATATGCAGGCACGCACCGGTGGGCTTGGAGAGAATATGGAAGGAGCTGCCATAGCCCAGGTTTGTCAGCAGTATAATGTGCCTTTTCTGGAAATTCGCGGGATTTCCAACATGGTCGAAGACCGGAATTTGCAGAATTGGGATCTTGCAGGAGCCACCGAAAGTGCTCAACAGGCGCTTGTGGCCTTGCTGCGCAGCTGGTTCGCGCCGGTTTTACTGGCCTGATGCGTTACCTTTCTCTGGGGATCTCGCCTTGCCCCAACGACACGGCCATTTTTTACGGATTGATCAGTGGTCATGTATCTCTGCCCGGCATCAGCTTGCGTCTTCGCATCGAAGATGTAGACACCCTCAACCGCCTTGCGGCAGCATCCCTTCTGGATATCACCAAGATTTCTCTGCATGCTTACGGTCATCTGCGACGGGATTATGTATTGTTGCGCAGTGGCGCCGCGCTTGGCCGCGGTTGCGGTCCATTGGTGGTGGCGCGCGAACCCCTGGCGCCAGAGTCCCTGTCAGGCTTGCGTATCGCAGTGCCGGGCCGCTTGACCACGGCAAGTCTTCTGCTGCAGATGTACGGGGTTGCTCCGTCATGTCTCGAGGAAATGCCTTTTCATGCCATTGAGGCGGCCGTTGCAGGCGGCAAGGTGGATGCCGGCATCCTTATCCATGAAGCGCGTTTTACCTGTGAGAGCCGGGGTTTGGTGAAGGTGCTTGATCTGGGTATCTGGTGGGAGGATCTTACCGGTTTACCGCTGCCATTAGGCGGCATTGTCGCAAAGCGTTGTCTCGGGCACCCTACCCTTGCGCTTGTCGAGAAGGCTATAAGTCGCAGTATCGATGGCTTGCATGCCGCACCAGCCGCGGCGCGGGACTTCATTCGCAGACATGCCCAGGAGACCGACGATGCGGCCCTCGATGGCCATATAAATCTTTATGTGAACGACTTTACGCGCCACTTGGGGGAAGACGGCGAAGCTGCGGTCGCAGAGTTTTTTTCCCGGGCCGAAGCCAAAGGATTGCTGCCCCCCTGCCCGTTCGGATTGTTTGGATGATAGCGGTATATTTTAAGCATATTTTGTTGGCGGGATCACCCAGGATTCCCGAGTCTATAAAAAAAGCGGCCCCCAAAAGGGGCCGCTTTTTTTATGCACTGACAGGGGCGATCAGTCGCCGCAGATATTGTGTTCCATGTGAATGCTGCGGATGAAAGCCGCATCGACGCTGGCGGAGAGTTGATCGATAACCTTGGCGGGAGCCGGGGTGTCGAGAGACAGCACCACCATGGCTTCACCGGATTTTGCCCGACGTCCGAGGTTCATGGAACCGATATTGATGCCGGCTTCACCGAGGATGGTGCCGATTTTGCCGATCAGCCCGGGTTTATCCGCATAGCTGATCACCAGCATATGTTCTTCGGGCTGAAAGTCGGTATTGAAATCACGCATTTTGACGATCTTGGGCAGACCCTCAAAAATTGTTCCGGACACGGTGCGCTTGCCCGCAGGCGTCATCAGCGAGATGGTGATCAGATTCGAGAAAGATTCGGCTTCGGTCGAGCAGACCGTTTCAACGGCGATCCCCATCTGCTCGGCGATGAGCTGCGAATTGACCATGTTGACATCCTGCTCGGTGGAGCGGTTGAGCAGAGCCGCAAGCCCGCAGACAGTCAAGGGCGAACAGTCGTAACGGGCAAGTTTGCCATTGTAAGTAAAGGTTACCTTGCTGGGATTGGCCGGGGCCAGCTGCACAATGAACTCACCCATTTGCTGGATCAAGGTCAAGAAAGGTTGCATGACCTGCATCAGGTCGGCATCGAACTTGGGAATGTTGACCGCACTTTCAAGCGGCTGGCCATCAAGATAGCGGACGATTTCCTTGCTGACATCCACCGCGACGTTTTTTTGTGCCTCGAAGGTGTTGGCTCCGAGGTGAGGGGTGACGACCATGAGCGGATGATCGATCAATTGCTTGACCGTCTCCGATGTGGGGGGTTCTTCGCTGAAAACGTCAAAAGCCGCCCCCCGGACCTTGCCGCTTTGCAGGGCAGCGAGCATGGCCGCTTCGTTGATGATTTCGCCCCGGGCGCAGTTGACGATGATCACGCCGTCCTTCATGGCTTCAAAATGGCGGCCGTTGATCATGTCGATGGTTTCCTGGGTGCGGGGACAGTGCAGGGTCAGGATGTCCGCATAGCGCACGATGTCATCCATGCTCACCAGTTTTACGCCGAGGTCTTCACCCCGCTTGGGAGAAATATAGGGGTCGTAGGCAATGACGTTCATTTCAAAAGCTTTGGCGCGCAGAGCCACCCGGCCTCCGACTTTACCCAGACCGATAATGCCGAGGGTTTTATCCTTGAGTTCGCAGCCGGTAAAAGGAGCGCGCTTCCATTCTCCCTGCTTGAGGGAGGCGTTGGCAACGGGTACGTTGCGACACAGCGAAAGCATCAAGGCCATGGTGTGCTCGGCAGCGGAGTTGACGTTGCCGTAAGGCGCATTGACCACGATGATGCCGCGGCTGCTGGCGGCATCGACATCGACATTGTCGATGCCGACCCCGGCCCTGGCTACGATTTTCAGGTTGCGGCCGTGATCGAGCAAGGCAGCATCAACCGTGGTGCCGCTGCGGGTGATGATGGCATCGAAACGGCCGACAACGCGATGCAGTTCTTCAGGGGTAAGTCCAAGGCGCACCTCTAGCTCAATGCGCGGATCATCGAGCAGCGGTTGCAGACCTTCTGGGGAAATTTCGTCGCTAATCAGGACCTTCATGGAGATTCCTTGCTGTTACGGGTAGTGCAACAAACAGTTGCTCATGAAAGTCCCCCTTCGGGATTCATGCTGGATGTGCACACCCTTGATTTTTATCTGATGGAAAAATACGTTATTCCCCTCCGATAGATAACCCTGTGGATTATCCCGAGACCCGGATAGGATTTTGAGTAGATATGGACCGACCATTTTAAAAAAGAGGCAACTATACAAAAAAACGGCCGGCCTTTCAATAAGTAAGAAGGCCGGCCGACAGTTAGCAACCGTTACTTGATGATCTTAAGATGGCCTGGGCCGGGAGAAGGCGCCGGAGGATCGGGCGGCGGTTCCTGTGTGGCCGCCTCTCCGATAACAGGCAGGGTGCCGTCCTGCAACATCCTGTCGACGGATGCGGCTATGGTCAGGCATTGTTTCATGCACACCCGCCGCACCGGACAGGTGCTGCAATCAGCTTCTCCTCCGGCAATGCGCAACGCATGGATGACCAGGGCAACGCTTTCGGGCTGGGTCAGGGGAATCATAAACATGTGCGTATCTCCCGGAACCGGATGTTAAAGGTCGCGATCGGCGGCCGCGGCGAAGCGGCGCAGTTTTTCCATGACGGCGGCAAATCCTGCCGGAGTCAGAGACTGGGGTCCGTCGCAGGAGGCTTTTTCCGGATCGTTGTGAACTTCCACCAGCAAGCCGTCGCAACCGGCGGCAACCGCGGCATAACACATGGCCGGAACCAGGCTGGCATGGCCGGTAGCATGGGACGGATCGATCACCACCGGCAGGTGGGTCTGTTCCTTCAGTAACGGTACGGCGGACAGGTCGAGGGTGTTGCGGGTAGCGGTTTCAAAGGTGCGAATGCCGCGCTCGCACAACACCACGCGCTGATTGCCTTCCGAGAGAATGTACTCGGCGCTCATCAGAAATTCCTGAATGGTTGTCGCCATGCCGCGTTTGAGCAGAACCGGTTTGTCCTGCTGACCGAGCAAACGCAGCAGAGGGAAGTTTTGCACATTGCGGGCGCCTACCTGCAAAATGTCGGCATAACGTGCCACGAGTTCGACATCGCGGGGATTGACCACCTCGGTGATGATGGGCAGGCCGGTCGCTTCACGTGCGGCCGCCAGCAGTTTGAGACCTTCTTCTTCCAGCCCCTGGAAAGCGTAGGGACTGGTGCGGGGTTTGAAAGCGCCGCCGCGCAGCACCTTGGCACCGGCGGCTTTAACCGCCCGGGCTGTTTCCAGCAGCTGCGACTCCCCTTCCACCGAACAGGGCCCGGCCATGACCAGAACTTCGCGGCCGCCGATGGTAACCCCGGGTGCCAACTCAAACACGCTCGGTTCGGGGCGGATCTCCCTGCTGGCCAACTTGTAGGGCTTGAGGATCGGTACCACGGCTTCCACGTAGGGCATCGATTCCAGCGATTGCAGTACCGCTTTGCCGCGTTCGTCGCCAATGGCGCCGATCACATCACGGCTTTCGCCGTGGATGACATGCGCTTTGTAGCCAAGCTCGCGGATGCGTTTCTTGACTTCAGCCAGGGCTTCTTTGCCGGCATCCTTTTTCATGACAATAATCATGATTTTAGCTCCTCTGGTGTCTGGGGGTTGGTCGGCTGCCGATCGTTTTCCCCTAAACTTCCAAAAGAAAAACCACGGGTGAGCCAGTTAGCATCAACCCGTGGTTTTGTATGAATGTGCTGTGGGGCGCTACGTCCTCAGACACCAGCCGCGGGTCGATGGTTCATAAAGAACCCAAAAAACCCGAACCAAAAGAAAAAGCTGATGTTGAGAAGCGTTTGTGCCTGCATGATGATCCCTTAAATAAGGTGAATGTCCTACCACTAGCAGATCGCCATCTTAAAGGCAAGTAAAAACAAACTGTTGCTGTATTTTGCTGCCATGACTATTCGTCTTCATCGGACGATTCGATAAAGCGTTGCAGCCAGCGGTGAACATCGTTGCGACGGATTTCGGTGCGCAGGTGCATCATGCGTTGCTTGCGTTCTTCCGGATCCATGCTGAAAGCCTGATAGATGGCATCGGC
>DIKU01000116.1:0-20677 GCA_002424645.1 Pelobacter sp. UBA5610 | reverse complement strand
TCCTTGGCAACCAGGTTCATGCCGTCCCGCAAGGGGGTGATCAGGGCGATTTCCGAGGTGCGGTAGCGCGCCAGCAGCTGTTCGCGTTCCAGACAGCGGAAAACGTAGTGAATCGGCACCCACTCCGGTTGACCATAGCGGGCATTGATACGCCCCGCCAGCTGATCGAGTTCCTCTTTGAGGTTGGCGTAATCGGGGACCAGGGTGCGGCTGGGGATGACAACCTGCATCAGCGAGATGCGCCTGATCAGTTCGGGGTATTTTTCCAGGGCCCTTTCAAAGGCCAGAAACCGCTCGGGAATGCCCTTGGTATAATCAAGCCGATCAATGCCCAGCACCAGTTGGCGGCCGCGCAGGTTTTCGTGCAGATACCAGGCCGCATCTTCGACCTCGTGAGAGCGCGCCCCTTCATCGAATTCGCTGAAATCGATACTGATGGGGTAATGTCCGACCTTGATGAGTCGCTGGCCGAATTTCAGCAGCGTGTGGTATCGTTTCCGGCTTACGATCTCAAGCTCCGGCACCAGCATGCTGGCGGTTTGTACAAAATTACGGCGATCCCTGAGGGTCTGAAAGCCGATCTGATCGTAAGCCAGCAGTCCTCTGATCAATTCGGTTTTCCATGGCAGCCGCCGATACAGGTCCGGCGAGGGAAACGGAATGTGCAGGAAAAAGGCCAGCTTATCCCGCATTCCCAGCTCCCGCAGATGCGATCCGACCAGCATCAACTGGTAATCGTGGACCCATATGAAATCATCGGCAGCGGTATTTGCGGCGACAACTGCGGCGAATTTCTGGTTGACCGCCTCATAAGCTTGCCATTGGGGCAGATCAAAACGACAGAAACCGAGCAGGTCGTGAAACAGCGGCCAGATGGCAGAGTTGGAAAAGCCGCGATAATAGCGCTCCACTTCATCTTCACTGAGAGGCACCGGAATCAGCTGATAACCCTGCTGTTCTTTAAACTCATGCAGCAGGCTTTCCAGGGGGGCATCCGTATCGCAACCGGGCCAGCCGATCCAGACGCCGTGATTTTCGCGCATCACCGGTGCCAGGGCGGTGACCAGACCGCCTGTGCCGGGTTTCATGGTCCATTGGTTCCGGGTCTGCCCAATCACCGTTGGTAGTCGATTGGAGATAATCAACAGACGTTGTGCATTGTTTTGAAACATGGTGCTACCTTCCTTCTTTGGCATGGAATTCAATGGATAAATATTATCCGGCCTTTCAGCCGACCACGACCCGCTCCCGGCAGCCATCCTGCAGGCCGACCAGCAAGGTCAGGTATTCCCGCAGGTGACGTGTATTGAGAAAATTGTCCATCACGAACTGTCGGGCCCGTTCACCGATCTGCCGCCGCAACCGCGCACGATGCAGCAGATAGCGGATGCGCAGAGCAGCGCCTTCCGGCGTACGCACCAGAAAACCGGTATAGTGATTGAACACCTGCAGGCGGATGCCGCCGGTGTCGCCGCCGATAACCGGCTTGCCTTTCCACATCCCCTCCGCAACGGTCAGGCCGAAACCCTCGCGGATCGATTTCTGGATCACGATATCCGAGGCTCGCTGCAGCGCGTTGATGGTCCGGTGCGCATCGGGGGGCAGCAGCAGGACATGGATATCCGGGTCGTTTGCGGCGGCCTGTTGCACTTCCTGCAGGACCGCCATCCCTTCTGGATCATCGCTCGCTTCGCCGCCTGCCAGCACCAGCTGCAGCGGGGTCAGCTTGGCGGCCAGTCGATAAGCCTGAATCACGCCCACAGGGTCTTTAAAGCGGTCATAACGGGAAACCTGCAGGACCATCGGCCGCTCCGGATCGAGCCCGAATCGGGAGTAAATCGCATCGATCTCAGCCGGGGGAAGATCACGGTTCTTGTCGCTCAGCGGGTCGATACTTGGCGCTATGATGTATTGCGGGTGCGGCAGCGGCTGCGCAAATTCCGGCAGGGAGAAAATGCTGGCATCGTAGGCTCCAAGGTGCGACCGCAGATATTTCCACACGGGACGAAACGGATGACTGGCATCGATATGGCAGCGCCAGATCCATTTGCCGCGCCGCTTTGGAAAATGAGATAACAAGGCCGCGGGCTGGGGATCGTGAATAAACACGAAATCCGCCTGTTCGAGAACCGGCCTGAGCTGTTCCGCGCAGCGGGCATTGGTCTCTTCGTAGGCTTGCAGCAGGGACTCGGGGATATGTACGTCCAAACCCTGCAAAGCGTTATGAAAGCCCTTGGTGCATTCGTAAAAAGCCGGCGAGCCGTTGATAACCTCCCAACTGGCATCGATCCCCAGAGCTTGTTTGAAAGGGATCAGCTTTTGCAGGATTTCCGCCACCCCTCCCCCTTCCCGGGTCGAATTGACATGCACGACTTTGGCCCCTTTCAGGGGAGCCGCAAGTTGCTCCAGATGCTGGATAACGGCGGTGCCGGTCACCTGCGCATAGTGTGCAAGAAAATCCTTATCCTGTTTGTCGTAGCGGAGGGCCATCAGCTTTGCTCCTCAAAAAACGTCTGAAACAGGCTGGCAACATGGGCACGGATTTCTTCAAGGGATGAAAAATAGGGGTCGAAGCCGCACAGGCGCTCAATCAATCCCCGGTAGCGACCGCCGAATCCGGCCAGCCACGCTGAAAAATCGTCGCAACGCTGTTCGGTGCGGCTGCGAGCGTCGATAAAGTGGTAGTAGATGCAACCCGTCGACAGGGTCGGCAGGTAGGACACCAGATCCACCGGATCGTCAAACCGCAGGCCCGTGTCGAACACCACAATCTGGGAGTGCAAAAAGTAAAACTGCTGATCGGCGCGTGCCCAGGGGATCATCTCACTCTCGTCCAGGCGTTGCTCCACCGTGTCGACCAACTCCAGTCGCAATTGCTCGAGGCTGTCGAAGTCTGTCGGCAACGTCATGCTCAGGCGTTCGGCCAGTGTTTTATCGTGCAAGCCACGATAGGCCCAGGAGGCGAAATCGTTGTTGTATTCCGGTTCGTCGAACTGTGGGCGCAACAGTCTTCCCCAGAAATGATGGCCGATACTGGCAAGCGGGATTTTTTCCAGCGCATCCCGGAACTCCTTGAGGTTCTGCACCTTGATGCCTGTCGACAAGGTGATCAGAGCGCAATCTCTTACCTCAAAAGGTGATATGGCAGGTGCGGCAGTTTTCATGGGGCTCCCGTTGCGAAATGGGACAGCCGGGTCTGACAATTCATCCCGGGCGTCCATCTTTCCACGGTGATTGAATTATTCATGCAGATCAGTGCGGTCGCTCCCCTGATTTGCCTTGATTTTCGCACAGTAAGGGGACAGTGAAAGAATAGCATAAGCCATCGTAGTGGCAATTTATTGGCTTCGTTTATCGACCCTTTATGTTTTTGCTTGACAGCAGCGGTCGAATTCTTTATAAACGGAACACTCATTGCCCAGATAGCTCAGTCGGTAGAGCAGAGGATTGAAAATCCTCGTGTCGGCAGTTCGATTCTGTCTCTGGGCACCATTTGCATACAAAAGGTCTGCGTTACCGACGCAGACCTTTTTTTATTCACGGGTAGCGTATCCATCGCCATTTCATAAGAACCGCCGATCGGTTCTTGCAAATTGCTGCGCTTTTTATTAATGTCTCGGACCGTTGTGAACCATCATCGGCCGTTCCGGGTCAGCGCGTCTTTCCCCCAATCCCGCCGAAAAAATCCTGTTTATTGCCATCCGAAGCCAAGAATATGAAACAGCAAGTCAGACTGAACTGCCATGTCGATATGCCTTCGACCTGGATCAAGTATAAAAAAGATTTGTGCAACGACTGCATGGCCGTCTGTTGCAGTCTGCCCGTGGAAGTTACCATCGCCGATCTGGTCCGTATGGAGCTGGTCGATCCTTTCGATGCGCAGGATCCTCCCAAGGAGATCGCCAAAAGATTGCGCAAGCAGGGAGTCATCGAGCATTTCAACTTCAAAAGCGCGATTTATACCCTGGCCAGACTGGCGAACGACGACTGCATCTTTCTCGACCAGAAAACCCGCCGCTGTACCATCTACGCCAAGCGCCCTGCTACCTGCCGCAATCACCCCCAGGTCGGGCCGCGTCCCGGTTATTGTGCATACCAACCAAACAGGTGAGCATCGATCCCGGTTTTTAATGTTCCGTGGATGTGTTGTTCCATAAAAAAAAGCCGCGACCTGGAACAGGTGCGGCTTTTTCTGTGATTCACAACAAGATGCTGTTAAGGCGCATAGTTGCCGAGGGTCCTGCGAAGGGTCGCGGCAGAGGCCGGACTCCCTGCCCGTCCTGCAAAGATGTCCTCGACCGTGACGCTGTCCCTCCCGTAATAAGCCGTATTGTCTTCCCAGAGGATATTCAGGACCGAACCTTCCAGGGACACGCCGGCGAAGAATCCCCGCGATCGGCTGTAGGAAAGGATCTCCGCCTTGAGCATTACGTCGGTGGCGCCTTCTACCCGCCGCCCTACCGGGCCGGCGGCCACTGCGGCGTCGGCACCGAGGGTGAATTTACCCTTTTTGATGTCTTCGATGCTGCGCTGGCTTTTGAAAACCAGGATGACATCTGTTGATTGCCCCCCGATCTGCCAGCCGAAGCTGCCGCCGCCGATGGACAGGAAGGTCGGGTTGCTCCAGCCACCACCGCTATCGCGCACCATCAAGACCCCTTCACCGTAGCGGCCGCCAAGGATGAAGGCTCCCTTGATGACGCCGGGAATGATGGCGATGCCGTAGGCATTACTGAGCAGGCTGGGGGGAATCGCCGATTCAGGAATTTCCATGATCTTGTCCAACACCGATATGGCCTGGTTGACGGTATTTTCCTGGTCCGAGGCCGTTGCTACGCCGCTTCCCAGCAGAGCCAGCGCAACCAGCATCGTGATCACCTGCAGTATCTTATTCGTACGTTTCAGCATGCTGTCTACCTTCCTGTCGATAAATTGGGTTCTCGGTGGAATGACTTACCACCAGTATGGATAACGATGCCAGTACGGGTAGCGGTACCAGTACGGAAACGGATCATAGTAGTAAGGGTAAGCTCTTTGATACCGGTCTTCGGACCACAGATGGAGTTCGCCGATTTCAAAAACCGGATAGTGATAATTGGCCTTTTGCAGAGGCCGGACTTCGATGGCACGCAACGTACCGGTCAGGGTGACCAGTTTGCCCGCCTTATAGATGCTCGGGTCGAGCAGTCGCGAGCTACGTGCCAGGAACCGACCCCCTTCTTCATCGGGATCCTGTGGTTCGTCGCGTTTATCGAGAGAGTACTTCAGTATCTCAAGGGTTGAACCGTCGTCGGTAACCTGGTTCTCAAGAATCAAGCCGCCGAGAATGACCGTTTTGCCCATGTATGTATCCGGCGAAGCTTTGAGGCGGGAATATTCCACCTCGTAGTTCACGCCGGAAAGGGCATCTTTGGAAAGAACCGAGCCGCAGCCGGCCAGAAGTATAAGCAGGGCCGGAAGAAGCAACCAGAATAGTGAATTTTTCATGACCGTCTCCTTGGGTGAAAAATTCTTTGTTGCAGCCTCCCCTTTGCACGAAAAACCTGCCTTCCGGGGCTGAAGCCCCGGAAGGTTTCAGAAATCAATACCTGGCTGGGGCTCGATGTCGCGTCGGAAGGCATGCTTGATTTCCCGCACTTCGCTGACGGTGTCAGCCCGTTCGATGACCTGGGGGTGGGCATTGCGACCGGTGAGCACCAGGTGCAACAGGGGCGGCTTGCGATCGAGCAGGTCCATCACCTGATCCAGATCGACCAGGTTCAGATGCAGGGCGTTGTTGATTTCATCAAGCACCAGCAGGTCAAATTCCCCCGAAGCCATTTTCTCGTGTACCAGATCGATGGCGTCCTGGGCGTTGGCGCGGTGTTCCTCGTAGGGGTAAGGGTTGCCCTGAATGCCGCAAAAGCCTTTACCGGTATGGTGCAACTCGACGCTGTCGCCGAGCTTCTTGATGCCGTCCCATTCCCCGGCATACAGATCACCCTTCATGAACTGGATAATACAGCTGCGCATGCCGTGGCCGCAGGCCCTCAACACCATGCCCAATGCTGAACTGGTCTTGCCTTTGCCGTTGCCGGTCAGCACCACCACCAGACCCTGGCGTTTTTTTGGCTGCAAGTGATCGATTTTTTCGGGTGGTGTGCCTCTCGTCATAACATCCTCCGATAAGGGCTTTTGTCTGCGTTGCGCCCTTCAGTTATTTTATACCAATTCCCTCTGCACCGCATCTTTGCACTATCAGCCTTCTCTGATTGACGACATCGAATGATATCCCTCCCGAATCAAGGCCGGGATGTCGCTTTCAAGCGGGCTAATCAAGACCGTACTCGGCCCATCGGCGCTGTACCAGGGCGGTAATATCTGTATCGGGGCGTAAAACCCGCAAACCTGCGGGTTCAATCGTGGCGTCGATACCGAGGCGGCCGTCCTGCACCAGCAGGTCCCGGCCCGGCTCCATCCGGTTGAGAGTCCGCCAGAAAAAAGTCGCGGGGTCGCGCTGGTCACTATCAATGGTGACCACCAGCAGGCGCGCGGCGTGCAAAGGGCCGCTTCGCCACAGCGCTTGCAGCAAAGAGCGTCCGCAGGTTCCCGGCTTGACGCTGATCAGGGTGGCGCCGTGAAAGATCCCTTCAACCGGCATGTGGATATCGACGATGTCAGGGTGATCGATGTGCAGGAGCCGCAGAATCAAACGTTCTGCGAGTTTGCCGAGATGACAGTTTTCCATGGGGGGCGGGCCGACCACCGTCGAGGCAAAGATCGGATCGGGGCGGTGGCTGATGCTTGTCACCCGCATCAGCGGAACGCGGGCTGCCGGCTGATAAAATCCGGTGTGGTTGCCGAACGGACCCTCCGTGGCGGTTTCCCCGGGCCAGACCTGCCCCTCGATGACATATTCGGCATGGGCCGGCACCGGCAGGTCGCTGTGTTTCGATGGGGTCATGTCCATGGGATGACCACGCAGGAGTGCGGCCAGCGCAGCTTCGTTGATATCGGGAGGCAGGGGGAAGGCGGCGGCAAACATCATGGCGGGGTCACCGCCAAGGACGATACTGACCGGCATGGGCAGATTGCGCTTGTGCCAGGCATGGCAGTGGCGGGCCGCATCGCTGCTGCTGCGCCAATGGATAGAAGCTTGCCGGGAGTCCGAAAGCTGCACGCGGTACATGCCGCAATTGGCTATGCCACCGTCCGGATGGCAGGTGTAGACCTGTGGCAGGGTAAGGTATCTACCACCGTCACCCGGCCAGCAGTGCAAAGCGGGCAACCGAAAGAGGTCGGGATGATCCATGACCACGTTGTGACAGATCCCGTGCTGTTGTGAACGCGGGGCGAATTCGGGGCTCTGCAGCAGACACCGCATGCGATTTTCGGAGGTCTCTCCGCCAGCCCCGGCCAGCCCCTGCGCCAGGCGTTCGGCAGCATCTTCGGCGTGGTTGACGCCCACCGCCCAGGCCGCGCGTCGTGCGGATCCGAAAAGGTTGGTGGCCACCGGTACCCGGTAGCCGCGAACCCGTTCAAATAAGAGGGCCTGCCCGCCTGCTGCGCCTTTACAGACGCGATCGGTAATGGCGGCAATTTCGAGATGCGGATCGACCTCGGCGGTTATCCGGTGCAGTTCACCCCGCCTTTCAAGGAGGGTTAAAAACTGGCGCAGATCGCTAATCGCGGTCGGAACGCCCATGGTCGCCCTCTTCGCTCACCGCAGGTTTTGATCCCCAGGCACCGCCACCGGGCGTTTCGATGATGAGTACATCGCCGGGGCGACCGGCCAGGGAGCACTTGCCCGGTAATTCGAGCACCTGACCTTCGCGCAGCAGTGAATTGCGCCCGGTTCGGCCCGGTGCGCCTCCGGCCAGGCCGAAGGGGCCCTGTTTGCGGCGATCACTGATAAGGGTGATCTGGGCTTCGCCAAGCAATTCCAGCTCCTTGATGACGCCATCGCCGCCCGGGTTTTGTCCGGGACCACCGGAAGCTTCCCTCAGGGCGTAACGCCGAACTCGCAGGGGATAGACGTGTTCCAGTGCTTCCACCGGGGTGTTGAGGGTATTGGTCATGTGGGTCTGCAGGCCGCTGGCCCCGCAACCTAGGGGGCTGCCGCCGGCGCCGCCGGCAATGGTTTCATAATATGCGAACAGGTTTTGATTGCGCGGATCGCGTCCGCCGATGGTCAGATTGTTCATGGTTCCGCAACTGGCCGCAGGAATGCACTCGGGCAGGGCCTGGGCCAGTGCGCCAAGCAGTACATCGACAATGCGCTGGGAGGTTTCCACATTGCCCCCGGCCACCGCCGCCGGGAAGGTGCAATCGACTACCGTGCCCGGTACGGTCCGTACTGCCAGCGGTCGCATGCAGCCGGCGCTGCCAGGCATATCTTCCGGTGCCAGCAAGCGAAATACGTAAAACACCGCCGACAGGGTGATGGCCCGCACCGCATTGACGCATCCCGCGACCTGCGGCGCGCTGGCGGAAAAATCGAGCTGGGCGCGATCGCCGGCCACCGTGATTTCGCAGCGAATCGGTATCGGGCCGTTACCGGCACCGTCATCATCCAACACGTCCTCGAAGCGGTAGCAACCATCGGGGATTGTGGCGATAACGGCGGCCATCATACTCTCGCCATAATCGAGCAGGGCCTGGCCGTAGCGGGTGGTCTCGGCCAGCCCGTAGCGGTCGATGATCTCCAGCAGCCGTCGCTCGCCGACCCGGTTGGCGGCGATCTGAGCATTGAGGTCGCCGTGCCGTTCTTCCGGAGTGCGCACATTGGCCAGCACGATCCCCAGCAACTCCCTGTCCAGACTTCCCTGACGCACGATTCTGACCGGTGGAATGCGTAAGCCTTCCTGGAAGATTTCGGTCGATAGCGGCAGTGATCCGGCAGTGATACCGCCGATATCGGCGTGATGGGCGCGGTTGGCGAGATAAAACGAGGGTGATGAACTGCCGCAGAAGATCGGCATGACCAGGGTGATATCCGGCAGGTGGGTACCGCCGCAGTAAGGATCGTTGAGCATGACCATGTCCCCCGGCGCCAGATCGACATGGCGAATGGCCGCCGCCACCGATAACGGCATTGAGCCCAGGTGTACAGGGATGTGGGCCGCCTGGGCCAGCATTTCACCGTGGCTGTCGAACAGGGCGCAGGAGAAATCGCGACGTTCCTTGATATTGGGGGAGAAGGCGGTACGCTGCAGTACCGCGCCCATTTCCTCGGTAAGAGAGGCGAAACGATTTTTCAACACTTCAAGCCGGATGGGATCGATGGATGTGCTCATGCCTGCCCCCGTTCCAGAATCAGATTGCAGCGACTGTCGACCCGCGCCCGCCAATCTGGCGCCAGCAGATGGGTTGCCGTGTCCTCGACGATCAAGGCCGGACCGTGCACCATGCTGCCGACCGCCAGGGCATCGCGCTGGTAGACGGGCCATGACGTTTCGACCCCCTTCCACACCACGTGGTTGGTGGTCTCGCAAGGCGCTGAACCGGAGCCGCCGCCGGTGTTGGTAAGATCCGGTTGTGGGCCGCGGCCCACGGCGCGCAGGCGCAGGGTCACGATCTCCAACCCGTGCCCTTCGTCGCAAAAACCGTAGAGGCTCTGGTAGCGCTGGTGAAAGGCCTGGCGGAAATTGCCATGCAGGGGGATGGTCAGCTCAAAGGATTGGCCGCGATAGCGCATGTCCAGGGACCGTTCCAGATGCAAGGCATCGCCCGACACCCCTTCGGCGGCCATGTCGCAGCGGGCGCGCTCTTCCAGGGGGCTAAAGAGCGCCTCCAGGGTAACCGGGGACGTTTCACCGGAGCGCAGCACCGAGATGGAATAATCGCGGATCACGTCGGCCAGCACCAGGCCGACGGCCGATAGCAATCCGGGATGTGCAGGAATAATGGCTTGCGAAATGCCCAGGGTATCGGCCAGCGAGCAGACATGCAGGCCGCCGGCTCCGCCGAATGGCAGCAGGGTAAAATCACGCGGATCGTAGCCTTTGGCCACGGACACCACCCGCAAGGCGCCAGCCATGGTCGCCTCGGCCACCTCCAGCACCCCTTCGGCCAGGCGCCTGGCGGGCAGGCCGGCTTGCGCGGCAAGCTGTTCAACGGCCTGGTGGCAGCGATCCTCGGCCAACCGCATGCGTCCGCCGAGAAAACGGTCCGGCAGCAACCTGCCAAGATAGAGATTGGCATCGGTCACGGTCACCTCGGTACCCTTGCCGTAGCACACCGGCCCGGGATCGGCCCCCGCACTTTGCGGTCCGACCCGCAGCGCACCACCGGCATCGATGCGGGCGATGGAGCCGCCGCCGGCGCCGACGGTATGAATGTCGATCATCGGCACCTTGACCGGCCAGCCGGCCAGCAGGGTTTCGGAGGTCACCGGCACCTGCCCGTCGCAAAGTCCGACATCGGTGCTGGTGCCGCCCATGTCAAAGGTGATGATGCGCTCAAAGCCGGCGTTGCGGGCGCTGGCAAAAGCGCCGACCATCCCCGCGGCCGGTCCGGACAGGATGGTGCGCACCGCTTCGCTGCCGGCTGTATCGGCATGGATGGCGCCGCCGTTGCTCTGCATGATGCGGAGCGTGCGTCCCTGCAATCCTTGCTGCAGGCGCTGCAGGTAGCGTTCCATCACCGGTGAGACGGATGCATTGACGGCGGTGGTGGAGGCGCGTTCGAACTCGCGATATTCCGGCAAGACCACGTGTGAGGCCGATACCTGCAGCCCGGCCTCCTGTAGGGCTTGCTGCAAGCTTTGCTCATGCGCGGGGTTGGCGTAGGCATGCAACAGGCATAGCGCCACCGATTTGCAACCGCTGGCCAAAACCTGAGTGACCACCCGCTGAATCTCGACATCATCCAGTGGCTCGGCCACGGTGCCGTCGGCCTGAACTCTTTCGCCTACCTCCACCACCCGCTCGCGTGATACCAGGGTTGGACGCGATGCGGGGTGCAAGGCATAGAGCTGCGGGCGGTGCTGCCTTCCGATATGCAGGACATCCCCGAAGCCCTGCGTGGTGACCAGCGCCACCGGTGCGCCTTTGCCCTCCAGCAGGGCATTGGTAGCCACTGTCGAGCCGTGGAACACCAATGCCTGATCTTCCCCGAGTAGAACACGGATCCCTTCGAGGACCGCTCGTGACGGATCATCGGGAGTGGACGGGAGCTTGTAGGTATGGACTTCTGTACCGTTGACCAGTACCAGATCGGTAAACGTGCCGCCGGTGTCAACGCCGAGCAGACGCAGCTTCGGTTGGTTTGTCACGCTATGTATCCTTTGCCGGATCAGGGCGTTTCAGTCGTTTTATCCAATTGGGCAACCAGCGCCGTAGCCTGGAGGTGGCCGGGGTGCAGAGCCAGCACCTTGTTCAGGGATTCGCGGGCGTCGCTGGACAAACCGAGGCGTGTCTGGCATTTCGCCAGATGCAGCCAGCCCTCGGTATCGCGAGGATTAAGTTCCAGAGCCTTGCGATAAGCATCGGTCGCCTTTTCCAAATGGCCGGACCGCCGACGGGTCTCGCCCAGCATGAAGTAAGCGGGGGTGAAGCGAGGGCTGTTGGCAGCGGTTTTTTCGAACTGGATGGCGGCCTCATCCAGATCTCCATGGCGCAGCAAGGCCATGCCCAGTTCGAAGCAGGCTTCGGTGTAATCGGGGCTGGCTTGTTCGACCTGCCGGAACAACTGGATAGCCCGTGCGTTATCGCCTTGCTGGGAATGGATCATCCCAAGAATGAACAGAGCCCTGGTGTATTTGGGGTTGAGCCGGATGGCGTCGTCGAGAGCGGCCTGGGCTCGCGCCAGGTCGGACTGCCTGAGATAGGACAAACCCAGCCTGTAACATGTTTCGGCACTGGCGGGATTGACTTGCAAGGCCTGGCGAAAGCTTTCAACGCTGGCCGCAAGATCACCCAGTCCGTATTGGGCCATGCCGAGTTTGAACAGAATGCGAAACGGTTCACTGGTCTTCGTCAAGGCCGATCGAAAAGCTTCGATGGCACGGGGCAGATCGCCCTGGTCGTATAGCGCCAGGCCGATGTAATAGTGTGCCTGACTGAATTCGGGATCGAGCCGCAGGGCTTCATTCCAGAGTGACAGCGCCTGGTCGACCTGTCCGCGATGATAGAGGTCGACGGCTTCATCATGCAGGAATCGGGCGTCACGCTCGAGTTTTACCCCGCATAATTCACAGAATCGGGCCTGTTTCGAAACAACCGCCTGACAACGGGGACAGCGCATGGCATCTCCCTTTCAGCCGCCTGGTCTGGATCTGCATCCGGTCTCTCATCGGCACCCATGCCATTTATTCCGACGGGGGCGATGGTTTTGGAGACCGCCGTGGCCCGCCGCGCCGGCGACGTGGACGGCGGCGAGCGCTGGATTTGGTGGAATCGGAAGCAGGCTTGTTTTTCGCGTCGAGCGCCTGCCGCCAATCGGCCAGCTCATCGAGTTGCTGTTGCGACACTTCACACCACAGGGCAAAAAAGTCCAGGGCCTTGGGCGTGCCGGGATGGTGTAAAAAACGAGCTTCCCCCCTTCGGCCGCGTCCTCTGTTAAAACGGAAAAAACCGATCAACAAATCCCGGGTACGGGCGCGGGTTCCGTGGGAAATGCGGAAATAGGCGCATAAAGGGGTCAGCAGCAGATTGGCCAGGCGCAGGATATCGCTGATCGTGGCGTCATCCGCAGTGCGCAAGGCGGGACGAAAGCGTGACAAAAACAGGGCGGCCAGCACCTGGTGCTCTTCGACCGGAGCCCCGTTGCGGGTGCGCTCATCGATTCCCTCGAGCAAAGCGAACGTCTCCTCATCCGCTTCGTATCCGGCCAGCAGATGGGATAACAGGCCCATGGCCTGGGCTTCGCGAAACACCGGCCCGGCAACCGCGTGACGAAAAAGCTCCATAACCTCTTCGCGAATGCGTGCCGGGGCGGCTTCCGCGATCAGTGGTCCCCGCAGATAGATCGCCTCGCGAATGCCCTGATCCAGGGAAAAGCCCAACCGCGCGCCAAACTCAAGGGCCCTCAGCATCCGCACCGGGTCCTCGGTGAAACGTACCAGCGGGTCGCCGATCACCCGCAGGCGTCGGGCCTCGAGGTCTTTAAGGCCTCCTACATGGTCGATGACGGAGAAATCGTCGATATTATAGAACAGGCCGTTAATCGTAAAATCGCGCCGGAAGGCATCTTCGCGGGGGGAACCAAAAACATTTTCGGTAAAAAAGAAATGCTCCGCCGGATCGGCGGGCAATTCTTCCGGGCGGGGTTGTCGCCGAAAAGTCGCGACTTCGACGATGTAGTTATCGGCAAACCGGACATGCGCCAGGCGAAAGCGTCGACCGACCAGAAAGCAGTTGCGGAACAGTTGCCTTACTTCATCCGGGGTGGCATCGGTCGCCACGTCAAAATCCTTGGGACGTCGGTCGAGGAGCAGGTCTCGCACCCCGCCACCGACCAGGAAGGCCTTGAAACCGTTATTACGCAGCCGGTTCAAAACCTTGAGGGTGTGTTCGTTGATGTGCTTGCGGGAGATGGTATGTTGCGAACGGGGCAGAATGACGGGGCATCCTTCGCCAGCATCCGTTTCCTGGTCTGAATCAGTCATAGGCATCGGCTCAACTGCTTGAATTTTAATGGGATCATGTTTATTCAAAATGCCGTCCAATTTATCAGAGATTATCCGCAAAGGAAAGCGCCGATGTGTCCACAGCGTTGCAAAGGTAGGTTAAATCACCTATCATGCGTCGAAATCCTTTCGTTCACCCCGATTTAAGGTCGATTGCCATGACATGCAACCTGCTGGTTATCCTCGGTCCGACCGCTTCCGGCAAAACCCGCCTGGGTGTGGAGGCGTCCCGTGCTCTGAGCGGTGAAATCATTTCTGCCGATTCACGACAGGTCTTTACCGGCATGGATATCGGTACCGGCAAGGATCTGTCCGAATACGGCGACATCCCCTATCATCTCATCGATATTTGCGCCGCAGGCAGCGAATTTTCCGTGTTCGATTTCCAGCAATATTTTTGCGAGGCTTACGCCGCCATTCGTCGTCGCGATCGGTTGCCGGTACTGGTCGGTGGTACCGGGCTGTATCTCGATTGTGTGCTGCGCAATTATCGCCTGATCAAGGTGCCTGAAAACCCCGCGCTACGCGCCGCTCTGGCATCGCTGAGCATGGAACAGCTGGCCTTGCGGCTGCAGGCTCTCAGGCCGGAGCAGCATAACACCACCGATCTGACCGATCGCGAACGGCTGCTGCGGGCCATCGAAATCGCCGAAGGGGAACTGGCTTCGTCCGATACGGGTCCTGTACTGCCAGAACTGTGCCCGCTGGTATTCGGGGTGCGCTGGGAGCGCAGCCGGCTGCGCTCCCGTATCACCGAACGTCTGAAACAGCGACTAGCCGAAGGGCTTATCGACGAAGTTCAGAGCCTTCTGAATGCCGGGGTTCCTCACCGGATGATGGAGCATTACGGCCTGGAATACCGTCTGGTCTCGCAGCATCTGCAGGGTGAACTGAACCGCAACGACATGTTTCAGAAGCTTAACAGCGCCATCCATCAGTTCGCCAAGCGTCAGGAAACCTGGTTTCGCCGCATGGAGCGCCAGGGTATCGCTATCCACTGGTTGGAAGGCGATCGGGATCCCCTGAAAGCTTTGCTGCAGATTTTCAACAACGCCTGAGGGCGGCAACCGCTTGTCCTCTACCGTTCGCATTGAGACTGTCACCCCTTAACGACTTAATACAAGATTATCACAATGTCCCTGCCTGTCTCAGCGCAACGCTATCTGGAAAAAAGAGGTCCCGGCGGTCCCTGGCGCATGGAAGGCGCTGTGGGCTGCAACTATCAGGGTGCGGTGATTATCCCGGCCCTGGCCGAAAGCGCCAGCCTGTTCGCCACTCTCGACAGTCTGCAAACCAATCCGGCTGCGCTGCTTGAGCAGTTTTTGCTGGTGGTGGTGGTCAATCACCGTCCTGACACTGCCGCCGGCGACAAGCAGGACAACTATCTAACCCTGTGCAAACTGGCTGAAAAAGCCGTTGATTTCCCGACTTTGGCCTGGATCGATGCCGCGAGTGAGGGATTGGAGCTGCCGCTCAAAACCGGCGGTGTCGGCCTGGCGCGCAAGCTGGGGTTTGACCTGGCTCTGGAACGTCTCGACGGGTCAGGAGCCCAGATCCTGGCGACCCTCGATGCCGATACCCTGGTCAGGGACGATTACCTGGCGGCTTTGTGCGAGCATTTCGCCAACGGCGTTAACGGTGGTGCCGTGGTGCCGTTTTGCCATCCGCTTACCGGCGATATGGCCGAGCGGCAAGCCATCATCGCCTACGAGTTGTATCTGCGAAGCCATGTTCTCGGTCTGCAACTGGCCGGTTCGCCCTATGCCTTTCATACCGTTGGCAGCACCATGGTCTGCCGTGCGCGAGACTATGTGCGCGCCGGTGGCATGAACCGTCGCCAGGCCGGCGAGGATTTCTATTTTCTGCAGCAGGTGGCCAAGACTTCGGGAGTTGGCGAAGTTGCCGGCACCGTCGTGTATCCCTCGGCGAGGATCTCCCACCGCACTCCGTTCGGCACCGGCCGCAGCGTCGCGCAACTGGCCACGGAACCCTATCCCGCCAGGTTATATTACGATCCCCGTTGCTATGACGTGCTGGGAAAGTGGCTGCAACTGGTAACAGACTGCTGGAGCAGCAACGCCCAGGAATTGCTGACGCGGTCCGCGGCCATCAGTGAGGTGCTGATGGATTTTCTGGTCAAAGAAAAGTTTCAGGATGTGTGGCCCGGTCTGTGCCGCAATCATGGTGACGCCAAAAGCCGGCTTGCAGCACTGCACAGCTGGTTCGACGGACTAAAGACCACCCGTTTGATTCATCATTTGACCCATGCCGGTTGGCATCGGCAGGTAGCGGCGCAGGCGTTGCCCGCACTTTTTATGCAGTCCGGGCTGTCCACGCTCAACGATCCGGAACAACAGTTGGTCGCATTGCGCCATCGGCAGATTGGTACGGCTTGTGCTTTTTGCAGGTTGCCTGAAAAATCCAGGTGTTGTAGGGTGGAGTCATCCTCCTGCCTGCCAGATCGCTGACCTTTTTGCAGAGAGAACAGTCATGTCAACGGAAACCCTCTCCCGAACTTCAACGCGCCGCAGATATCTGGCGTGTCCCTTGTTGGTGGTGCGTCAGAGCGGCCCCTCCGATTGCAAGATTTTTTTCGGCTATGCCCGCAATATCAGTTGCGGTGGATTGTATATCAGCACGGTCAATCCCCGTGAGCCGGGCAGCCGTTTTGAGCTTGAAATTCCCATCCCGCCGCTGGGTCGCTGCGTGACCTGCCTTTGCGAAGTGATCTGGAAACGCGACTTTACCCACTCATCCCCCTATGATCCCGGCATGGGAATGCGATTCATCGATCTGGATGAGGATGTCGTCCAGGCCATCGATGCGTGGGTTCAACAGCAGGAAGATTAGACCCTGACGGACTGCGTGACGAGCTTGGATCTCAGGTCAGTCCCTGAATTTCAAGTCCATTTTTGCCGCCAGATAGATCTGGGTAAGGCATTTGTACACCCGGCAATCATGACTTTCCCGCGCGGATAAAGCTTTGACGCAACCGTTGTAAATTCCCACCCCCTGCAGAATCAGCGGCTCCTGACCGTCCTGGATAAACGCGGCAAAAGCCTCCTCATCCAGGGCGAGGCCGCCATTTGCTTCCTTGATGCATGTCTTTTGAAATTGTGCATCGAAAGTGCGCCATGACTTTTGTGCCGCTTCATCGGGCAGTTCCTCCTGAATCAGAATCTCCAGCAAGTTCGCGCCTTCCGGGCTGAGTTGCAATACCTCTTCAATCCGTTGTTGCTGCTTTTGCAGATCGACCATGAATGTTCCCCTTTCAGAGCTTTTCCTTGGATAAACACAACTTTTGCAGATAATCATCCACCAGGGCAATGCCTTGCTCGGCCAGTACAAAGAGACTTTCGTCCATTAACCATGAATGGATGATACCGAGGATCAGGCAGCGAAATCCCAGTGCGGCCTGCGTGCAATCGAGATGTGCAGGCAGTTTGCCTGCTTGCTGCAGGCGCACAAGATCGGTCTTGTCCCTTTCCTGCATGCGCCAGCACTTTTCCTTGAACTGCTCCATGACCGGTTGCAATTCTTCGGTGAATTCCGCCCGGAAAAAAATCAGTTCGAAATAGCGCCGGAATCGAGAGTCTCTTTCCAGGTTCACAAACAAGCGCAACAGGTTGTCGCGCATATCCGACAGGTTGGTAACGGAGAGCAGCAGCAGGTCTTCGAGGCGCGTCTCGGTGGAGTGCTCGACCTCCTCTTTGATCGCCGTAAACAGATCGACCTTATCCTTGAAATGCCAGTAGATGGCACCACGTGTGACGCCGGCGCTGAGGGCGATATCTTCCAAGGTGGTGCGGGAATAGCCTTTGGCGTGAAACAGCTCCAACGCGGCGTCCAGGATATCTTTACGGGTCTGTTCGGCCTCGGCCTTGGTTTTACGGGCCATTCAGGCGCCTCCTAAAATAAATTCGGCGGCGAGGCGATCGCCGCCGGATCAGGTCAAGGTTACCGTCAATCGCGTTTTGTGTCCAATCATTTTGCCGTGGGTGCGTCCCCACGATGCTACTCAGGGGATATGGGTCATCACTGCTTATTTTTTCAGGACAAAAATTCCCTCTTATCCGGTTTTATGCACCTCCGCCAAGTACCTTGTAGAGAACGACCAGATTAGTCAGTCGCGACAGGCGGGCAGTAATCAAATTCTGCTGGGCATTATAAAGAGAACGTTGGGAATCGAGCACCACCAGATAGCTGTCGACCCCCTTTTCATAACGTGCTCTGGACAGGCGATAGCTCTCGGCGGTAGCGTCGGTCAGGGATTGCTGCGCCGCGACCTGTTCGTCAATGGTCCCCCGCTGTGCGAGGGCATCAGCGACTTCGCGAAACGCCGTCTGGATCGCTTTTTCATAGTGGTTCACGGCGATATCCCGATCGACCTTCGCCACCTCCAGGTTGGCGCGATTGCTGCCGGCATTGAAGATCGGCAGGCTGATCTGCGGTGCAAATTGCCAGGCCAGGGAGCCGCCCGAAAACAGACCGGACAGTTCGGTACTGCCGGTGCCAATGGAACTGGTCAAGGTGATCCGTGGGAAAAAAGCCGCACGTGCTGCACCGATGTTGGCATGGGCGCCCTTGAGCAGGGACTCTGCCTGAAGGATATCGGGACGCTCGAGCAGAGCCTCGGAGGACAGTCCCGGTGCGATCTCCTTTACACATGCGATATTTGCCGTCAGGCTGTCAGGCAGCAACTCCGGCGCGACCGGCGCTCCGACCAGCAGTGCAAGACTATTCATATCCTGGGCGACAAGGCTGGTATAACGGGCAATATCGACCCGTGCCGCATCGACGCTGGTCTGGGCCTGGAACAGATCCAGAGCCGAAGAAACCCCGGCATCGAAACGGCTCTTGATGAGCAGGTAGGAAGCCTGCTGGCTGGCCAGGGTCTCCTGGGCCAGCTGCAGTCTTTCCCGGTCGGCGGCCAGGTTCAGGTAGCTGGTGATAACTTCCGAAACGAGGCTTATCTGTGCGCTACGCTGCGCTTGTTCGGTGGCAAGGTATTCTTCCAGGGCCTGGTCCCTGAGACTTTGAATCCGGCCGAACAGGTCGAGTTCGTAGGCACTGAATCCGAGGCCAACGCTATACTGGTGAGCCGTTTCGTGCTGACCCGTGGTTGTGAGGTCTTGCGGTTGACCCTCGGCGAGACTGCCGGCGGTGCCGTCTATTTTGGGCAGGAGATCCGCGCGCTGAATCCGATACAGGGCCCGGGATCGCCTGATATTGAGGATGGCCACGCGCAGATCGCGGTTGTTTTCGAGGGCCATGGCGATGAGTTTTTGCAATGGCTCCCGGGAGGTAAATTCCTGCCAGGGCATATGGGCTGCGACCGCATCCGGGGTTGTAACGGCCTGTTCCTTATAAGAGGGGCCGCTGGGCCAGGCCGCCGGTATCGGAGCCTCCGGGCGATGGTAGTCCGGAGCCAGGCTCGTACATCCCGCCAGGGTAATCATGGTTGCGAACAGGTAGAGTTTTTTGAACATCATCTCAGTTCCCTTCGATTTGAACGATGGCTGCAGCGTCCTCGGCCAGACGCGGTTTTTTAGCAGGGAACAGTTTGCGTACCACCACGAAAAATACCGGGACGAAGAAGATAGCCAGTACCGTGGCGGTTACCATGCCGCCGTTGACGGCGGTACCCATGGCATTCTGGGCGCCGGATCCGGCGCCCTTATTGATGGCCAGTGGCAGCACCCCGAAGAAAAACGCCATCGAGGTCATCAGGATCGGCCGCAGCCGCAGGCGAGCCCCCTCCAGGGTGGCCTCGATAAGTCCCATACCGTGTTCCATCTGTTCCTTGGCGAACTCCACGATCAGAATGGCGTTCTTGGCCGAAAGGCCTATGGTGGTAAGAATGGCAATTTGGAAATAGACGTCGTTGGACATCCCGCGCATGGTAGTCGCCATGACCGCTCCGATAACCCCCAACGGGATGACAAGCATGACCGAGAAAGGGATCGCCCAGCTTTCATACAGAGCGGCCAGACACAGAAATACGACCAGCAGAGAGATGCTGTACAGTGCGGTGGTCTGGGCCCCGGCCATGCGTTCCTGATATGACAGGCCGGTCCATTCGAAGCCGATCCCGGAGGGAAGTTTGGCGGCCATCGATTCCATCTCCTGCATCGCCTCACCGGAACTTCTGCCCGGTGCCGGTTGTCCCATGATCTCCATGGAGGGGATGCCATTGTAGCGTTCCAGACGTGGCGAACTATAGCTCCATCTGCCGGTGGCAAAAGCGGAAAACGGCACCATCTCGCCGGAACTGTTGCGGGCATACCATTTGCCGATATCCTCCGGCAGCATGCGCGCTTGCGCGTCGGCCTGGACATACACCCTCTTGACCCGTCCCTTCTGGATAAAGTCATTGACGTATGAACTGCCCCAGGCTGTCGACATGATGCTGTTAATGTCCGACAGGGAAACGCCCAGGGCGCCAGCGCGCACATCATCGATATCAAGGTTGAACTGAGGGGTATCATCCATGCCGTTGGGACGCACGCCTATCAGGGCCGGATTTTGGGCGGCCATGCCCAACAGCTGATTACGCGCGGCCAACAGCTGTTCATGGCCCAGGCCATCCCGATCCTGCAACTGGAAATCAAAGCCGGTGGCATTGCCCAGCTCCATAACCGCCGGCGGAACAAAGGCAAAGGACATGGCGTCCCTGAATGTCGAGAATTTGCCCATGGCTCTGCCGACGACGGCAGGTGCCTGCAGGTCTTTACTCTGACGCTCCTTCCAATCTTTCAGTCTGATAAAGCCAAAGCCCATGTTTTGGCCTTTGCCGGCAAAACTGAACCCGGACACGGTTAGAATGGATTCTATCGCCTGGTTGTCTTCTTCCAGAAAATGGCGTTCCAGCTGTTCAAGGACTTTCGCGGTTCTGTCCTGGGTGGCCCCGGTTGGTAACTGCACCTGACAGAAGATAATGCCCTGATCTTCCTCGGGAAGAAAAGCTGTGGGTATTTTAACGAAAAACCATCCCATGGCCACCACGATGACCCCGTAAATAACCAGGTACCGTCCGCTTTTGCCAAGCATGTGACCGACCATGGACTG
>DIKU01000139.1:3376-3576 GCA_002424645.1 Pelobacter sp. UBA5610 | reverse complement strand
CTTTGCCGCGATGAAGTACCCGCCGACATCGTAGATAAAGAAAAAGAAATCATGCGCAGCAAGGCTATTGACAGTGGCAAACCTGAAAATATTGTCGACAAGATCATTGTCGGCCAAATCAATAAATATTACGGAGATGTCTGTTTGTTGGAACAGGCCTATGTTATCGATCCCGATCAGACCGTTGGCAAAGTTGTTGA
>DIKU01000139.1:0-3356 GCA_002424645.1 Pelobacter sp. UBA5610 | reverse complement strand
ACCCGTTATGCCCGTTTCCAGTTGGGTGAAGGGGTTGAGAAGCGCTCTGATGATTTTGCGGCCGAGGTCGCTTCCATGACCAAGTAAAGTGATAACGACTATGGATGACCAAGAACCCGTTTATAAGCGTATACTCCTGAAACTCAGTGGTGAGGCCCTGGCAGGTAATCAGGGCTATGGCATAGATCCTCAGGTCATTTCCAGTATTGCCAACGAAATTCGTGAGGTAATCGGACTGGGTGTGCAGGTCGCCGTTGTCATTGGTGGTGGTAATATTTTCCGAGGTATGGCCGCGGCAGCCGGCGGTATGGATCGTGCCGGTGCCGATTACATGGGTATGCTTGCGACCATTATGAACAGCCTGGCACTTCAGGATGCGCTTGAGCAGGTAGGTGTTGCAACGCGTGTTCAAACGGCCATCGAAATGCGTGAGGTAGCCGAGCCTTATATTCGTCGTCGGGCAATTCGTCATCTCGAAAAAAATCGGGTCGTGATTTTTGGTGGTGGCACCGGCAATCCTTATTTTACTACGGATACGGCAGCCAGTTTGCGCGCCATGGAAATAGGCGCCGATGTCATCCTTAAAGCCACCAAGGTTGAAGGCGTTTATAATGCCGATCCCTGCAAAGATCCTAACGCCGTCAAATTTGACAGCCTTACCTATCTTGACGTGCTGAAAAAGGGACTTAAAGTTATGGATGCGACGGCGACATCCCTGTGTATGGATAACGATCTGCCTATAGTGGTATTTCAATTGTCGCGCCCGGGCAACATTCAGAAAGTTGTCATGGGAGAGGCTATCGGTACCATCGTTAAAGGAGAATAGATTCCATGTATAATGATGTCATTAAGAAAGCTCGCAGTGGTATGGATAAAGCTGTCGAAGCTTTGAAAAAAGACATGACCAAAGTGCGCACCGGAAGGGCTTCCACCAATCTTCTCGATGACGTTATGGTCGATTACTATGGCACCCCGACCCCCCTGAATCAGGTTGGAACCCTTTCCGTGCCTGAGTCGCGTCTTATAACCATTCAGCCTTGGGAGAAGAAACTTCTCCCGGAGATCGAGAAGGCTATTTTCAAGGCGGATATCGGATTGACTCCTTCCTCGGATGGGCAGATTATCCGCTTGGTTATTCCCCCGATGACGGAGGAAAGACGCAAGGAGATGGGTAAACTGATACGTAAGATGGGTGAAGATGCCAAGGTTGCGGCACGCAGCGCCCGTCGTGATGCCAACGACGCATTGAAAAAACTCGAAAAAAATAAGGAAATCAGTGAAGATGATCACAAACGTGGGGAGAAGGAGATCCAGGATCTCACCGATTCCTATGTGGTCAAAATCGATGAACTGGTCGCCGGCAAAGAAAAAGAAATTATGGTGATCTAAACCGTGATATACGGCTCTTTCGCGCAAACCAAAACGCCTGGTAGGCCTGATAGGAGCTCTCTTGCGGGGTTGTTGCAATATACAGTTAAACCGAGGGACGTCGGTACAGGCGTCCCTTTTCTTTATTCTTTTTCCAGCCATCCTGTCTTGCTGGTAAAAATTGGTTGTGCTAATGTCAGAACTTTCCTGTAGGGATGCAGCTTAAAATGGGTGGTGCTGAAATGCGTATACCCCGACATCTTGCCATCATTATGGATGGTAATGGACGGTGGGCTGAACAGCGTGGATTGCCTCGGGTCATGGGACATCACCACGGGGTTGAGACCGCCAAGACAGTTATCGAGGAGTGCCGGAGGTTGGGCGTTTCCTACTTGACGCTCTATGCATTCAGTTCGGAGAACTGGGGCCGGCCCGATGAAGAAGTCGGTTCCTTGATGTCTTTGCTGAACACTTTTTTAGAGCGGGAATTAAAAACCCTTCTTGCTCACCATATTCGCCTCAATGTCATCGGGGCCATTGATCGCCTCCCCGTGGCCGTGAGGAAAACGTTGATTCGCACCATGGAGCGTACAGCGAATAACAATGATATGGTTCTAACTCTGGCTCTGTCGTATGGGTCTCGAGACGAAATCCTGTCGGCTGTACGATTTCTCGCTGACGAAGTTTCGGGTGGACGATTGGACCCTGCTTGTATCGATGAAGAGTGTTTTTCCCGTGCGCTCCAAACTTCGGGCATGCCCGATCCTGATTTTCTTATTCGGACCAGTGGTGAGATTCGCATCAGCAATTTCCTGTTGTGGCAGTTGGCGTATTCCGAAATTTATTTTACTCCGGTTCTCTGGCCGGATTTCAGCCCTGCGCATCTGCATGAGGCTTTGGCTGAATTCAGCCGTAGGGAGCGCCGTTACGGTTTGACAGCCGATCAAACTTTAGACAATGGAAGCGACTGAAGGAGTTCGTTATTAAAACCAGAATTCTCACAGCAATCATTGCATTGCCTTTGCTTATAGCTTTTATCTTGTGGGCTCCCTTTTGGGGTTTTTTTGGCCTGACATGCGGTCTTGCGGCCTGGGCGCTGTATGAATACTACGCCATGGCTCTAGCCGGTCGCCGAGTCGTGGAAAAGGCGCTTGCACTTGTGGCCGGTGTTGGTCTTATGGCACCACTGGTGTTCGGTTATCATTCTGTGTTTGTTGGCGGCTTGACCCTGCTAGTTTTTAGTTTTGCCTGCCTTTTTTTACTACGGCATGGAGCAATGGAAAGTGTTGCCGGGGAGCTTGCCCTTTTGCTCTTCGGTTTTCTCTATATTACCATCCCGTTGGCTCATCTTGCTTTGCTTCGTGACTTGCATCATGGTACCCGCTGGGTTTTGCTGGTTCTCTTTCTGGTTATGCTTAACGATAGTTGTGCTTACTTCACCGGTACTTTTTGGGGTAAGAAAAAGCTCTATCCCAGTGTCAGTCCCAAGAAAAGTGTCGAGGGTGCTATCGGAGGTCTTGCCGGCAGCATACTTGCAGCAGGTCTGGCTCACGTGACATTCATGCCGTGGACCGGGCTTCTGCCGTTGCTGTTCCTCGGACTGGTAGTGGGTGTTGTTGCCGAACTTGGAGATTTATTCGAATCTCTTTTAAAACGATCGTTTGGTGTTAAGGATTCCGGCACGCTTATACCCGGGCACGGTGGAATTCTTGACCGTCTTGACAGTTTGTTGTTCGCTTTTCCTTTAACATACTATTTCGCCCTGTGTTTGCAGGGGTAGAGGGAACGATGGCTTCAGTAAAAAAACTTGGCATCCTTGGCTCTACAGGTTCCATTGGCGTGAGTACGCTGGATATTGTGGCCGCCTTTCCGGATCAGTTTGAAGTGGTAAGCCTCACCGCCGGCAATAATCTTGCCCGCTTGGAGGAGCAAATTCGCCGCTTTCGTCCGAAATTGGTCGCGGTTATATCACCTGAAGGGGCCGAGCA
>DIKU01000145.1:40600-46630 GCA_002424645.1 Pelobacter sp. UBA5610 | reverse complement strand
TGGCTAAACAGGGTACCATCGCCATCCCCGATTTAGTATTGGCACTGCAGGACGAACACTGGTATATGGTACGCAACGTTGTCGCCATCCTTGGACAGATCGGTGAATCGCGCACCGCCAGCCACCTCCACCCTCTGCTCTGGCATGAAGATTTGCGCATCGCCCGCGAGACCGTTCGTGCGCTGGCGCGCCTGGGTGGGGAGCAAGCGGTCAAATCTTTGCTACAGCTGGTTGACAGTGGCCACCGGGAACTCTATCCTCAAGCCATCATTGCCCTTGGCATTATGCGGAACCCAGCGGCGGTGCCAAGCTTGGTCAAAATCATCAAAACCCGGGATCCGTTCATGAAAAAGACCGAGCTTAAAACATCCGCAATCAAGGCACTGGGCCGCATAGGCGCCCCCGAAGCAGCAACGGAACTTGAGATATTGGCGAAACGCCGACCGTTATGGGGACGAGCCAAACGGACGTCCTTACGCATTCAGGCCATTGCTGCCCTTGGGCAGATCGGCAGCCCTTCCTCCAAACCCGTTTTGGAAGCCCTCACCCATGAGCGGGATCAACGTATTGCCCATTCCGCATTACGAATCATGAAACAATGGCCTGAACTTTGACGCCTATGCAAATGGATTCATCAAAACAACTGGTCAACAGTCTGTCCGGGGCCCTCAAGGGATTACGGCTCTACCCTGTACAGCACCCGCTTATCCAAAAACAGCTACAGGCCGTTTCCGGGTTACTGAGAAGCCTGTTGCAAGGCCGAACCCAGCTGCGTATCGGCATCCTGCAAGATACTTTGTTCGTAAATGACCACCTGTTTGCCGATCCCTACCCATCAGCGGAAAATCTCTGCCGCCTGCTTCAGGAAAAACAGATCGCCGGGTTCGAGTTTCTTGAAGGCCTAGCGGATCATGAACTCAAACTTCTCCTGCAGTTCTTAAACGGTACGGCACTGGGACACGAAGAGTTCGAGGAACTGTTCCGACAGCACGATATCCGCAATATCCGTTTTTTGCCTGAAGAAAATGAGGAGGATACCGGTCGGCAATCCGCCCGAAAAATTTTCGGACGCGCTCTTAAAGTCGTCAACACCATTTTCCAAGATGTACGACTGGGTCGCATCCCGTCATCGGTGGAAGCGCACAAAGTCGTCAAGGACATGGCTCGCATGACCCTTGCCGATCCCCACGCGCTACTGGCACTGAGTCTCCTGAAAAATTACGACAACTACACCTTTACCCATTCCGTAAACGTCTCGGTACTTGCCCTGGCGGTCGGCAGGGCAGCCGGGCTTTCCGAAGACGAGTTGCGCACCCTCGGCATCGGGAGTCTTCTGCATGATATCGGCAAACTTAAAATCGACCTGGCCATCATAAATAAGCCGGGGCGGCTGTCGGAAAAAGAATTCTTAGAAATTAAAAAGCACCCCGATTTGGGCGCCGCAATAGTTGACCAAATGGGTGGCTTGAACGACTGCGCCCGCGCCATTGTGCTTGGCCACCACCTGCATTTTGACCGGAGGGGCTATCCTCAAAACTCTGGCATCAGCGGCTCATTTGACCTGATCGACATGACTACCATTGCCGACACCTATGATGCCATCACCACCCTGCGCCCCTACCAACGTCCTATTACTCCGCGCAAAGCCATACGGGAGCTTATGTATCAGGCCGGAACGCTATTGCACCCGGGATACCTGGAAACATTTATTTTTGCCCTGGGCACTTACCCGGTTGGAACCCTGGTGCGCCTGGATAATAATGAAATTGGCGTGGTGGGACGTGTCGGAATCGAGAATCCCGATTCCGTTGAGTTGAAAATACTGTTTAACCCCCTGGGAGAGCATCTGGAAAAACCGCGCACCCTCAACCTCTCCGCCGCCGAAAAGAAACGAATCGTTTCCGAAGTCGATCCCTTCCTTAAAGGCGTGGATGTCATCGATTACCTTTAAGCCATCCACTCCGCACAAAAACCGGCGTCAATCGGAGGAGACAGCGGGGTCATCAATCCCCAGGCACCCCAAGGCCTTAATAGCGGCGCGCCTTACGCGCAGGCGGTCATCCTCAACCAATCTCAATATGGCACCTTCGGCTTCCGCGGCTCCGATCCTACCCAATGCTTCGAGAACACTGACTATCAACTCTTCATCACTGCTACCCAATTCGGCCACCAGATAGGGAACCAGGCGGCGATCGGAGAAATTACCCAATGCACAAGCAGCATGTACCCTCACAGCAGGGTGAGGATCTTTCAGATGGCGAACAAGGTATTCCATTGCCTTGACATGTTTTTTTTCACCAAGGACCTGTATTGCTGCGCAACGGATGTCGGCATCGGCAACCTTGAGAGCAGCCAGCAAAGGCGCATACACCCGGGGACTATGGACCTTTTCGAGTGCAAAAATAGCACGCACCTGCAGCCCCCGGTTGCCTGACTTGAGGATCTGCAGAATATCGTCCAGACTCTGTACGGCTTCCAAGCGCTCCAAAGCCTCCGCTGCCGCCTGGCGAACACCTTCATCTGCGTCGCACAAAGCTCCTCGCAATGCCTGCCGACGTATTTCCAGCATAACCAATTACCTCTCTATAAAGTTAAAGACGAACCGGATCAACCCATTGCAAATATCATTTCCCCGGCGAACACAGGGCCGCTTCCGCAAACATACGACATATACCTCGATGTCGGCCCTCTTATTTAGAGACTCTCCTGCAAAAGGATTGAGATACAAAACGGTACGGGGAAACCGTAGCAGAAAACCTTTCCGCTAACAACGCTCTAATCACCCTCACTTTCGGCAAATCCCTACCAATCGGTTCTATTTATCATCCTGTCCAGGCGATGGTCTTAGAAGAATTCCTCATCACCACAAAGTCCGGAAGGAATGCAAAAAGCCCCTGAAGAATATCGTAAACAGCAAAACATCCCGAAAACAAGGTATTGGTTGAATTGAAAAACCCAAACTGATACTATCAAGGAGTTTACTTTCTCTCTCTGAGAGCTTTTTTTGAGTTGATAATCGCGAGTTTAACGGGAGTTCGTTAAATTCCCCCACCACAGGGCGGGACGTTGACCACTCCCTTTCTATCCGTTGGAGAGAACATGTTCGAAGTTCTGCAAAACGATACCTTGGCGCCTAACGTGCATCGCATGGTTATTCGCGCTCCACGCATCGCCAAAGCCCGGCAACCGGGTCAGTTTGTCATTGTCCACCCCGAAGCAGATGGCGAACGTATCCCCCTGACCATCGGAGACGCCGACCCGCAAGCAGGCACCATCACCCTTTTCATACAAGCCGTTGGTGCCTCTACCCTCAAAATCGTGAGCACTCCGGTCGGCGGATCGATCCGTGACATTGCCGGCCCGCTGGGGAAAGCAACGGATATTGAACAGTGGGGTCGCGTTGCCTGTGTTGGCGGAGGGCTCGGCACAGCGGTTCTGTACCCCCTGGCCAAAGCCTTGGCCGAATCGGGCAACGAGGTGACCACCATTATCGGCGGACGCTCCAAGCCCTTCATCATTCTCGCCGAGGAGTTGGCGGCTTTTTCCACCGACGTATTGGTTGCCACAGAAGATGGCAGCTTGGGCCAGCAGGGCTTTGTGACCAATGTACTGCAGGAACTTATCGACAATCCGGACAAGCGCCCCAGTGCTGTGTTTGCCATCGGCCCAGTCCCCATGATGCGGGCGGTAGCCGAACTGACACGCCCCTACGGCATAAAAACCATTGTCAGCCTCAACCCCATCATGATTGATGGAACAGGCATGTGCGGCGGTTGCCGCGTCAAGGTTGGCGACGAAACCAAATTCGCCTGCGTCGATGGACCCGAGTTCGACGGGCACCTGGTCGATTTTGGACTGCTCATGGACCGCTTGTCCATGTACCGGGATACCGAAGCCAAAATCCTGGAAGAATTACCAAAAGAACTGCGCGACAAAATCATTAAAGTGAAACGATAACATATATCATGAAAAAAAACCTGACCCCCAAAGAACGCATGGCTATCGAGCGGGTTAAAATGCCCGAACAGGATCCACAGCGCCGCATCGGCAACTTCGAGGAAGTCAACCAGGGACTTACCGAAGAGCAGGCCATCCGCGAAGCCCAGCGTTGTCTTCTTTGCAAAAGCCGTCCCTGCATTGCCGGATGCCCGGTCCGGGTCCGCATTCCCGACTTTATTGCTGCCCTGGCCGAAGGCAACCTGCCCGAAGCCGCGCGCATCTTGCTTGCCGACAACACCTTGCCCGCTGTATGCGGCCGGGTCTGCCCACAAGAGACCCAGTGCGAACAGGTGTGTGTCCGTAGTGCCAAAGGCGCTCCGGTTGCCATAGGCTACCTGGAAAGATTTGTGGCTGACTGGGCTATGGCCCATCCGGATAAATTGCCCAAGGAACAACTTCCGGAGCCGACCGGCAAAAAAATTGCCATAGTAGGCTCCGGCCCGGCCGGGCTTACCATGGCAGGCGAATTGGCGCGCATGGGGCACGGAGTGACCCTGTTTGAGGCATTGCACGACACCGGCGGGGTTCTGCGCTACGGCATCCCCGAATTTCGTTTACCCAAGCGTATCGTCGACACCGAAGTAAAAAGACTTCTGGATTTGGGTGTAGAAATCGAATGCAACGTCGTGGTCGGAAAAACCGTCACTCTGGACGAGCTGCGACAGGAATTCGATGCGATTTTTATCGGTAACGGAGCCGGCCTTCCGGTTATGCTCAATATCGACGGAGAAAACCTCAAGGGGGTTTATTCGGCCAATGAATACCTGACCCGCGTCAACCTGATGGCTGCCTGGCGCAACGACCATCCCACCCCCATAATTCATGGCAAACGGGTAGCGGTTATTGGTGGCGGCAACACCGCCATGGATGCGGTACGCACCTCGAAGCGCCTGGGGGCAGACCGCTCCATCATCGTTTACCGCCGCACCGAAGCCGAGATGCCGGCACGGATCGAGGAGATGCACCACGCCAAGGAAGAAGGGATCGAATTCATTCTGCTGGCCGCCCCCCTGGAAATCCTCGGCGATGAAAATGGGTGGGTCAAAGGCCTGCTGTGTCAAAGGATGCAACTTGGTGAACCGGACGCTTCCGGTCGCCGCAGACCCGTCGCCATCGAAGGCGAAACCTTTGAACTGGAGGTGGATGTGGTGGTTAACGCCATTGGCACCCGCGCCAATCCTCTGCTGACTGCGACGGCTCCGGATTTGAAGCTTAACAAATGGGGCAACATCGAAACGGACGAAAACGGTGCCACCAACCTCCCCGGAGTATATGCCGGCGGGGATATTGTACGCGGCGGCGCCACGGTCATTCTTGCCATGGGCGATGGCAAATCGGCAGCAGTGGCTATCGACTCCTTTTTGAAACAAAAAAACTAAATTTTTATTTCAGCATCACCAAAAAAGCCCGTGCTACCCGCACGGGCTTTTTTAATGACATGCTCCACTGACCCCATGATCAAAAACCCTCCATGCAGGCGGAGAGGGAGACATCTACTTGCCCCCAAAGAACATCTGTCAACCATTCCCGACAATCCAGTTGACGGCGCACTTCCCCTTCCCTCTACGGGTAAGGCTTTGCCATAAAAAAAGGGCCATACATGACTGTATGACCCTTTATCCTATTGGTAGCGGGGACAGGATTTGAACCTGTGACCTTCGGGTTATGAGCCCGACGAGCTACCGAGCTGCTCCACCCCGCGTCAAGACGTGAAATATACGCCGGAACAAAAAGAATGTCAACCCCTGTTTTGCTAGCGTTTTCTAACTATAGGAGCGGAAGCCAAACCTGATGTTTTCAAGGTAGATGCCGCCCCATCAGCGACATTCCTTGAGGCAAAGGGTCCGACATAGACCCGATACCAAACCCCCTTACTACCGAGGTCGGTTTTTTCTACATAGGCAGCATATCCACTTTTGGACAAACGACCGCTCAGGTCCTGAGCACCATCCGCCTTTTGTACGGAAGCGACCTGAATGATGTAACTGCCGCCGGCAACCGCACTAGACGGCTCAGCTTTGGGCGGAGGTG
>DIKU01000145.1:5867-40551 GCA_002424645.1 Pelobacter sp. UBA5610 | reverse complement strand
TTCCTTCGCCGGTGCAGGCTTGGATGCGACAACTTCCTTCGCCGGTGCAGGCTTGGATACAACAATTTCCTGCGCCGGTGCACGGTCGCTGCGCACATCCACGGAAACCACTGGTGGCTCGGTGGATTGAGCGGGCATATTTATGCCGCTCCCCATTGGAGGTTGCTTGCCCTCAGGCAATGTATCATAAAAAGTCAACTGAGGATCGGCAGCCTCGTCAACAGGTTGCAACGCCTCGCTGGCAGTCATGGCATCGGTGGGCGGTATGGCAATTCGCTCGGTAGCAGCAAGGTCTTCGTGAACGATCTTCTCATCGCCACTTCGGCCAACGACAACGCCGAGGCTGTAGCTAATCAACGCAATGACCAACCCCATAACAACCAAACCCAGGGCCTGTTTTTTTTCAAGGCGTCTTTGAGATCGGGATGCAACCTGACGACTCATCGTATTTCCTCCTGTTTACATTCGATCCGGCGCAGAAACCCCAAGCAATACCAGCGCGTTGTGCAAAACGGTACGGACGCAATTAATCAAATAAAGCCGGGCCTGGCTAACTTCCGGATCATCGATAATTACACGCCCTTTGTTGTAATAACTATGAAAACGCGCAGCCAACTCCTGCAAATAAAAAACAATCCGGTGCGGTTCAAAGTTTGCTGCCGCGCCATCAACCACTTCGGGATATCGAGATACCAGCTTTGCCAGCATCAACTCGTCCTCGAGCGTAAGGCAGTCGAAATCGACCTGGCCCTGCACCGGTATGCTCATCCCCTGCTCTTCGGCATTGCGATTTATACTGCAGACCCGGGCATGGGCGTACTGGACATAAAACACAGGATTTTCATTGCTTTGTTTTTTGGCCAGTTCAAGATCAAAATCCAGCTGGCTGTCGGAGCGACGCATGAGGAAAAAGAACCGACAGGCATCGCGACCGACTTCGTCAATAACCTCGCGCAGGGTCACAAACTCTCCGGAACGGGTACTCATGGCCACTTGCTGACCATTACGCAACAAGTTTACCAACTGCACCAGAATAATTTGTAAATCCTGAGGGTTACGCTCCAGTCCGGCCAGCACCGCTTTCATGCGAGGTACGTAACCGTGGTGATCAGCACCCCAGACATCAATAACGGTGTCAAATCCGCGATCGTACTTTTCCTTGTGGTAGGCTACATCCGAGGCAAAATAGGTTGTGGCTCCGTTGGATCGCACCAGAACCCGGTCCTTATCATCCCCATAGTCTGTGGTGCGAAACCAGATAGCCCCCTCTTTTTCGTATGTCAGCCCCCGCTCTTGCAGCAGAGCAATCCCGCGTTCTACTTCCTGTCGGTCATAGAGACTCTGTTCGCTGTACCAGTTGTCAAAATGCACTCCGAAGGCTGCAAGGTCATCCTCAATACCGTCACGGATCTTACCCCCGCCGAAATCAGAGAAGAAACGCAAAGCTTCTTCCTCTGGAAGGTCACGCAGGCGCTCTCCTTCTTTCTCAAGTACTTCGCGAGCAAGGTCGACAATATAAACGCCCTGATAGCAATCGGTAGGAAAATCGACAGCTTCGCCGAGGAGCTCCTTATAACGGAGAAACAACGAGCGCCCTAGGGTCAACATCTGGTTACCGGCGTCATTGATATAGTATTCTCGCTGCACATCATAACCGGCAGCCGTCATTACGGCCGCCACGGCATCGCCCGTGGCAGCGCCACGGCCGTGGCCGATATGCAAAGGCCCGGTAGGGTTGGCACTGACGAACTCCACCTGGACTTTGCGACCGGCTCCGGTATGGGTGCGACCGTAAAGCTCTCCTTGACGATAAACGTCGTCAAGCATACCGAACCAGCAACGAGGTGTAAGATAAAAATTTATAAAGCCCGGTCCGGCAATTTCGATACGATCCCACATGCCATCGCCATCGCCGAGAGCTTCAACAATCGTTTCCGCTATCTTGCGAGGAGCTTTTTTTTCCGCGCGAGCCATAGCCATGGCTACATTGGTGGAAAAATCACCATGTTCGGTATGCGCCGGCACTTCCAGGCCTATCTCAGGCATAACCCCGGAATGCAGTTGTTGTTGATCAAAACAGGCCTGCAGAGCCTTACCGATAGATTGCACCAACCGTTGTTTCATGAAAAATGCTTTCTTGGTAGAAATATAGCTGTCCACGGACACGCAATAGCCTTTGTATCCCATTTCCAGGGAAGGCAAACCGCGCCAAGAGTTTAAACACTCGATACAGTTTTACATACCCGCGTGAAAACGAGCATGCCTAAACGTAGCGCCTGGTAGAGTTGCGACAGACGTTACTATGGATGATCCGAACGTAAATTCCAGCGCGTATGTTAGCCCTGCTTTAGCCCCCCTGTCAAGCGAGACCGCGAGCAAAAAATAACCCGGCAAATGCCGGGAAAAGTGAGAGATTCTATATCAAGCTATCGTGTCACGGAGTGGGGGGCGGCAATTTCTTCCCCTTGTCGGAATCCGTCTTTTCGGAGGGGAACTGATAAACAACCTCTCCATCACCCACCATACCCAATTCTTGGCGAGCCAATGCTTCAATATAATTGCGGTCCGTCTTCAATAGGTTGATTTCCTGTTTCAAAGCACGGTTTATTTCTTGTTTTTCAGCGACCTGCCGCTCCAAATCAGCTTTATGACGCCGCGCTTTCAACATGTGCAAGGCTCCTGTTTCACCAAAAAGCCCCGCCCCAAGGATTAATAAAATAATGACCACCGGTACCAGCGGAATGCGACGGCCACTGTTACGTTCGCTGGATGTGGCTTTAGGGCTTGCCATGCCTGCACTCCTTTAACGATCTACTCCAAAGCATCTCAGACACAAATACTCTGTTTCACCCCAACAAGCCCCGCGCAACACCCCAGGATCATTTCACGGAAATGTGCCCCCGAATTTTTTCCAGGGTCTGCCTACCGATTCCTTTGACCTGCAGAAGGTCTTCCACCTTGACAAAAGAACCGTGAACCTTGCGATACTCAACAATGCTGCGCGCGGTTACCTTACCGATGCCGGGAAGGGTCTGCAACTGTTCGACTGTCGCGTTATTGACTGTCACCACTGAAGGAGAACCCACAGTTGTTTTAGTTGAGACAGCCTGGGCGGAAAAACCCACGGCAGGAACGAAGACAACAAAACATACCATCATCACTAACCAATTTACCAGAGCTTTCATGGAGACTCCTTTTGGATGCTAATTGTGGACAGGCCGCAATCCCACCGGCAAAATCAGACGGGATACAGTTTATTAGCATCTTTTATTTTTTGCAGTCAATTATAATTTTCAAATCTTCTGCAAGCAAACAGTCTCCTCAATGAAACTTAGTACAACGCAGGTTCAAGACTGCTGCCGGAACGGGAGGTTCTACCTATTCCGGTCAGAGCGAAACTAACGGTGAATTGTTGTTCATCGCGACGATCTCTCCACGACACAAACATGCTCCAGCATTGCGCCCGGTATTCCAGATTGAGTACATTTTCGAGGGTAACACTGTCATCTAAAGCATAACGTTGTTCATAGTTGACATAAACCGGCTTCAACCAAGCCATGTCCACCTTGGCACCAATATACTCCTGCTCATCCTGCCGATAACGATACCGCAACGCCAGGGAATTTCCACGCCCATCTTCCACCCCGCCTTCGGCACTGAAAGTGCGCAAGCCCCCGCTCCCGTTTGTAGCCAGACGCGAATCAAGATCCACGTAGCTGTGACGCGTCGGGCGAACAATAAGTTCTGTGCGAAGGTCGCTCCATCGCTGCGCCTCTTGCCTATCCGGCGACAACAGGTCGACATGCTCGGTCAATGAGAGGTCATACTCCTGAGCCACTCGCAGGTAAAGAAACTCGTGGTAATCCACCTGCCCCTGAACGGATTCAAGCCGGGAGACCAACCGGTTAACCAGTCCGTAACTGAGCGTATTGCGACGACCGATAAAATCTTCAGACTCAAGCAGGGGAATATCATCCTGATCCACGGTAGGGACATAATAATAGACAACTTCCGGTTGCAGAACATGCTGAATCTTGCTTACCGTGTCGCCATTTACCGCATAGACCTTATTGAGGCGAGTACCGAGACGCAGGGTCGCATCGGGAACCCCTATTTGCTCATCCCCTTCGGCCCAGGAATAAACCCTTTCACGGTAGCCGATTTCGGCACCGACTTCCAACCATTCGCCAGGAGTGAATTGGGCCGACAACGCTGGGCGCAGGCTAAGACGGCCGACCTTCTCCCCTTCTTTCTGCCAGAGATATGTAGCTGAAGAGTCCAGGCTATAATACAAGGGGGTGTAACCAATCCGCTGCCGAAGCATATTGAAACGAACCTCGGGTAACCGCTGCAAGGTCAGATCATCATTAATCGGAGCATCGCCATCATCCTGATTTAGCTGACGCAAGTACTTGAACTGACCTGCCAGATTATTGTTTCCCCAATGCCGGCTTGCCGCTACGATGCTCTCGGCACGATCACGGTTGTACTCACCAGCCACTTCGCCGAAGTCGGAGAAATAGCGGCGACTGCTGACATACTGTGCATCGGCAGTCAACCAGACTTGTCCCGGCAAGGTCCCCATGTGCTGCCAGTCGAGCGCAACCTGGTCACTATGCCCTTCCAAACCGGAGACATGATATACCTTGGCTTCACCTTCGTTGTCATGTCCAAGAAAATAGCGGTATTCAACACCTTTCCCAACACCGAGTTTGGAAAAATAGTCGAGATAAAAAGTCGCGTCCATGTGGCGATCAAGGACTTGATAATAAACGAGAGAAAGCTCAGTTCCACGCTTGTCGGATTGACCGTAACGTGGCATCAACAGCCCGGATTCCCGCTCGATTTTGACCGGATATCCCATCACGGGCAGATACAAAACAGGGACGTCGTATATATGGAAAAAAACATGTCTGGCCCAGGCATACCCCCCGACCGTCACATCCAGTTGCCGTGCGCTGAATTTCCATGAAGGCCGATCGCCATCGCAGGTGGTAAAAGTACCGTCCTGGATGTGGTACTGATATTTTCCAAGTTTTTCGATTTCGCTGCCCGCAACATGAAAATTAGGCTTTGGCAAAAAAATCTGCCCGTTGCTGATAGAACCGGTATCCTGATGGATGTTCAGACTTAAAGCATCGCCGGTAACTACCGCCTCGGGGTCGAACAAACGCACCTGACCGCTGGCTTGGGCATCACCGGTTTCTTCATTGAATTGCAAGCTGTCAGAAGCGAGTGTCTGCTCCCCCCGACGCAAGAACACGTCACCATCGGCCTGATACACTCCTGTCCTCTGGTCAAAAACCAATTCTTCCGCCTCCAACGCCACAGGCAGTGCAGAAGTATCCGCGGAATCCTCCGCAAAAACCGGTTCCCCACCAATTACCATGATTGCCAACAGCAGCAAGGCCGCGCCCCTCAGCGCAATGCAATTATCTTTCACCGGGTTCTCTCCCTATCCATCAAATAGTCTCGCACAGCTGCAACTAAAAACAACGATCCCGCCACAAGCACAATTTCCCCCTCTCGCCTCTGGGCAAGAGCAGTGGTCATGGCCTCGGCCGGACTCGAATAGACTTCGGCCGATACGCCGGATTGCCTGGCCGCCTGAACCAGTTTATCGGGTTCAACTCCCTGGTCAACAGGTGGCAAGGTTGCATAGAGACAGGAGGTATGAGGCAGCAGGGGGGCGAGAATATCATCGGGGCATCGCTGTCCCTTGATACCCACCACCCACCGAACTTTTCCACACCCGATGGAGACCAGATAGCGGGCCAGCGCCTGGGCTCCCCCACGATTATGAGCGCCATCAAGCAAAACCTGCCGCAAACCTCCCCACCATTCGAGGCGACCGGGCCAGCGAACGTTTTCAACACCATGGCGCAAGGCTTGCTCCGACAAGGCCGTATCACGGCTTCTCAGCAGAGCCGCCACCTCCAGGGCCACAGCGAGATTCTCCCTCTGATGCGCACCAGCCAGCCCTGGGGACAAATTCCGAAGGGTCAATCCTGAAGAGATAAAATCGAAAGAACGGGCATGTTCCATAATCTGAAAATCACGCCCCCACAGACTCACAGGAGCCTTTTTCTCGGCGGCCCGCGTCAGCAGCACGCGTTCAACTTCTGCCTGCTGCGAGGCAATGACGACCGGAACCTCCGGCTTGATGATGCCGGCTTTTTCACCGGCAATAGTCGCGAGATCCGCCCCCAGGTGTTCGGCATGGTCATGACTGATCGGGGTAATGACGGAGACTTCCGGCAT
The DNA here is from genome assembly GCA_002424645.1 of Pelobacter sp. UBA5610. Classification (GTDB taxonomy): domain Bacteria; phylum Desulfobacterota; class Desulfuromonadia; order Desulfuromonadales; family Syntrophotaleaceae; genus Syntrophotalea. Next base: position 34,290 of record DIKU01000145.1, on the reverse strand, counting down.
CACGGCATTGGTGGCGTCAAGGCGGCCGCCCATGCCAACTTCCAGCACTGCAAACTCTGCATTTTTTCGTTTGAAATACAACAGAGCCATCGCTGTCGTAAATTCAAAAAATGTAACCGGCACGGACCCGACAACTGCACGTATTTCATCGACCAACGCCACCATGTCAGATTCGCTGACAGGCTCGCCATCGATGCGTATGCGCTCCGTAAAAGAATGTAGGTGTGGAGAGGTATAAAGTCCGGTTCGATACCCTGCTGACTGCAGTATCAAAGCGGTAGCGGCCGACACCGAGCCTTTTCCGTTGGTGCCGGCTACATGCACGATGCGCATAGCCCTTTCAGGGTTGTCAAGTCGTGCCAGCAGGGTTTGAATATTGGCGAGGCCCAGCTTAATGCCAAAGCGTTGTAGCCCAAACAGATAAGCCAGGCTCTGATGGTAATCCATGGGTCATTGCTTCATGAAGATACGCAAAACCTGAGCCAGGCGCGCCTTCATTTCCGGTCTGCGTACAATCATGTCGACCATGCCGTGCTCCAGAAGATATTCCGATCGCTGAAAGCCTTCGGGCAACTTCTGACGGATTGTCTGTTCAATAACGCGGGGGCCGGCAAACCCGATCAAAGCACGAGGTTCGGCCATATTAACATCACCCAGCATAGCAAAACTCGCCGTCACCCCACCCGTGGTCGGATCGGTCAAAACCGAAATATAGGGAAGACCAGCTTCCTTAAGCCGGGCGAGAGCCGCACTGGTTTTGGCCATCTGCATGAGAGACATAATGCTTTCTTGCATACGCGCCCCGCCGGAAGAAGAAAAAACCAGGCAGGGACAACGATTTTCCAACGCCTTTTCTGCCGCCCGGGTAACTTTCTCGCCCACCACGGCACCCATGCTGCCACCCATGAAAGAAAAATCGAAAACCGCTACCACAACCGGCAAGGCCTCGATGGAACCTTCACCCCAAAGAACGGCATCGCTCAGCCCACTATTTTTGATGGCGGCACTGATGCGGTCCCGATAGCGCTTGCCGTCCTTGAATTCAAGAAAATCGACGGACTGCATGGTGGCATCATGCTCGGCGAACGACCCCTCGTCCAACACCAGCGCGATGCGCTCCCTGGCCGAAATACGAAAGTGATAATCGCATTTGGGGCAGACATTCTGATTCCGCTCGATCTCTTTGGCGTAAATAATTTCGTTGCAATGAGGGCATTTACGCCATACGCCTTCGGGCATCTTCACTTTTTTGGTTTCAACAGGCACAATCGGTGCCTTCGTTTTTTTAAACCAGGCCATCTCTCACCTCGTAGGCTCGTTCTCAACAGGAGTCGTCACAGGAGAACTGGTCTGAATTTATCAGGGAAAACGCCAACTCGCACCCATCTCGTGCAAGCGACCAAGCTGGCCGATTTCCCCAGGGCAGTCAAAACAGGTAAGTTTATGAAAGGTAGAGAATGATTTCAACCGTTTTCTGCCAGATCACGTACATGGTGCATCAAATCGACAAACATTTGCTCGGTGATACGACCTGTATTCACGTTATATCTACTGGTGTGATAACAGGCGACGACCCAGACGCCATTAGACAATTTGTAACTGGCGCCGTGCGCGAACGGAAAATCTCCAAGCCGTTGCAAAATGCCATCGTCCAGACATAACCGCATATAACTGTCAAACGCGCCCCGCCCCAAAGTTACGACCACCTTCATGTTGGGCAGACGATTTTGTTCAGCGGTCAGATAGGGACGACAGTGCTTAAACTCAGCCGTCAGGGGTTTATTTTGTGGAGGCACACACTTGACGGCATTACTGATATAAAGGTCCGTCAAAATCAGGCCGTCATCGATATTATCGGCTCCCGGCTGATTGGAAAGCCCGGTTGCGTAAAGCAACGGATACATGAAATCACCGGCACCATCTCCGGTAAAAGGCCTGCCTGTGCGATTTGCCCCATGCGCACCAGGAGCCAGCCCGACCAAGAAGATTCGTGCCCGGGGGTCACCGAACCCCGGTACCGGACGGTTCCAGTATTCGCTGCGACTTCGCCCTTTAGCTGGCTCGATGCTGCCAAGATAGTCCACCAGTCGGGGACATTTGGCACAGCACGGCAAGGATTCCAGAGCGTAACCTGTCACGGCGTTTCTTTCCCGGTTTTATTCTCTGAGGAATCGCTCTTGGTCCGACGGCGCGGCTTGCGGCGACGCGGAGGAGACTCCTTTGATTTACCCCCCGCACTCGTGGCTGCGGCGCGCGGGCGCACCGCCTTTTTGGGTGGCCGAAACGATTTATACTGATGGCAAAAGTCGCTGTCTTCGGGAAATACGGCAGGGATTCGGTGACCGATATAATCCTCGATATCAGCAAGATAAAAGACCAGGTCCTCATCCGCAAAACTAATGGCCTTGCCAGTGGCACCGGCGCGGGCTGTACGGCCGATGCGATGCACATAATCCTCGCGGTCCTGAGGCAAATCGTAGTTAATAACGTGCGTCACCCCATCAACATGGATACCTCGCGAGGCAACATCGGTTCCCACCAGAAAATGAATATGCCCTTCCTTGAAATCATTCAGGATACGCATGCGTTTTTTCTGCGGGATATCGCCCGAGATCAAAGCCGCCTTGTAACCGTTGGCCTGCAGACGACCTTCCAGATATTCGGCTTCGCGCTTGGTATTGACAAACAACATTACACATTCAGCCTGTTCTTTTTTCATTAGCCCCATCAGCAATGCGAATTTTTCCCGGCGGGCTACATGGTAAAGAACCTCTTCAACTTGTGCGGCGGTAACATTCTGGGGGGACACCTTGACCTTCTCGGTCATGTCCATGAATTCGTAGGCTAACTCCATAACCCGATGAGACAAGGTGGCCGAAAAAAGCATGGTTTGACGCCGGTCAAACGCCGGCAATTTACGAATGATATACCGGAGATCACGGATAAAGCCCATGTCGAACATGCGGTCCGCTTCATCGATGACCAAGGCCTCGATACAGGCCAGAGATACAGCTCCCTGCTTGACGTAATCGATCAAACGCCCCGGGGTGGCGATAATGATATCGACACCGGATTGCAACGCCTGACGCTGTTTTTCATAATCGATACCGCCAAAAATCGGCTGGATTTTAAAATCGCAAAAGCGGCCCAATCCTGCGGCATCCTCGGCTATTTGTACGACCAACTCGCGGGTAGGAGCAAGAATCAAAGCCCGAGGCGCATGCCCCTTGGATTGCGGATCCCGGATCAATCTCGTGAATAAAGAGATCAAAAAAGCCGCTGTCTTGCCAGTGCCGGTTTGTGCCTGAGCAGCAACATCCCTACGCTCCAACGCCAGGGGAATCGACTGTTCCTGAACGGGCGTGAGCGTTGTGAATCCCACGGCATCGATGCCTCGCTGGACTTCGACGGGCAGGTTCAGTTCGGAAAATTTCATAATAGTTCCTATGGTATGCTTCGTGCCAGGACCAAAAAGGATTGTCCTTTTTTCCCCATGGCAAGACAGCTGCCCTAAGGGTTATCCATCAGGCAAAAAGCGAGATTGAAACATACGGAGGTTCGGCGGCACGGCGCGTTAACCCCCGTCAAGGGGGCATGCTATCGTGCTACTTTCGGCTATTCAGGGTAAGATCCCTTTTGCGTTGCGAATAAAAGCAGCAACTTTGTCGGGATCTTTACGTCCAGGCGCACTTTCAACTCCGCTTGATACATCAACAGCGTAAGGCCGAACCTGCCGTACTGCATGAGCGACGCAATCGGGTTCCAGACCGCCCGCCAGAATAGTCGTTCGTTCGCTGGCTACCTTGGCGGCTAACTGCCAATCACAACGATGCCCGGTGCCACCAAACTGATCAGGAACCCAGGCGTCCAGCAACACAGCCGACACAGGGTAATGCTCCAAACCATCCAAACTCCCCGCATCACGCAGGCGCAAGGCTTTAACAACCCTGCAAGGAGCCAAATCCTGGCACACTTCCGGAGGTTCATCACCGTGCAACTGAATAACATCCAGACGACAAAAATCGACCACCCTACGTACTTCCTCCGTAGGCTGATTGACAAACAGACCTACGGTCGTTACAAACGGGGGCAATTCCCCAATAATGACACGAGCCTTTTCATGACTGATCCAACGGGGACTGCCGGAATAGAAAACAAAGCCCAGCGCATCCGCCCCACATCGCACAGCATGCAACGCATCCTCAAGATTGGTAATACCGCAAATTTTAACTCTTGGTATGATCATAACACGCTTGGTATCCGGCGCAGAGGCGACAATTGAGAAATCCTGCCGACAAGAACAACAATACCCATCCTTTGCAGCAGCAGGCAAATGCAGTCATCGTCCCGGTGAATATCGACTGAGCGAAAAACGGTTGCGGTACAACGCAGGAAGGCCACTACTTGCCAAGCAGCAGGGAGAGTTTGCCTTCGATATCCTCTTCCCGCACGAGGCTCTCTCCGATCAAAAAGGCACCGGCGCCAGCCTTCTGCAAACGGCAAATGTCTTGCCGTGTGCGGATACCACTTTCAGCCACCACAAGACGGTCAGCAGGAATCATCGGAAGAAGTCGTTCGGTTACAGCAAGATCGGTGTGGAATGTTTTTAGATTACGATTGTTTATACCCAGCATGGGGGTTGTTACGCGCAGCGCCCTCTCCAGCTCCTCTTCATCGTGCACTTCGAGCAAAACATCCATTTGAAGTTCGCCCGCCAAGTCCGCCAGGTCACTAAGCACAGTATCTTCCAGAGCTGCGGCAATTAACAAAACAGCATCCGCCCCGAAGACTCGAGCTTCATAAACCTGATAAGGGTCGACGATGAACTCCTTGCGCAGCAACGGCAATTGGACCTCTTGGCGTATAGCTGTCAGATACTCGAGACGCCCATGAAAAAACCGCTCATCGGTAAGAACCGATAGACAGGCCGCACCGGCGCGGCTATAGCAGCGCGCGATGTCCAAGGGATCGAAGTCGGGACGTATGATCCCCTTGGAGGGCGAGCCTTTTTTTACCTCGGCAATGACCGCCGTGCCGCTATTGCCGTGTCTTCGCAAAGCCTCCGTAAATGGGCGAATGGTATCCGCCTCGGATAAGCGTGCTTTTAACTCCGCAAGGGGCAAAACCTGCTTGGCAACTTGAACTTCAAGTCTTTTATGTTGGAGTATTTCGTCAAGTATCACTGCTGAGTCATCCTGATCAATGCGTTGAGTTTAGCCAAGGCACGCCCATCATCGAGGGCCTTGGCAGCGGTTTCCAGTCCCGAATCGACAGTATCAACCTCACCGGCAGCTACCAGCGCAAAAGCACTGTTAAGCAGCACAATGTCGCGACGTGGACCTTCTTCCCCTTTGAGTATCGCTTGCACCAATTGCGCATTACAATGAGCATCCCCACCGACGAGATCCTCAAGGCGGCATCGATTAAAGCCAAAGTCCTCAGGCTCAACGGTCATAAGCTGGTAGGCACCATTACGAATATCGGCAACCCGGGTCGGAGCCGTGAGGGTCACTTCATCCATACCATCCATACCATGCACAACAAACCCGCGACGGCAACCGAGACGACAAAGAACCTCTGCCAGAGTGGCAACAAGATCTTCGCGATACACGCCCAGAACTTGTCGATCGGCGCCCGCAGGGTTAGTGAGCGGGCCAAGAATATTAAATATAGTGCGTATCCCAATTTCACGCCGGGGCCCGATGGCATAGCGCATGGCTCCGTGCAAGGCCGGGGCGAAGAGAAAACCGATACCTTCCTCAGCAATGCAGCGTTCAACCCGATCTACACCGATATCGAGATTAACGCCGAGGGCTTCCAACACGTCCGCGCTGCCACACATCGACGAAATACTGCGATTGCCATGCTTGGCCACTTTGACACCGCACGCCGCCACCACAAACGCAACCGTCGTGGAGATATTAAAAGATTTGGTACCGCTGCCCCCGGTCCCACAAGTATCAAGCACCGCCGACATGGTCTCCTGATCAAGATTGATATCTTCACGATCCATATCCAGAACGCGACCGACCTTAACAGGGGTGACCCTGTCCCGCATAACCCTGGCAGCCCCGGTGATTTCCTCCACGGTTTCGCCCTTCATGCGCAAAGCTACGATAAAAGCAGCTATTTGCGCAGGAGTCGCCTCTCCGCCCATAATCTGGTTCATCACCTCAATCATGTCGGGTTCGCTAAGGTCTTTCCCATCCACGACACGGGCAATAGCATGTTTGATCATATCCACCTCATTCGACAACACACATCAACCCAAATGGAGAAAATTGCGCAACAGATCTTTGCCGGCTGTCGTCAAAATGGATTCAGGGTGAAACTGAACACCCCAAAGAGGCAACTGCCGATGACGAAGCCCCATGATCTCACCATCCTCGGTCCAGGCAGTAACCTCAAGACAGGCTGGAAAAGTGGACCGTTCAATCACCAGAGAATGATAGCGAGTCGCATCAAAAGGATTCGGCAGGCCTTCAAACAATTCACGGCCATCATGATGGATAGCGCTCGTTTTACCATGCATAAGGGAAGCCGCTCTGACAATTTGTCCACCAAAAGCATAACCGATGGACTGATGGCCAAGACAAACCCCGAGAATCGGCAATTTGCCTGACAATTGCTTGATCGCCTCGACCGAAATCCCTGCTTCCCTGGGGGAGCAGGGACCGGGAGACACCACGAGACGGGAGGGGCGTCGTTCCAAAATCCCATCAATATCGATCTGGTCGTTACGATACACCTCGACCTTTTCACCAAGCTCAGCAAAGTATTGAACCAGATTGTATGTGAAGGAATCATAGTTGTCGATCATCAGCAGCATATCAGTCGAGCCCCTTACAAGCCATTTCAACGGCTTTCATGGCACCGCGTGCCTTATTTAAGGTTTCCACATACTCGGACTCGGGATCAGAGTCTGCGACGATACCAGCACCCGCCTGCAGATGAATCATCCCGTTGTGAACCACCAGCGTACGTATAGCGATTGCCATGTCCATATTTCCAGAGAAGGAAAAATAGCCAACCGCGCCACCATATATTTCCCGCCGGGAAGGTTCCAGTTCCTCAATAATCTGCATGGCGCGAATTTTTGGGGCCCCACTGAGGGTACCGGCCGGGAAAGTCGCTCCGAGCACGTCAAATGAATCGAGGTCATCCTCTATCTGTCCCCGGACGTTGGAGACAATATGCATGACGTGTGAATATTTTTCGATAACCTTCAACTCGCTGACTTCGACCGTGCCTACACGACAGACTCGCCCCAGGTCATTGCGGCCAAGGTCGACCAGCATGATATGCTCCGCCAGTTCCTTGGGATCGGCCAACAACTCTTTTTCCAAGGCGAGATCCTCTGCAGGAGTACGCCCTCGGTGACGCGTTCCGGCAATTGGCCGAACCTCAACCATCCCCCCTTCTTTGCGCACAAGAACCTCCGGAGAAGCACCCACAACAAGAGTTTCACCAAAACGCAAAAAGAACATATAAGGAGAAGGATTGAGTGTCCTTAAAGCTCGATAGATATCGAATGGATCGCAGTCACCAAGCAATCCGGAAAAACGCTGGGATAGAACAACTTGAATAATATCACCAGCTTTAACATATTCCTTACATTGCTCCACCGCAGCGACAAATTCGGCACGCGTGTAGTTAGATGAAAAATCCACAGAGGTTTCACCCTGTGAAGCGGAGAACAGTTCAGGCAAGGGCCGCCGCAATTGAGCGACGAGTTCATCAATCGCCTCGAGGCCTTTTTGATAGGCACTGTCCGGACAGCTACCCTCTTCCACATGCACGTTACAAACGACCTTGATAACCTGCCGGATATTATCAAAAATAAGAAGTTTTTCAGTGAGGATAAAACAGGCATCGTAGGTACCGATACTGCGATCACTTGTATCGGGTAACCGTTCAAAATAGCGTACGGTATCATAGCCGCAATACCCAACCATCCCTCCAAAAAACCGAGGCAGGCCTTCAACAGGTACAAGCCGATACTTCTGCAGCAAATCTCGAAGTATTTCGAGCGGTTGATCCGAATGACCGGCGTCGATCAACTTCCCACCGTCAAGCACCTCCCATTGCTGTCCACGACAACGGAAAATCTTGCAAGGGCCGCTACCCAAGAAGGAATAACGTGCCCATTTTTCGCCACCAGCAATACTTTCCAGCAAAAATGAGGTTTCTTTATCATCTATTTTTCTAAACGCAGATACAGGGGTCTCCATGTCTGCAAGTATTTCCCGGTAAACGGGAATCAGATTGCCCTGCTGAGCCAAATCACGAAATTCATCAAGTCTAGGATAGTACATGCCCCCTCCAAAAGTCGAAGTAAACAAATTAGCACGCCGCCATCAGAACGGTCAAGATGACTTGATTTTTCGAAAAAAAAAGGCAAGGAGTACACTCCTTGCCTTTCCTATTTCAAAAGTCTACCGGTTGCCCCGATATACCCTTATTCGGCTTGATCCGCATCTGAAGCAACGTCTACTTGTTCCGACGCTTCTTCGGCGATCACATCAGCCGCCGCAGGTTGAACCGCAACCTCTTTAACGGCTTCTTTGCGAACCCTGGGGGTAAATTCTTCCTCAACAAGCTCAATGATAACCTGGGATGCATTATCGCCAAGACGATTGGCCAGCTTGATGATACGAGTATACCCACCAGGACGGTCCTTATAACGGGGACCAATCAGCTCAAAAAGCTTTCCGACGACTTTACGATCGCGAATAACCTTGATTGCCTGACGACGGGCATGCAGATCGCCTCGCTTGCCAAGGGTAATCATACGATCAACAACCTTGCGAAGCTCTTTGGCTCGCGCATCGGTAGTGGTCATCTTTTCATGCTCGAGCAGTGAAGTCACCATATTGCGCATCATAGCCGCGCGATGACTGGAATTGCGCCCGAGCTTTCTCCCGGATTTATTGTGACGCATGATACAACGGTCCTTTCTTTATGAAAACGTGACCTTGGCCGTCAGAGGTCTTCTTTCCCTTCCTGAATCATCTTAAGATACTCAGGATCTGGAAAATTGTCGATTAGCATTCCAAGAGAAAGCCCCATCTCAGCCAGGATATCCTTAATTTCGTTCAAAGATTTCCGCCCGAAATTCTGAGTCTTCAGCATTTCAGCTTCGGACCGCTGCACAAGATCGCCGATAAGATGAATATTAGCGTTCTTAAGACAGTTGGCACTTCTCACGGACAGTTCCAACTCTTCTACCGAGCGATACAGATTTTCGTTAATCTTTCGGTTCTCTTCGCTCTCTTCCTCAACGACAGTTTCAGTTTCCTCATCAAAATTGATGAAAATCTGCAATTGTTGTTTCAGAATTTTAGCTGCATATGCGACTGCATCGTCGGGACGAACGCTGCCGTCAGTAGCAACCTCAAGAATGAGCTTGTCAAAGTCGGTGATCTGCCCGACACGCGCATTCGTAACGGTAAAGTTAACCTTTTTAATGGGCGAGAACAGCGCATCGATAGGAATTGTGCCTACAGGCGCCTTTTCATCTCTGTTGCGGTCAGCAGGTACATAACCCTTGCCCATAGCAACAACCATATCTATCTCGAGGTCCGCATCTTTTCCACAGGTCAAGACATGATGGTCAGGGTTGAGTACGTCCACATGGGAATCCGTGATAATGTCGCCGGCAGTAATGACACCGGCCCCTTTCTTCACGATCCGAATGTTGCGACTGTCAGAACCATGCAGCTTGAGCAGTACCCCCTTGAGGTTCAGAATAATATCTGTTACATCCTCAGTAACGCCGGGGATATTTGAGAATTCATGCAACACCCCCTTGATTCGCACGGAGGTGATAGCTGCACCCTGCAATGAAGACAACAGTACGCGCCGTAACGAATTACCCAAGGTGGTCCCGAACCCTCTCTCAAACGGCTCGGCCATGAACTTGCCATAGGTGCCTGACAAGGAGTCCGCATCAACCTGGAGGCGCTTAGGCTTGATCAGGTCTCTCCAGTTTTTGTACATTCACATCCTCCATGATGAGGTAGCTGCAACCACAAGTGACTATTACTTGGAATACAGCTCGACGATCAGCTGCTCCTGGAAGGCGGGCGTGGTCATTTCCTCGCGCACCGGCAGAGTCTTGAGGCTACCTTTGAAGGCCTCGCGATCAAGCTCTACCCAAGAAAGCAAACCACGACGCATCACACTGTCCAATGCTTCGTTGATTCGAGCAACTTTGCGGCTTTTCTCGCGCAGTTCAACCACATCACTGGGACGCATAACGTAAGAGGGGATATTCACCTTACGGCCGTTAACCAGGAAGTGCCCTTGCCGCACCAGCGCACGCGCTTCAGCGCGAGAACTGGCGAAACCAAGACGGTAAACGACGCTATCCAGACGACGCTCGAGCAAAACCAGCAGATTCTCGCCGGTTACACCTTTCTGGTGATCCGCTTTTTCGAAGTATCCGCGGAATTGCTTTTCAAGCAAACCGTATGTACGCTTCATGCGCTGTTTTTCACGCAACTGAGTACCATAATCGGAGGCCTTGATGCGGCCCTGACCATGCTGTCCAGGCGGATAGTTACGCCTTTCCACTGCGCATTTATCTGTATAACACCTGTCCCCCTTGAGGAACAGCTTCATATTTTCTCTTCTGCACAAACGGCAGACAGGCCCAGAATATCTAGCCAACGTTCATCCTCCTTGTTTGTTTAAACTCTTCTGCGCTTAGGCGGACGACAGCCATTATGAGGAATAGGTGTAACGTCCTTGATCACGCTGATGTTCAGGCCTACCGAAGAAAGAGCCCGCAAAGCGGATTCCCGACCGGAACCGGGACCCTTGACGCGAACTTCCACAGAACGCAAACCGTGCTCCATAGCTTTTTTAGCAGCATCCTCAGCTGCGATCTGCGCAGCAAAAGGCGTACTCTTGCGTGAGCCCTTAAAATTCATGGTACCGCAGGTGGACCATGAAATTACGTTGCCTACAACATCGGTAATAGTGACAATGGTGTTGTTAAAGGTCGCCTGGATATGGGCGATACCATTGGCTATATTCTTTTTCTCGATTTTCTTACGTACTACTCTTTTACTGCCCTTAGCCATGGTTCCTCCCCTTACTTACGCTTACCGGCGACAGTTTTCCGCGGCCCTTTACGCGTACGCGCATTGGTTTTTGTTTTCTGACCTCTAACGGGAAGACCGCGCCGATGGCGCAGGCCACGATAACACCCGAGATCCATCAACCGTTTAATGTTTCCGGTAACGGTACGACGCAAGTCCCCTTCGACCTGATACTGACCATCAATAACATCACGAATTTTACCAGCCTCCGCTTCTGTCAGATCGTCAGTGCGGGTGTTAGGATCAACACCGGCTTTTTTCAAAATGTCTTGGGACGAGGAGCGGCCAATGCCGTAAATATAGGTAAGCGCTATCTCGGTCCTCTTGTTTCTAGGTAAATCGATACCAGCGATTCGTGCCAATGTAGTATCCTCCTGATCCCTTTATCCCTGTTTCTGCTTATGCTTAGGGTTTTCGCAGATGATCCTGACAATTCCCTTGCGTTTAACCACTTTACACTTGGAACAAATCGGCTTGACCGAAGCTCGAACTTTCATTGATCATCCCTTTTGTGTACGATGCCTGTTAATCCGAAAAGGCCGCAAATGTCTATCAAACGACCGACCCCTTCTCTTTCTTTCAACAACTAAATGGCGGTCAATATTAGCGGCCCTTCTTCGGTGATCGCCACAGTGTGTTCAAAATGTGCCGACGGCTTTCTATCAAGGGTCACCGCCGTCCATCCATCTCCCAAAACCTTAACACCAGCAGTACCGGTATTTATCATGGGCTCTATAGCCAACACCATCCCGCTACGTAGCAAAGGCCCCTGACCTGGAGGCCCAAAGTTTGGCACCTGAGGATCCTCATGAAGACCTCTGCCGATACCATGTCCAACAAATTCCTTTACAACACTAAAACCGCATTTCTCAACATGACTCTGTATTGCGTGGGAAATATCGAAAAGACGATTATTCACCCGCGCCTGCTCGATCCCCAAGTCAAGGGCTTCCTGAGTCACATCAAGCAGTCTCTGCTTTTCGGCACTGATCGCTCCGACTGGTAAAGTCACAGCGGAGTCGCCGTAAAAGCCTTTCAACACAACACCGAAATCAATGCTCAAAATTTCCCCTTCAACCAAAGGTTGATCGTTGGGAAACCCATGAACAACTCTATCTTCCGGTGAAGCACAAATACTGAAAGGGAACCCCCCATACCCTTTAAAGGCAGGCTTGGCACCTCTTCGTCTACACTCGCGCTCCGCAATTGAGTCCAACTCCAGCGTTGTAATGCCGGGAACAACTTTATCCTTGAGCAACGCAAGTATATCAGCAACGATTCGCCCTGCTTCGCGCATGCGAAGGAGCTCATCTTTGCTCTTAATCACGATCACTGGCCAAAGCCCAACGCAGCAAGAATTTGTTGCTGAACAGCGGACATATCCAGCATACCGTCAATATCCGACAACACACCGCTGTTTCGATAATAGGCAATCAGCGGGGCTGTTTGCGCAGCATAGACCTCAAGACGTTTACGGATAGTCTCTTCCTTATCGTCGTCACGCTGAAATAAAACGCCACCACACTTGTCACAAAGATCCGCAACAGTCGGTGCGTCAAACACGACGTGATACATCTTCCCGCAATCGCGACATGTACGCCGACCAGCGATCCGACCGACAATAGCATCGTTGTCAACTTGAAGAGAGATCACAGCATCGAGATCTTTATTCAAATCCGCCAGGGTTTGCTTTAAAGCGTCAGCCTGAGGGATGGTTCGAGGAAATCCATCCAGGATAAAACCTTTGGCGCAATCGGCCTTAAGAAGTCTTTCCTTGACTATTCCTACAACCACCTCGTCGGGAACCAAGCCACCAGCTTCCATTTCAGCCTTGGCTTTGAGTCCCATAGGTGTACCTTCCTTAACAGCGGAACGCAGCATATCACCCGTTGATATCTGCGGGATGTCAAGACGCTCAGAAAGCATCTTGGCTTGCGTACCTTTTCCTGACCCAGGAGGGCCCAATAGAATCATCTTCATTTTCACCTCAGACACTTCAGCCGTGCCGGCCTCGCAAAGTCACGCCCTTCATAAAACCTTCATAAGAGCGCGAAATGAGATGCGCCTCTACCTGCGATGCCGTATCCAGGCCAACACCAACGACGATCAGTAGCGACGTCCCACCAAAGAAGAAAGGAACATTCATTCCGGCAACCAAAAGGCTCGGCAACACGCATACAGCCGACACATAAACGGCACCAACAAAGGTTAGTCGCCCAAGTACCGTGTCGATATAATCGGAAGTCGCCTTACCAGGCCGAATGCCAGGAATGTAGCCCCCCTGTTTTTTGACGTTATCAGCCACATCGACGGGGTTAAAGGTAACAGCCGTGTAGAAGTAGCAGAAGAAGATGATAAATGCAACATAAAAGACGTAATAAATCAAATTCCCCGGCGCCATCCAACCAGCGGCCGTCTGAACCCATGGTATGTTTATCAGATTGGCTACCGTAGCAGGGAACATGATAATGGAGCTGGCAAATATGGGCGGGATGACCCCGCTCATATTAATCTTGAGAGGCAGATGACTTTTTTGCCCTCCATAATTTCGCATACCAACAACGCGTTTTGCGTAATGAATAGGCAAACGCCGTTGAGCGAGCTCCATAAATACGATGGCCCAAACGGTAGCGATGATCAGCGCCAACAGGAACAGGACTTTCACAGGACTCAGAGCACCAGCGTTGGCCAGCTTAATAGTATTAAGCAACGCAGAAGGCATATTGGCGATAATCCCGGCGAAGATAATCAGCGAAATACCATTGCCGATGCCTCGTTCGGTAATCTGCTCACCAACCCACATGATAAACGCGGTACCGGATGTCAGAGTGATGACTGTCAAGAGGATAAAACCAACGCCTGGGTGAGATACAACCGAAGCCTGGCCCACGGTCATGGACTGCAGCCCGACTGCGATCCCTGTCCCCTGCACGATCGAGAGGACTATAGTTCCGTAGCGCGTCCACTTGGTGATCGTTTTGCGCCCTTGTTCGCCCTCTTTGGAGAGGCGCTCGACCGGCTCGAAGACGACACCAAGTAATTGCAGAATGATGGAGGCGCTAATATACGGCATGATTCCAAGCGCAAAAACGGTCATGCGCTCCAACGCCCCACCAGTAAAGGCACTCACCATTCCCAGGAGAGTACCTTCGGTTTTCTGAAAGAATTCTGCAAGCACATCACCATTAATCCCAGGAATCGGCACATGACAACCGATGCGATAAACCGCTAACATCCCGAGCGTAAATAGAATCCGACGACGAAGCTCGGGGATACTGAAGATATTTTGGATGCGCTTGAACAATTTAAATGACCTCAGCTTTCCCGCCGGCCGCTTCTATCTTAGCAACGGCAGATTGACTGAACTTATGAGCCTTGACAGTCAGCGCCTTATTCAGGTCGCCATCGCCAAGAACCTTAATGCCATCATATACCTTGTTGACGAGGCCATTCTGACCAAAGGCTTCAATATCCACTACACTGCCGGCCTCAAACAACTCCTGCAGGTCGCGAAGATTAACGAGAGCATAAACCTTCTTGTTCAGAGACTTGAATCCCCGCTTAGGCAAACGACGCTGAAGGGGCATCTGACCACCTTCAAAGCCGGGCTTTACACCACCACCACTCCGGGCGTTTTGCCCTTTGTGACCTTTGCCGGCGGTTTTACCATTACCGGAGCCAGGACCACGTCCGAGGCGCTTCCGATTCTTTGTTGAGCCGATTGCCGGCCGCAAATTACTCAGATCCATACCTATATCCCTCGCTCTCTCAGTCTTCAACCACGACCATGTGACACACCTTACGGATCATACCTCTGATCTCAGGAGTATCAGTGAGAACCACAGTCTTATTGAGCTTGGTCAGGCCAAGACCTTTAAGAACTTTTGTAAAATATTCCTTGCGACCGATGCCGCTCTTTTTCAGGGTCACCTTGATTTGTCCGGCCATGAAACCCTCCTCGTCGGCTGGCATTATTCTTCGTTATCGGCACCACGCAATGCCCGCAGCTCATCTGCACTCTTGAGGCGAGATAAGGCGTTCATGGTCGCGCGGACCACATTGTGTGGATTATTTGAACCGATACACTTTGACAAAATATCGCCAACCCCAGAAACTTCCAGGACTGCACGCACGGCTCCGCCAGCGATAACGCCGGTACCTGCGGATGCAGGTTTGAGCAGAACCCGGCCTGCGCCAAACTTTCCGATTACG
The DNA here is from genome assembly GCA_002424645.1 of Pelobacter sp. UBA5610. Taxonomy (GTDB): domain Bacteria; phylum Desulfobacterota; class Desulfuromonadia; order Desulfuromonadales; family Syntrophotaleaceae; genus Syntrophotalea. The sequence continues at coordinate 18,973 of DIKU01000145.1, read as the reverse complement.
TCAAAAGGTATGGTCCGATCTTTCAAAGGAACGCGAATCAGGTTTTTTTTCGCCTGTTCGACGCCCTTGCGAATCGCCTCGGGCACTTCCTTGGCTTTACCATGCCCAAATCCGACAACGCCTTGACCATCACCGACAACAACCAGCGCCGAAAAACTGAAACGCCGTCCACCCTTGACCACCTTGGCACACCTGTTAATGTGTACAACCCGGTCCGTCAATTCCAACTCATTGGGATCGATGCGAAGCAAAGATATCCTCCTTAACTAAAAAGACAGACCGGCTTCCCGGGCGGCTTCTGCCAGGGTTTTGACGCGCCCGTGGTAGAGAAATCCGTTCCGGTCGAAGACGACGTTCTTGATGTTCATACCCAAGGCTTTCTGGGCGATGGCTTTGCCAACAGCCTTGGCAGCCTCTATATTTCCAGTATATTTCAGAGCTTCGTCAACATCACCCCCAACCGTAGAGGCTGAAACCAAAGTCTTTCCGGTGGTGTCTTCGATGATCTGCGCATAAATGTGCTTGGCGCTGCGGAATACGCACAATCTGGGCATTTCCGCCGTGCCACGCACTTTTCGGCGTACACGCACCTGCCTCTTCAACCGAGCCTGGCGTCTTTTCAATGCGGCGTTCACTGTCTGTCTCCTTGCCCTGTGGTCCGTTATTTTTTCCCTGTCTTACCAGCTTTACGCAGGATACGTTCCTCGGCATACTTCACGCCTTTGCCCTTATACGGCTCAGGCTTACGGAAAGAACGGATCTTGGCAGCAGTAGCCCCAAGAAGTTCTTTATCGATACCACGAACGATAATCTTGGTCTGCTTTTCAACCTCGACAGAGATCCCTTGAGGCAGTGCATATTCGATCGGGTGAGAATACCCGAGGGCCAAATTAAGTGCACTACCCTTGACTTCGGCACGATAACCGACGCCATTAATTTCAAGAACACGCTCAAACCCGTTGGCTACACCTTCAACCATATTGGCGACAAGGGCACGTACAAGGCCACGATAGGCCCCTTCCTGCTTGCCTTCATTGTCACACTGGACCAATACTTGGTCATTGGCGGATTCCAAACGTATCCCAGCAACGATCGTCTTTGTCAACTCCCCCTTAGGACCCTTTACGGTGACCGTGTCTCCGACTTGAGACACCGTAACGCCCTTGGGAATATTGATGGGTTTTTTCCCAATTCTAGACATTTTTCTGGCTCCTTAGGCGTTTCTTCTACCAGATAGAGCACAACACTTCGCCACCCAGTTCTGCTTCACGAGCGGCAATGTCGTGCATAACACCCTTCGAAGTTGAAAGGATGGCATTGCCAAGACCGTTCTTCACAACGGGGATTTCATCTTTCCCAACGTATACCCGGCATCCCGGGGTCGAAACGCGGTCAATGGCGTTAATGATGTGGTTATTTTCGTTATCGAACTTAAGGTAGATACGCAGCACGCCCTGTTTGTCGTCGCTAATCACCTTAAAGTTCCTGACATAGCCGAGTTCCTTGAGCACGGTAACGATTGCCAATTTAAGATTAGAAGACGGCATATCGCACTTCTGGTGCCTTGCCAGGCCCGCATTACGAATGCGAGTAAGCATGTCGGCTATAGGATCTGTCATTGCCATGAATGCAACTCCTTACTGATTTACCAGCTTGATTTAATCACGCCGGGGAGCTTGCCTTCCAACGCAAGTTTGCGCAAGCAAATCCGGCACATATCGAACTTTCGATAATAAGCCCGCGGCCGCCCACACAAAGGACAACGGTTATATTTCCGCACCTTGAATTTGCTTGACCGGGCAGCCTTGATCATCATCGATTTCTTTGCCACGTCGTCCTCCCCTAGTCTTGGGCTTTTTTAGGGAACGGCATGCCGATGGCTTCCATCAGAGCATAACCTTCCTCATCATTTCTGGCCGTGGTAACGATCGTCACATTCAGCCCTTTTACCTTATCAACCTTCTCGAGGTCAATTTCCGGGAAAATAAGCTGCTCACGAATACCAAGAGTGTAATTTCCTCGGCCGTCAAAGCCCTTTTTCGAAACACCTTTGAAATCGCGCACACGGGGCAGGGCAACGTTGACCAAGCGATCAAGAAATTCATACGCTTTGTCGCGACGCAACGTGACCATACATCCGATAGGCATCCCTTCGCGCAATTTGAATTGCGCAATGGATTTTTTGGCCTTGGTAACTACAGGCTTCTGCCCACCGATAAGAGTAAGTTCTTCTACAGCCGATTCCAGAACTTTAATATTCTGAATGGCCTCCCCCAGGCCCATATTCAATACGACTTTCTCGACACGGGGGACTTCCATTACATTTTTTAATTCTAGCCGCTTCAACAACGCGGGAGCAAGTTCGTTTGTAAACACTTCCTTTAATCTGGCACCCATGGAAATCCTCCGTTACTTATCCAAGGTCTCGTTGCACTTTTTGCAAAACCGAGTCTTGGTCCCATCTTCGAGAACCCTGACGCCGGTTCGCGTGGGATTGTTGCAGGCGCTGCAAAGGAGTGCAACATTGGAGGCATCAAGCGGTGCTTCCTTTTCGACAATACCACCTTGGGTATTCACACGATTGGGTCGCGTATGCCGCTTGACTACGTTGAGGCTCTCCACAACAATGCGTCCTTTACCAGGCAGAACACGCAAGACCTTACCGGTCTTGCCTTTGTCCTTGCCCGCTATAATCATCACCATGTCATCTTTTTTGACATGCATTTTTTTCGCTGCCATTTATCTTACTCCCAGTTCCGGATTAAAGTACCTCGGGGGCCAGCGAAACAATCTTCATGTAACGCTGAGCTCGTAATTCCCGAGCAACCGGACCAAAAATTCGGGTTCCGATAGGTTCCCCGGCCTGGTTGACAACCACTGCGGAATTTTTATCGAAACGGATCGCCGACCCGTCAGGACGAGGAACTTCCTTAGCGGTCCGAACGATGACAGCTCTTACCACATCACCCTTCTTAACACGGGAGTTGGGCAGGGCCTCCTTTACGGAGCAGATGATGATATCACCAAGGCCGGCATATTTCCGCTTGGAGCCACCAAGAACCTTGATGCAGCAGAGTTTACGCGCACCAGAGTTGTCCGCTACATCAAGCATCGTCTGCATCTGTATCATGACTGTTATCTCCTACAGGATTACGTTCTTTTCCAGGATTTCTCGCACCCGCCAACGTTTGTCCCGGGACAGAGGACGAGTTTCCACAACAGAAACCTTATCCCCTACATTGCAGCGATTTTCTTCATCATGGGCTTTAAAAGTAATCCGCCGCTTGATGTATTTTTTATAGACAGGATGCTTAACCATCTGGTCAACCTTGACCACGACAGTCTTATCCATCTTATCGCTAACTACAACCCCGACGCGGGTTTTCCGATTGCCACGTATTTTACTCATTGAAATCTATCTCCCCGTGCCGATTAGCTTCGCTTTTGGCGCAGGACGGTATGGACTCGTGCAATATCCCTGCGCGTCTGGGGAAGCCGGGCGCTGTTTTCCAATTGCCCGGTTGCCAATTGGAACTTCAGGTTAAACAACTCCTGATTCAGTTCCTCCACCTTTTTTTCCAATTCTTCAACCGTAAGGTCACGAAGCTCACTAGCTTTCATTGGCCACATCCTCCCTGACTACAATCTTGGTCTTCATGGGGAGCTTATGAGCAGCCAGCCGCAATGCTTCGCAGGCCACTTCTCTATCTACACCCTGCATCTCGTACAAAATCATGCCGGGCTTTATAACAGCCACCCAGCTATCAGGGGACCCCTTACCTTTACCCATACGGGTTTCAGCAGGTTTTCTAGTCAAAGACTTGTCGGGGAAAATACGAATCCAAATTTTCCCACCACGTTTTACGTGCCGAGTCATGGCACGACGTGCAGATTCAATCTGTCGGGAAGACAGCCACCCACACTCAAGCGCTTTGAGCCCGAAATCCCCGAAATTGAGATCACTACCGCGATAGGCAACGCCCTTCATGCGGCCTTTGAACTGTTTTCTATGTTTAACCTTCTTGGGCATTAACATGGCAGAATACTCCTATTCGGTTCCCTTGGTTAATCCTGCGACAGGACTTCGCCCTTGAAGATGAGAACCTTAACGCCGATGATCCCGTAAGTGGTCTTGGCCTCGGCGAATCCATAATCAATATCAGCTCTAAGGGTATGCAGAGGAACTCGCCCTTCACGATACCACTCAGTGCGGCTCATTTCTGCACCACCAAGACGACCACTACAAGTGATCTTGATTCCCTGGGCGCCAAACTTGAGAGCCATGCTTACGCTTTTCTTCATAGCTCGACGAAAGGCTACACGGCGCTCCAGTTGGGTCGCCACACTTTCGGCGACAAGTTGAGCATCAATTTCAGGCTTTCTAACTTCCTGAATATTGATGAAAACTTCTTTATCGGTGAGCCGGGCCAGATCTTTTTTAAGGGCTTCCACTTCAGCCCCTTTTTTGCCAATGATGATGCCCGGTCTGGCAGCAAAAACATTGATCTTAGCCTTGCTGGCTGCTCGCTCGATCTCAATCTTGGCGATGCCCGCATGATAAAGCCGTTTTTTGAGATAATTACGAAGCTTTATATCCTCGTGCAGAAGCTGGGAGTATTCACCCTCAGCGTACCACCGGGAGCTCCAGGTCTTAACGACTCCCAGTCGAAATCCAATTGGATGTACTTTCTGGCCCAAACCATCACCTCCTTAAACTCATTTTTCGTTCAGAACCACGGTAATGTGGCTGGTCGGTTTGCGGATCCGGGTGGCTCGTCCCTGTGCACGCGGCATAAAGCGCTTCAGCACGGGCCCCTGATCAACGGCTATACTCTCAATAAACAGCCGATCTACGTCAGCTACGCCTTTTTGCTCGGCGTTGGCCACAGCCGAGCCGACGAGCTGATAAACGATGCTGGCCGCTTTCTGGGGCGAAAACCTCAGAATATTAAGCGCCTCCTGAACCCCTTTTCCGCGCACCATATCGACCACAAGTCTGGTCTTACGAGGCGACAGACGCACATACCTAAGCTTGGCCTTAGCTTCCATGAATAGAAACTCCTCTTGCGAAATCGCTTGTCACTTACCTTTTGCTCTTCTTATCTGCACCATGACCATAATAGGTGCGCGTAGGAGCGAATTCGCCGAGCTTATGCCCTACCATGTTTTCGCTGACGAAAACAGGGATAAACTTTTTACCATTATGGACGGCGAAGGTATATCCAACAAACTCAGGAAAAATAGTCGATCGCCGAGACCAGGTCTTAATAACTTTTTTGGAACCGGCTCCACCTTCGAGATCAACTTTACGAAGGAGGCTCTCTTCGACATACGGCCCTTTTTTAATTGATCTAGCCACAGTGGTCTCCTCTACGTTTCAACATATTTACTTCTTACGGCGAACAATAAAGCGATCAGTACGCTTATTGACGCGGGTCTTGTATCCCTTGGTAGGTACGCCCCAAGGTGTAACCGGATGACGGCCACCGGAGCTCTTACCCTCGCCACCACCGTGGGGATGATCCACGGGGTTCATGGCAACACCGCGAGATTGCGGACGGACGCCAAGCCAACGATTACGTCCAGCTTTACCAATTTTGACATTTTCATGCTGGATGTTACCTACCTGGCCCACTGTGGCACAGCAATCCTGCAGCACCAACCGCACTTCGCCCGAAGGGAGTCGAAGCTGTGCGTACTTGCCTTCTTTAGCAGCGATCATGGCATAGGTGCCGGCGCTACGAGCAAGCTGTCCGCCTTTGCCTACTTTCAATTCGATGTTATGCACCCAAGTACCCAAGGGGATAGAACGAATAGAAAGAGCATTGCCGGGCTTGATATCAGCCTGCTCACTGGCAATCACGACATCCCCGACTTTCAATCCGAGAGGCGCCAGGATATAGCGTTTTTCGCCGTCTGCATAGCAAGAAAGTGCAATGCGCGCGGAGCGATTGGGATCATACTCAATGCTAACGATTTTAGCGGGAATATCTTTTTTCTCCCGGCGGAAATCGATAACGCGATATTTGCGCTTGTGCCCACCACCGGTATGACGCTTGGTGATACGCCCAACGTTGTTACGCCCACCGGTCTGACTGAGCTTTTCAACGAGCGATTTTTCCGGTTTGGCGACTGTGATGTCGGCGAAATCAGCCGAGGTCATGTGCCGTCGGCCGGCCGAAGTCGGCTTATACTTTTTGATTGCCATTATCGTAACTCCGTTTTACCTGATTGCACCCCATTAAACACCGAACAGATCGATCGAGCTACCTTCGGCCAGGGTTACGTAAGCTTTTTTCCAATTGGAACGCTTGCCGTAAGTGCGACCCAGGCGCTTCACCTTACCGGCGACGAGCACTGTATTGACATTCTTAACCTTGACTTCAAAAGCATGCTCAACAGCATTCTTGATCTCTACTTTGTTAGCATCCCTTTTGACTTCAAAGGCAACAACCTGAGCTTCGCCTTCCTGCTGAACGGTTTTCTCGGTCACCAAGGGTCGTTTAAGTATCTCGTGTAGCGGCTTCATCACCCTAACGCTCCTTCCAACTGTTCGACAGCACCTTCGGTGACAACCAGATTCCGATGCTTCATCAGATCGTAAACGTTCACACCTTCGGCTTTAAGAACCTTGACATGAGGAAGATTACGAGCGGACAGCTCCAGGTTCCGATTTTCTCCATCAACGATCACCAGAACACTGTCAAGTTCGAACCGCTTGAGAACTTCAACAACACCCTTGGTACTAATGGCATCAAGTTGAATCTCATTGAGCACCGACAGCCTCTCTTCTTTGAAGCGGGCAGACAGGGCACAGCGTAAAGCGGCTTTCTTGACTTTCCGGTTCAGCTTAAAGCTGTAATCCCGGGGACTAGGACCGAAGGCAGTCCCGCCACCTACAAAATGAGGTGCGCGAACAGTACCCTGGCGTGCGTTACCGGTTCCCTTCTGACGGTAAGGCTTCTTGCCACCCCCGGAAACAGCGGCACGGTTCTTCGAAGCCGAGGTTCCCTGGCGACGGGCGGCCAACTGATATCGAACCATATCGTGGATCAGGTACCCTTTGACTTCAGTGTTAAACACTTCATCAGAGAGCTCCCGCTCAGACACCTGATTCCGGTTTATGTCATAAACTGCGATTTTTGCCATGGTATTTCTCCAGAATCTCTAAATGCAGCCCGGCTATCAAACCTTGCGGCTTTTCCGGATGAGCAACAGGCCGTTGACAGGCCCCGGTACGGCCCCTTTAACAAGAACCAGGCCCTTTTCGGGGCGCACATCGACCACTACAAGTCCCTGAGTGGTGACACGCTTGTTACCCATCTGGCCCGCCATCTTCTTACCTTTAAAAACACGGGATGGCCAAGCACTTGCACCAATACCGCCCGGACGACGATGAAACATGGAGCCATGGCTGGCACGACCACCTGCAAAGTTCCATCTCTTAATAACGCCCTGGAAGCCCTTACCCTTACTGGTCCCAGTAACATCAATAATGTCACCGGCAGCAAAGAATTCACCACAGGTGATTTCGTCACCAACCGCATGATCATCAACACTGTCGCATTCAACTTCCCGCAGGAAACCGAACATGCCCTTGCCGGCCTTCTTGAAATGACCCATGGCTGGCTTATTTGTACGTTGAGCCTTTTTGGCTCCAAACCCGAGTTGAAGGGCATTGTAGCCGTCTTTTTCCTCAGTCTTTTTCTGCAATACGATGCAAGGCCCAGCTTCGACCACTGTCACCGGGACACACTTGCCGTCCGCAGCAAAGACCTGGGTCATTCCCAGCTTCTTACCCAAGATTCCCTTCGTCATGGTGCGTTCCCTTACTTATAAGAAAAGTCTTACAACTTAATTTCGACGTCAACGCCCGCAGACAGGTCAAGCTTCATCAAAGCGTCAACAGTCTGCTGGGTCGGCTCAACAATATCGAGAAGCCGCTTGTGGGTGCGCATCTCGAATTGCTCACGGCTCTTTTTATCAACATGGGGACCACGCAAAACGCAGTACTTATTGATAACCGTAGGCAAAGGTATGGGCCCTGCAACACGGGCACCCGTACGCTTGGCGGTATCCACAATTTCGTTAACTGAAAGGTCGAGCAATTTATGATCGTAAGCCTTTAAACGGATCCTGATCTTCTGGCTTTGCATGGCTATTCCCTCTATTCAATGATGTCGCTGACGACACCAGCGCCAACGGTACGGCCGCCTTCGCGTATAGCGAAGCGCAGTTCTTTATCCATGGCGATCGGAGTAATCAGGTTTACAGTCATACTGGCATTGTCGCCAGGCATGACCATTTCTGTACCTTCGGCCAGTTCGCAAATGCCGGTCACATCAGTTGTCCGGAAATAGAACTGGGGCCGGTAACCGTTGAAAAACGGCGTATGGCGCCCGCCCTCTTCCTTGGTAAGGATATAGGCTTCGGCCTTAAACTTGGTGTGGGGTGTTATGCTACCGGGCTTGGCCAAAACCTGACCACGCTCGATATCTTCACGCTTAACCCCGCGAAGCAGAAGCCCGACATTGTCGCCAGCCTGGCCCTGATCGAGCAACTTACGGAACATTTCAACACCGGTAACAACAGTCTTGACGGTCGCCTTCATGCCGACAATCTCGATCTCTTCCTGAACCTTCACAACGCCACGTTCAATACGACCGGTTGCAACAGTGCCGCGACCGGAGATGGAGAACACATCCTCCACAGGCATCAGGAACGGCTTGTCAATGTCTCGTTCAGGCTGAGGGATATAACTGTCAACCGCATCCATCAAATCGAGGATAGGTTTGCAGGCTTCACAATCAGCTTTGCCACAACCACACTCGAGCGCCTTAAGGGCACTGCCAGGGATGATGGGAATGTCATCGCCAGGGAAATCATAGGAACTCAAAAGTTCACGAATCTCCAGCTCAACAAGTTCCATCAGCTCGGCATCATCAACCATGTCAGCCTTATTCATGAACACTACCATGGCGGGGACGCCAACCTGGCGCGCCAAAAGGATATGTTCACGGGTCTGAGGCATAGGCCCGTCAGCAGCCGAGACAACCAGAATAGCACCATCCATCTGCGCTGCACCGGTGATCATGTTTTTGACATAGTCAGCATGACCAGGGCAGTCAACGTGCGCGTAATGCCGGTTGTCCGTCTGATACTCGACATGAGCGGTTGCGATAGTGATACCGCGTTCACGCTCCTCAGGAGCGTTGTCAATCATATCGAAGGCCTTGAATTCAGCCAGACCACGTGCGGCCATATTCTTGGTTATAGCTGCCGTTAGCGTCGTTTTCCCATGGTCAACGTGACCAATGGTCCCGATATTTACATGGGGTTTTGTTCTTTCAAATTTTGCTTTCGACATGGAGTATCCTCCTGTTCTTAAACGGCAACTAGCCCTTTACGCGTGCGATAATCTCTTCGCTAATAGCCTTGGGCACCTGCTCGTAGTGATCAAAAACCATCGTATAGGTGGCTCGTCCCTGCGTCATACTGCGCAATTCCGTAGCATACCCGAACATACAAGCGAGAGGAACGGTACTGTTGATAACCTGGGCGCCGCCACGAGAATCCATGCCGACAACGCGACCTCGACGACTACTCAAATCACCCATAACGTCACCCATGTAGTCCTCGGGGACAACAACTTCGACTGCCATTACAGGCTCAAGCAAAACAGGACCCGCTTTTGCAGCCCCGGCCTTGAAACCCATAGATCCGGCAATTTTAAAAGCCATCTCGGACGAGTCGACATCATGGTAAGATCCGTCAAAACAGGAGACCTTGACGTCAACGATGGGGAAGCCTGCGATTACGCCGTTTTCGGCAGCCTCTTCAGCACCCTTACCAACAGCAGGGATGTACTCCCTGGGGATTACACCACCCTTGATCTCATCCACATATTCAAAGCCGGAACCAGGCTCGAGAGGCTCAATCCGCAACCAACAGTCACCGTATTGCCCACGACCACCGGACTGACGGACAAACTTACCCTGAACCTCAACGGTCTTGGTAATGGTTTCGCGATACGCAACCTGAGGGGCACCGACATTGGCCTCAACCTTAAACTCACGACGCAGCCTGTCGATGATTATCTCAAGATGCAGCTCGCCCATGCCGGAGAGGATGGTCTGACTGGTTTCTTCGTCCGTCCTGACCCGCAACGTGGGGTCTTCCTGCACCAGCTTACCGAGCGCCTGACCCATCTTATCCATATCCGCCTTGGTCTTAGGCTCTACGGCGATATGAATAACAGGCTCAGGAAACTCCATCGACTCAAGAAGAACCGGAGCACTTGGGTCACACAGAGTGTCCCCGGTGGTGGTCAACTTAAGACCAACAGCGGCTGCGATATCCCCGGAGTAAACCTGCTTGATCTCTTCACGCTTATTGGCATGCATCTTAAGGAGACGACCGAAACGCTCCTTTTTACCGCGGGTCGCATTAAGAACCGTTGCGCCCGACTCAGCCACACCAGAATATACGCGGAAAAAGGTCAACTGCCCAACAAAGGGGTCAGTCATAACCTTAAAGGCCAAGGCAGCAAAAGGATTGCTATCACCAGGAGGACGCGTGACCTGCTCTTCCGTGTCAGGAATCACACCGGCAATGGCCGGGATATCGAGCGGCGAAGGCATGTAATCAACCACCGCATCGAGAAGATTCTGAACACCTTTATTCTTAAAAGCGCTCCCGCAAAGCACGGGAATCATCTTTATACCAATACATGCTTTACGGATCCCCACCTTAAGCTCGGCAAGACTAATCTCTTCACCACCAAGGTACTTATCCATCAACGTTTCGTCGTGAGTACAAACCTCCTCAACCAACGCTTCACGTGCTGACTCGGCCTCAGCAAGAAGATCCGCAGGGATGTCCGTAATCTCGTAACTGGCACCAAGACTCTCATCATCCCAAACGATAGCCTTCATCTCTACAAGATCAATGACCCCAGAGAAGGTATCTTCTTTGCCGATAGGCAGCTGCAAAGGGATAGCATTCGCACCCAAACGCTCACGGATCATCGTGACACCGCGACCAAAATCGGCGCCCGTACGATCCATTTTATTTATAAAAGCCATACGGGGAACATGATACTTGTCAGCCTGCCGCCAAACCGTCTCAGACTGGGGCTCGACACCGCCAACGGAGCAAAAGACAGCAACCGATCCATCAAGAACACGAAGCGAACGCTCTACCTCAACAGTGAAGTCAACGTGGCCAGGGGTATCGATGATATTGACACGATGATCTTTCCAGAAACAAGTAGTCGCAGCCGAGGTAATGGTAATACCACGCTCCTGCTCTTGCTCCATCCAGTCCATCGTCGCCGCACCATCATGGACCTCCCCAATCTTGTGAGAGACCCCCGTGTAATACAAAACACGCTCAGTGGTGGTTGTCTTCCCGGCATCAATGTGAGCCATAATGCCGATATTTCTCGTCTTCTCTAAAGCTACTTGGCGTGCCACAACTATCTATTCCTTCCTAATATCCGTACCGCTATTTACCAACGATAGTGGGCGAACGCCTTATTGGCTTCAGCCATGCGATGCGTATCTTCCCGCTTCTTGACAGCAGCGCCGCGATTAGCGGCCGCATCCAGCAATTCACCCGCAAGACGCTCAACCATAGTCTTCTCGCCGCGACCACGCGCATAATTGATCAGCCAGCGAATAGCAAGAGCGTTACGGCGATCAGACCGAACCTCAACAGGTACCTGATAGGTCGAACCACCAACACGGCGCGACTTAACCTCAAGCATCGGCCGAACATTCTCAACAGCCTTCTTAAAAACTTCCAGCGCCTCTTCACCCGAACGCTCGGCAAGCAACCCGAAGGCTCCGTACACGATGCCTTCGGCAGTGCTTTTTTTACCCTCAATCATGATGGCGTTGATAAACTTGGCCACCGTGCGATCACTATACTTAGGGTCGGGCAATATAACCCGCTTGGCGATCTCTCTTCTTCTCGGCATGGTTACCTCTCACGCACTGGTTACTTGGGACGCTTCGCCCCATACTTGGAACGACCTTGCTTGCGATCCTTAACACCTGCAAGATCAAGCGCCCCACGAACAATGTGATAACGTACACCCGGCAAGTCCTTCACACGGCCGCCACGAATAAGAACGACGGAGTGCTCCTGAAGGTTATGTCCAACACCGGGGATATAGGACGTCACAACAATGCCGTTGGTCAAACGAACGCGAGCGACCTTCCGCAAGGCCGAGTTCGGCTTTTTAGGGGTTGTCGTATAAACACGTGTACAAACCCCGCGTTTCTGCGGATTACATTTAAGCGCCGGCGCAGTGGACTTGCGAACCTTTTTCTCACGTCCCTTGCGAATCAGCTGATTGATGGTCGGCATCTACATACTCCCGAATTATCAACTTACAAAAAGTTAAAAAGTACCATACGATTTTATATGGCGAAAAACCCGCTCAAACTATCAATACGGGAGGCGCTTGTCAAGCGTTTTTTGCCGCCTCCCGTTTTTTCCTCTTACTTATTCATCACTGTCTTCAACCATGTCCTGGAACTCGGCTTGGTCAAAATCCGCATCCAGTGAGTCGTCGTCCAGATCATCCCGTAACGGCTCCTCTATCTCCTCGGGCTCCTCAATAAGAAGCCGCACGCTGCGATACTTGGAGATGCCGGTACCTGCCGGGATGAGCCGCCCCATAATGACGTTTTCTTTCAGCCCCCTGAGGTGGTCAATTTTCCCCTCGATGGCTGCCTGCGTGAGGACCTTGGTCGTCTCCTGGAACGAGGCCGCAGAGATAAACGACTCCGTCGACAACGACGCCTTGGTGATCCCGAGCATAAGCGGCTCGCCGACTGCCGGCACACCACCCTCGGACAGGACCCTGTTATTTTCAGCTTCGAATTCCCAACGCTCAATCTGATCATCGGCAAGAAAGCGTGTATTACCAGGTTCCTTGATCCTGACACGACGCAGCATCTGACGGACGATAACTTCAATATGCTTGTCGTTGATCTTAACTCCCTGAAGACGATATACCTCTTGAACCTCGTCCACAAGATATTTGGCCAGCTCTTTTTCACCAAGGACCCTCAAGATATCATGAGGGTTGCTGGAAC
>DIKU01000145.1:0-5742 GCA_002424645.1 Pelobacter sp. UBA5610 | reverse complement strand
ATTTCAGAAATGATGGCATATTCCTTAGGTTTGCGAGCCTCAAAGAGTTCGGCAACGCGAGGCAAACCACCGGTAATGTCCTTGGTCTTGGTAGTCTCCCGAGGGATTTTCGCCAAAATAGAGCCACCACTGACCTGTGCGTCTTCAGGCGAAGCGATAATCGCACCCACGGGCAACATGTACCGAGCAGGAGCCCCATTGGGGAGCTTAACCGTTTTCCCTTCGGCGTCCTTAAGGGTAATGCGCGGACGCTTATCGGCACCCTTCGATTCGATGACTACCTTACGTGAGAGGCCGGTCACTTCATCGACCTGCTCCTCCATAGTCACGCCTTCGATGATGTCCCCGTAACGTACGGTACCAGCAATCTCTGTCAGAATTGGGATGGTATACGGATCCCATTCGGCAAGCAAACTACCTGCCGCTATAGGCCCGTCAGGTGCAACGCGCAAGCGTGCACCATAAACAACACCGTAACGTTCACGCTCACGCCCGGTTTCATCAAGCACCGCGATTTCAGCATTGCGATTCATGACGACATGATGCCCATCACTGTCGAGAACCCAGTTGAGATTGAGATATTTAACAACCCCGTCGAAGCGCGCCTCAAGCGAAGTTTGTTCCGCACGACGGGAGGCCGTACCACCGATGTGGAAAGTACGCATTGTAAGCTGGGTACCGGGCTCACCAATGGATTGCGCTGCAATAACCCCTACAGCCTCACCAAGATTTACCAGATGCCCTCTGGCGAGATCGCGGCCGTAACACGTAGCGCAAATACCGCGCTGACTCTGGCAGGTCAAAACGGACCGAATCTTAACTCTTTCGATGCCGGCATTTTCGATACTCTCCACCAGACTTTCATCGATCTGCTGATTTGCTTCAACCAGCACATCTCCGGTCACGGGGTCGAGAACATCTTCCAGAGCGGTACGGCCCAAGATCCGGTCACCAAGGCGTTCGATGACTTCGCCACCTTCTGTCAGCGCCGTCAACATAATACCATCAAGCGAATCACAGTCCTGCTCGGTAATGATAGCATCCTGCGCAACATCGACAAGGCGACGGGTCAGGTAACCCGAGTTAGCAGTTTTAAGCGCGGTATCCGCCAGACCCTTACGCGCACCGTGTGTAGAAATAAAATACTGCAACACGGTAAGGCCTTCCCGGAAGTTTGCGGTAATCGGCGTCTCGATAATCTCCCCGGACGGCTTGGCCATAAGTCCACGCATCCCGGCGAGCTGTCTTATCTGCTGGGCACTACCACGAGCACCAGAATCGGCCATCATGTGAATCGAATTAAATGATGGGACTTTGACCGTTTCACCTTCAGGGGAAACCATCTCGTCTTTCGACAGAGTATCCAACATGGTATGCGCTATAGACTCGGTACACTTGGCCCAGATGTCGATGACTTTATTGTAGCGTTCGCCATCGGTGATCAGACCTTCGGTGTACTGCTGCTGGATCTCGGTTACTTCCTCAACAGCAGCCTTCATCATGACATCTTTTGTCTCAGGGATAACCATGTCATCAAGACAAATCGATATACCTGCCAAGGTTGAAAACCGATAACCAGTGTCCTTAAGACGGTCAGCCAGCAGAACCGTTTCTTTATTACCCGCCAATCGGAAACAAACATCGATAAGATGCGCAACCTGCTTTTTCGCCATAACGACGTTGATAAAGTCGAAAGGAATAACTTCAGGCACAACATCTCGCAACAACACGCGACCGACAGTTGTCTCGATAAGCGTTTCCGGCTCACCCAGAACGGGCGACATCCGCACCTTTATCTTGGCTTGAAGGTCCACCTCACCGGTATCATAGGCCATGCGCAATTCATCACGCGAAGACAGAATCTTACCTTCTCCACGGACGAAGGGGCGCTCCCTGGTCATATAGTACAAGCCAAGGATCATATCCTGAGACGGAACAATAATCGGCTTGCCGTTGGCGGGCGAAAGGATGTTGTTGGTCGACATCATCAACACCCGTGTCTCGATCTGACTTTCAATGGACAAAGGCAGATGCACAGCCATCTGGTCGCCGTCAAAGTCGGCATTGAAGGCGGTACAAACCAGCGGATGCAACTGAATGGCTTTACCTTCTATCAAGACAGGCTCAAAGGCCTGTATACCCAGTCGGTGCAACGTCGGTGCACGGTTAAGCATGACGGGGTGTTCCTTGATAACCTCCTCAAGAACGTCCCAAACCTCGGCTTTTTCCTTTTCCACCATCTTTTTGGCACTTTTGATGGTGGTGCAGTAACCGCGTTCTTCAAGCTTGTTGTAAATGAACGGCTTGAATAACTCCAAGGCCATCTTTTTGGGTAACCCGCACTGGTGCAGCTTAAGTTCAGGCCCTACAACGATAACAGAACGACCGGAATAGTCGACACGCTTACCGAGAAGGTTCTGGCGAAAACGTCCGCCTTTACCTTTGAGCATATCGGACAGCGACTTCAGAGGACGCTTATTAGGTCCCGTAATTGCGCGACCACGGCGACCGTTGTCAAACAACGCATCAACCGACTCCTGAAGCATACGCTTTTCATTCCGGATAATGACTTCGGGCGCCCGCAATTCCATCAGACGCTTGAGACGATTATTGCGGTTGATAACCCGACGGTACAAATCGTTCAAGTCGGAAGTCGCAAACCGTCCCCCATCCAAAGGCACCAATGGTCGCAGTTCAGGCGGCAGAACCGGAATGGTTTCCAGAATCATCCATTCGGGACGGTTACCGCTGAATTTAAAAGCTTCTACAACCTTGAGCCTTTTGGCTACTTTTTTACGCTTGGCTTCGCTCGCCGCCTCGCTCATTTCCTTGCGCAGGCTATCAGATAATTCCTCGACATCGATACCGACGAGAAATTCACGGATGGCCTCCGCTCCCATAGCGACGACGAACTGACCCGCATACTCATCCATGGTCTCAGCATACTTGTCCTCGGTCAGTAACTGACCGCGGACAAGAGGCGTATCCCCTGCATCAAGGACCAGGTAAGCTTCGAAGTAAAGGACACGCTCCACTTCCTTAAGCGTCATGTCGAGCAGTGTAGAAATGCGCGACGGTAACGACTTAAGGAACCATATGTGCGCGACAGGGCATGCTAGATCAATGTGCCCGAGTCGCTCACGACGCACCTTGCTGGGAATAACTTCCACCCCGCACTTTTCGCAGACGATACCACGGTGCTTCATGCGTTTATATTTACCGCAATTACACTCGTAGTCCTTGGTCGGCCCGAAAATCTTGGCGCAAAACAAACCATCACGCTCGGGCTTGAAGGTCCTGTAGTTAATCGTCTCGGGCTTTTTAACTTCACCGAAAGATCTTTCACGGATCTTTTCGGGTGATACAAGCGAGAGACGAATAGCATTAAAGCTAAGAGGATCCTTCGGCCGCTCAAAAAGGCTGAAAATATCTTCCAAAACACACCCTCCTTAGGGATGGATGTTGGTGTTTAGTCTTTTATTCCTGCTCCTCAAGGAGCTCAACGTCAAGACAGAGAGACTGCAACTCTTTGATAAGAACGTTGAACGACTCTGGCAGACCGGCCTCAAGGGTATGTTTACCCTTAACGATAGCCTCGTACATACGAGTTCTACCGGTCACGTCGTCGGATTTGACGGTCAAAAATTCCTGAAGAGCATGAGAAGCACCATAAGCCTCCATGGCCCAGACTTCCATCTCGCCAAGTCTCTGGCCACCGAATTGTGCCTTGCCGCCCAACGGCTGCTGAGTAACCAAACTGTAAGGCCCAATGCTCCGAGCATGGATTTTATCGTCTACCAGGTGATGCAGCTTCAGCATGTACATGATGCCAACAGTGACCTTTTCCTTAAACGCTTCACCGGTCTTACCGTTGTACAAGGTCATCTGTCCGGAGGATGAAAAACCGGAGAGTTCCATCTGCCTTTTCATCTGTTCTTCAGTAACACCCTCGAATACCGGTGATGCCATAGGCACACCGTAAGACAACTGGCGTGCTAGCTGCATAATCTCGTCATCCGGCAAGCTATTGACCAACTCGACAACGCGCTGGTCCTCATAGACCTCGCCGATCTTGGAACGCAAAGCATCAGGACTGTAATGTTTATCCATATGCTCCTGAATCTGGATTCCCAGACCCCTGGCAGCAAGACCCAGATGCGTCTCAAGAATCTGCCCGACGTTCATACGAGAAGGAACGCCAAGAGGATTCAGAACGATCTCAACCGGAGTACCGTCCGCCATGTAAGGCATATCCTCTTCAGGCAAGACGCGCGACAAAACACCTTTGTTACCATGGCGTCCAGCCATCTTGTCGCCGACGGAGAGTTTACGCTTGATGGCAATATAAACCTTGACCATTTTGATGACGCCAGGGGGAAGATCGTCACCTCGCTTGATCTTCTCAATCTTATCAGCGAAAACGGCTTTAATAAGCTCTTCACGCTGAGCAAGACTGGTCATGACGCTACTCAATTTATCTTCGTTGTCAGCTGCATCAAGCAGGCTGATTTCACGCCAGCGAACGAAGGGGACTTCTTCAAGTACTTCGGGTGTAATTTTTTCGCCCTGTCCGAGAAGTTCCTTGCCTGCAGCATCGAATAGAGAGGCCGCCGACACTTGTCCGACCAACAGAGATTCAAGCTTGCCACGCGTTGACTCCCTGATGATACGAATCTCGTCATGCTGATCTTTGAGAAGCTTTTCGATCTCGGTTTTTTCTATATATTCGGTACGGCTGTCTTTATCGGCGCCCTTGCGCGAGAAAACCCGTGCACCGATAACCACACCTTCGACCCCGGGAGGAAGCCTAAGCGAGGTATCTCGGACATCGCCTGCTTTTTCCCCGAAAATGGCACGCAACAGTTTTTCTTCAGGAGATAGTTGCGTTTCGCCTTTAGGCGTGATTTTGCCGACCAGGATATCGCCAGGTTTAACCTCGGCCCCGATCCGAACGATACCGCTCTCGTCGAGATCCTTAAGAGCATCCTCTCCGAGATTGGGGATATCGTTGGTGATCTCCTCCTTGCCAAGCTTGGTATCCCTCGCCACACATTCCAGTTCCTCAATGTGAATAGAAGTATACCTATCTTCCTTGACAAGTTTTTCGGAGATCAAAATCGAGTCTTCGAAATTGTACCCTTCCCATGGCATAAATGCGACCAACACATTCTGCCCAAGGGCGAGTTCGCCCCATTGGGTCGAAGGACCATCGGCAATCATGCCACCGCGGGTAATCCGGTCTCCGACTTTGACGATAGGTTTCTGATTAAGACACGTATTCTGGTTGGACCGGGCAAACTTGATAAGGTTATAGATATCAACCCCGGTACCGTCTTCGTCAACTTCACCCTCATCGATTTTGACGACAATACGCGAAGCGTCCACGGATTCAACAACCCCGTTATGCCGAGCGACCACAGCGGCTCCGGAGTCATGAGCGACAATCCGCTCCATTCCGGTGCCGACCAAAGGTGCATCGGAACGCAACAGGGGCACAGCCTGACGCTGCATGTTGGAGCCCATCAGCGCTCGGTTGGCGTCGTCGTTTTCCAAGAAGGGGATCAGCGAGGCAGCAACCGAAACCAACTGTTTCGGCGATACGTCCATAAGCCCGATCTCTTCCCGCTGAACCAACACGAATTCGCCATTCTGCCTTGCATTGACCAGATCGTTAATAAAGCGACCTTCCTCATCCAGAAGCGCATTAGCCTGTGCAATCGCATGGCCGCCCTCTTCCAGAGC
>DIKU01000034.1 GCA_002424645.1 Pelobacter sp. UBA5610 | reverse complement strand
TTTTTCCCGTGCTTCGATTCCCGGCCACCAAGAACCTTCACCAATCAATTGATCTTACTTACTTTTCCCCCCTTACCTTCGCCCCCAGTGCATCGGTCAGACGCTTCAGGGCCGGCGAGTGATCGTTGGGGTCAAGATGCACATCGAGAATAGTCGGCATGTCCGTACGCGCCATGGCGGCCTGAAGGGCGCGCTCAAAATCCTGTTCGGTAAATACCTCGAACCCCTGTCCAGCGCCGATCACCTCGGGCAATCGACTGTAGCGCCACGCGGGGATATCGTTGAACCCCCCATCGGTCATGGGCCGCTCGGTGCCGTAACCGCTGTTGTTGAGCACCACCACGATGGGCGACAGACCGAAACGGGCGGCGGTGGAGACCTCCATGCCGGTCATCTGAAACGCGCCGTCGCCGACCAGCACCAGGGGGCGCAGGTCGGGACGGGCAAGCTGGGCGCCGATGGCGCCGGGCACCGCAAACCCCATGGAGGTGTAGTAGGCCGGGGAGAGAAAGGCGGCCGGGTGACGGATAGTCAGATCGGCAGCGGCAAACATGGCTTCCCCGGGATCGGCCAGCAGCACGATTGGGTTATCGATAAAGCCTTCCAGGTATTCAAACAGGCGGGCAACGGTGATGGGCTTATCCTGCGACTCGAATGCTGACGGCGTTACAGGGGCTTCACTGACAGCCGAAACTCTCTGGGGCAAATCCTGGTCGAGCAGGCCGGACAGGAAATCGTCCAGCAAAACGTCGGGATACCGGTGAAAAGCGATGGAACTTCCATCGCTGGTGGAGGAAATGGTCAGAGCCTGATCCAACTTGGCGGTGAAGATCCCAAGATTGATATCGGTCATGAACGCACCGAGCATCATCAGGCAATCGCTTTGCTCCACGGTCTGGCGAGCATGTTCCTTGCCAACCGCCCCTTCGTAGACGCCGACGAACAGGGGATGGTCCTCGGACAGGGTCGACTTGCTCAACGGGGTGGTGGCAAACGGGATGCCCGTCGTTTCCACCAGCTGCAGGAAAGGTTTCTGCAGACCGAAGCGTTGAATTTCAATCCCGGCGACAAGCACCGGCCGCTGCGCATCGCTGATCCGGTGTACCGCTTCGGCAAGCGCCTCCCGCAGGGCATGGGGATCGCTACCGGACGCCGGGGGTAGCGGGTTGCGGGCACAGCTGCAAACGATTCCGGTAAGATCGCGGGGCAGCTCGATATAAACCGGTCGCTTGTGACGGACCGCAGCGGCCAGTACCCGGTCGATCTCGCAGCAGGCATTTTCGACATCGATCAGATCGGTGGCAGCTACGGTAAGATGCCGGAAGATATTGAGCTGGGTATCGAAATCGCGCACTTTATGGTGCAACAGCGGATTGTGATGGCGCTCGCCCAAACCCGGAGAACCACTGATCACCACCAACGGCGACTTCTCGGCAAAAGCCTGAGCGGTGGTATTGGCAATCTTGAGGCCGCCGACGCAGTAGGTGATGCAGACCACGCCGAGACCACGCAGTCGGGCATAGGCATCGGCGGCAAAACCGGCACCCTGTTCATCACAGGTGTTGATCACCTGCAGGGGGCTGTTTTCCAGTTGTTGGTAAAACTGCAGCACGTAATCGCCGGGCACACCGAAAACATGACCGACTCCATAATCAACCAGGCGGCTGATGAGATATTCGCTTATCGTACTGGGTTGCTTCATAAGGCCTCCTCGGCACTCTGTTGTTTGGGGATCAACCGCTTTATCGTATCAAATCCTGGGCCGCCGTGGTGCATTGTTTCATGATGTTTTCCAGGATTTTCGCCTGCCGGGCCGCCGTGATTTTATCCATGGTGGATGGCAACCGGATCGGCTCGCTGAGTACCAGGCCAACCCGGGTAAAAGGGAGCGGCAACAGCATACGGTCCCAGCGGCGATTGAGATGCCAGGCATGGCGAGCCGCCACCCCGACCAACTGCACGGAAAACCCGAAATGCGCCGCCAGACTGACCAGCGGCTGCTTAACCTGATGACAGGGCCCGAGCGGACCGTCGGCTGCGGTGCCCCAGGCGGTATGCTCATTCAAAGCCTGCCGCAAAGCTGCCAGGAACCGGCGGCCCTGCTCATCGGGAAGCTCAAGCGCCGCGTATCCAAACCTGCGGCTGAGTTGCGCGATAACCTGCCCGCGCAGTGATCGGTTGGTAAGAATACAAGCCGGCCGACCGCGCAACAGGGTAAACAGCGGGACATAAGTTCCGTGCCAAAACAGCACCAGGGTATGTTGACCCGCAGCGATGCAGGCATCGAGATGCTCGACCCCGACAAGGCGCTTGCGCCACGACGCACACCATAATCGCAACACGAAAGCGCCGACGGCACCCAACAGGCTGGCTCGCCATGGGACGGGCACTGAGTCACGGGGGTTCACTCGCTGTTTTCCCGGGGCTGCAATCCCGGTTCCGCGCGTAGCGCTTCCGCCAGCGCATGGGTGATATTGTGCAGAATTTTGCATTCCTCTTCCAGGCGATGGCGCGCCGCCAGCCAACGTTTGTGATTGGACGGCACTTTGCTATGTCCGGCTATCAGGCGCTGATACAGAGCCAACATGCGATCCGCACTGCGGGACATGCTGAAATCCCTGGCCGTCTGCAACGCCCCTGCTTGCAGGCGCTGCCGATCTTCGCGCGACAGCTCCAACAACCACTGCAATCCTTCCATGAACGCATCGGCGTTTTGCTTGGCCAGAAGGCGTCCGTTATGACCATCCCGCACGATATCACGCACCCCCGGAGCCGCCACGGCGATCACCGGCGTTCCCGCCGCCATCGCCTCCGCCAGCACCATCCCCTGGGTTTCACTTTGCGAGGCAAAGACGAAACCATCCATGGCCCGGTAGGCCGACGCGAGTTCGGGGCGATCGAGAAGCCCGACCAGATGCAGACGGTCGGATAAATGATATTCGCTGAAAATGCTTTGGACATCAACCTTCGCGGGGCCTTCACCGACCAGCAACATCCTGGTACCGGGGTGGTCCTTCATAAATCCGGCGACCGCCCGGGCCAGAAAAACCAGATTCTTCTCCGGCGACAACCGCCCAAGATATCCGATCAAAAAAGCCTCTTCGGGGATACCAAGCTTGCGCCGAAAAGCCACCCCGTCTGCCTGTGCAAACGGTTGCGGATCGATGCCGGTGGGGATGACCTCGACAGGACCGTGTACCCCGCGGGTGCGCAAACACTCGGCCAAAGTGGTGCTTGGCGCCACCACCGCATCGCACAGATTGCAGTAGCCGGCCGCCAACTCGATGGCAAAACGCCGCACCCGCTCCGAATCGATCGGCAGATAGTGGGTGTAGCGTTCGTACATGGTGTGATGGGTGAACACTATCGGCAGCTGCCGTTGTGCCGCTGTGCGCAGCGCCGTATCGCCCAGCAGAAAAGGGTGATGGGAGTGAACGATGTCGGGAGCGAATTCGTCAAGCCTGCGCTGCATACCGACCGGAACCGGCAACGGCACGGAAAAATCACTCCGGTAAAAGTGCTCGATGGCAGGGAAACGCAGTACATCCGGCTCATGCGCCGGAGCGCCTTCAAAATGCGGCGCAATGACCAACACCCTGTGGCCCAGCTGGCGGAAGGCATCGCTATAACTTTGCACACTGCGCGCCACCCCGCCGACATGAGGAGTAAAGGTGTTGGTGACCATCAGGATATTCATCAGCAACCTCTTGAATATGATCTCAGCAAGGGGAATTCCCACGACAAATCACTTGTTGATTTTAATTTTACCCGCTTTGGTGCCACTGACCAGCACTCCATGCAATAACCGAAGTCCGGGGTAGCCATCACCTTCCCTTGCACCACCGCTTTGCGGTAGAATAGGCACATGCGCAAACTTGCCTATTTCATCCAGCAAGCAAGCAGCACTGAGACATACAGGGAGGTTACGCTATGAAATACATGGCCCATTTTACCTTCGACGAAGATCATCATAAAAAGCACGGCTACTTCACCATGCTCCTGACTGCCGAAAGTCCCGACAAAGCGGTAAGGGCAATGCGTGACAAGATCATGGCGATTCGCAACGGCACCCATGCCTTTGACAGCGTGGACGAAATCTACCTCGATGACATCATCGAAATCGACCACTTCCCGGACAAACCTGTGCTGATGCGTTATGAATCGATGGATTTGACCGACCAGAGCACCCTGTCCTCCAATCCCATCGACCAGACGGGCCTGCATGTTTTTCACTGGTGGCCCAGCACCAAAGAACCAGAATTTCAAAAGGAAAAATACACCCTCGAACCGTTTATTCGCTGGGAAACACCCCCCAGGAAATGACGCCGCAAATAAAAGGGCCGCAACACGATATTGCGGCCCTTTTTGATTGTGGTGCAGACGATCAACGTTGCGAGCAGTGAAACGGCGAAACCCATTTACTGTTTATCCTGCGAAAGCGGGCAACGGACATCAACAAGGAGCCCATACAGGGGATTCGGCCTGTTCGGCGGCCATAGCGACATACTTACGCACAGCAGGGTGCTCCGCAGTCCGCAAGCGTACATGATCGAGCAAATGCCGACGATAGCAGATGTCCGCCGCCTTGCCGTGCCGCCCTTCAACCAGGCGATCATGGCTGCAGCCCCCGGCGCAATGCTTCAGCCAATCACAAGCCCGGCACACCGGCGGCAGGTCCATATCCTTGGC
>DIKU01000062.1:7980-8232 GCA_002424645.1 Pelobacter sp. UBA5610 | reverse complement strand
GTAGTGGGGATCAGGTTGCTTTGTCTCCCAAGACTGGTGGTATGTAGTTGATGCCAGTCCTTACCTCAACCCATTAGATCCGAGTTGAGGTTGTTTTAAAGGTTAACCACCCAAACTTAAGGCCGTTGTCTTTAAAATTAAGACAGCGGCTTTTTTGTTTATTAGCGGTGGGAGCTAAAAGATCAAACTTTAAAATTCTTTATGTTCATGGCAAAAATAAAGATCAGCCTTAAGGATTGGATGACCCCGTGG
>DIKU01000062.1:0-7778 GCA_002424645.1 Pelobacter sp. UBA5610 | reverse complement strand
ATATCGCATGCTGCAGCCTGTTGCCTGTCCGGATGGAGGGCGGATTCTGCTACGATTTTATGCTACGTGGAAAGTTTTTAAGGAGGAAGAACAATGGTGCGAAATTGGGTACGTCGTGGTTTTTTCCCGGTTTGTCTGATGTTTGCGTTGTCGGTGCCGATGATGGCTCTGGCTGCCCCTTCCGGCAGGCTCATCATCTTTAATGCCGGAAGCCTATCCGTTCCTTTGGCGACCATGGAAAAGGCTTTTGAAGCCAAATACCCGCAGGTCGATGTGGTGCGTGAAGCCGGCGGCAGCACCAAGATGGCACGCCTGATTTCCGAAGGCGGCAAACCTGCCGATATTATGGCTTCTGCGGATTATACCGTTATCGACAAGACCCTGATCCCCGGCAATGCGGCAGTTAATATCCGTTTTGCCACCAATCAACTGGTGCTTTGCTACACCGCTAAAAGCAAATACGCCGATGAAATCAACACTGCCAACTGGACGGAAATCCTGCAGCGCAAGGATGTTGTCTGGGGGCACTCCGAGCCTGATCTGGATCCCTGCGGCTATCGCAGTCTGATGGTTTTGCAGCTTGCGGAAAAATTTACCAAGCAGGACGGCCTGTATGAAAAACTGCTGGCGAACCGCCCGGCGGCCAATGTGCGCCCCAAGGCAGAGGAGTTGGTTGCCCTGCTTAAAAGCGGCGAAATGGATTACGCCTGGGAATACCGGTCGGTGGCTGTGCAGCACGGACTGAAATTCGTGACTTTGGATGATCACATCAACCTCGGTAATTACCAGATGGATGATTTCTACAAGCAGGCCAAGGTTCAGGTGACCGGTAAAGAACCTGGTACCTTCATGACTCAAACCGGACAGTCCGTGACTTACGGCGTTACCCTGATTCATAATGCCCCCAACCGGGAAGCCGCCGAGGCCTTTCTGGCTTATCTGCTCGATCCCCAGGGCGGTTTGAAAATTCTCGATGAAATGGGGCAGCCGCCCTTTATTCCCGCACGGGTTCCGACCGTTGAAATGCGGGAGAAGCTGCCGGCTTCCCTGCAGGCGCTGGTTGAAGTTAAAAAGTGACCTTAAGCTGATATGCCGACGAATCAAGAAAAATCAGGGGCTGCGGGGGAAACTGCCGGAAACAGGCGGTTGTCTTTCGGCAGCCCCTTTCTTTATGTAACCTTTTTTTTCAGCGCGGCGGTGCTGCTGTTTATCGTCATGCCGTTGTTTCAGATGGTCTCCCAGCCGTCGCTGGCCTCATTGTGGGAGACCATTCACGATCCGGAGGTGCTGTCATCTATCTGGTTGTCGGTTTATACCGCACTGATTGCAGCACTGATTGCTTTTGTTGTTGGTACACCGCTGGCCTATTCGTTGGCCCGCCACGATTTTTTCGGCAAGAAACTTATCGAGAGCATTATCGATCTGCCTATCATGATTCCGCATCCGGTGGTGGGTATAGCTATTCTGAGCCTGCTGGGCCGGGGGCATCCTCTCGGACAACTGATGGGCAAGATCGGTTTGCGTATCATGGGCAGCGTAACCGGGATCATCGTGGTGTTGACCTTCGTCGGTTTGCCGTTTTATCTCAATGCCGCCAAATCCGGGTTCGAAAGTGTGCCGGTGCGGCTGGAAAAGGTCTCCCGTTCCCTCGGGGCCGGGCGCGCCGCCACCTTTTTTCGTGTTACCTTTCCCCTCAGTTGGCGGCATATGCTCGGCGGTGTAATCATGTGTGCGGCCCGGGCAGTAAGTGAATTCGGGGCGGTGGTCATCGTCGCGTATCATCCCATGATCGCGCCGGTGCTGATGTATGAGCGCTTTACCGCCTACGGGCTCAAGTATTCCCAGCCCGTCGGAGTGTGGCTGATCCTGGTGTGCCTGACGTTGTTCATGCTGCTGCGTCTGGTGTCTTTGCCGAGCAAGGTGGAGCGATGATCAAACTTGAGCAATTGACGGTTAAACTGCCGGGTTTTGCCGTGCAGGATATTTCACTGCAAGTGGCGCCGGGAGAATTCTTCGCACTGCTCGGGCCCACCGGTTCGGGTAAAACCGTGATTCTGGAATCGATCGCCGGTCTGGTGCATGTCACAGGTGGCGTCATCCGGGTGGACGGCAAAACCATTACGCATTTGCCTCCGGAGCAGCGGCGTATCGGAATTGTGTATCAGGATTACGCGCTGTTTCCCCACCTGACGGTGATGGAGAATATCTGTTACGGATTGCGTTATTTCGATTTGGATATGCACCAGGCCCGGCAACGCGTCGACCATCTTGTCGAGTTGCTCGGGTTGCAAAACATCACTCATCGTCGGCCGTTGCATCTCAGCGGTGGCGAAAAACAGCGCGTTTGCCTGGCGCGGGCTTTGAGTGTCAACCCTTCGGTGTTGCTCCTCGATGAGCCTTTGTCGGCGCTCGATCCCAACTTCCGTGAAGAAATACGCCGTGTTTTGAAAAAACTTCATGGTGAACTCCGCATCACTTTCATGATGGTCACCCACGATTTCAGCGAAGCTCTTTATCTGGCAGACCGCGTCGGCATAATTCGCAATGGGCGCATGGAGCAGGTCGGTTCCACCGAGGACATTTTTTTGCGTCCGGCCAATCCGTTTGTGGCCGAATTCGTCGGTATGAAAAATATCTTTGCGGCCTGTGTTGCGGATCAAAAGATCGAGTTCGGAGGTCTGAGTTGTCCGCTATCCGAACAAGTTATCTGCAAACAAGGGGTGTTGGCGTTACGTCCTGAAGACATCGTGTTACAGCGTGAGAACGGTTTTTCCGACGATTATGTGCACTATGCAGGAGTAATCGAGCAGATTGTGCCGGCCGGACTCTGGCATGAGATCAGCGTCCGGTGTCGCGAAGCTTGCTTCAAAACCATCATGGATCGAAAAACCCTGATGATGCACCGCTATAACGAGGGTGATGCCGTATATCTCGGATTCCAGGCCGAGGCGGTGCGGGTGTTTTGATTTCGTCATTCGTCCATTGTCATTTGTTATTGGTTATGTTCCTTATGAAAGGGGTCATTGCATGTCGAAGGTGGGACGGAGAATGTTGAGGGTCGTTGCGTTGGTGCTGCTGTGCATGATTCAGGCAGGAGGTGCGTTTGCCGTTCCCTCGGGAAAACTAATCATTTTTCATGCCGGAAGTCTTACAGTACCGTTTGCGGCCATGGAAAAGGATTTCGAGGCGCGTTATCCCGGGGTCGATGTGCAGCGTGAATCGGGGGGCAGTACGCGTATGGCGCGTTTGATCTCCGAAGTCGGCAAGCCTGCCGATCTTATGGCTTCGGCCGATTTTCAGGTTATCGACAAAAGCCTCATCCCCGCACTGGCCGATTTCAACATCCGCTTTGCCACCAACGAGTTGGTGCTGACTTATTCCGCCAAAAGCAAGTTTGCCGACGAAATCAATACCGGCAACTGGTTCGAGATCCTCGGACGGCCGGGCGTGTTATGGGGGCATTCCGACCCCAATATCGATCCCGGCGGTTATCGCAGCCTGATGGCGATTGAACTGGCGGAGAAGTATTATAAAAAGCCCGGCCTCTACAAAAGGCTGATTGCAAACCGACCCAAGGAAAACCTGCGGGACAAGTCCGTCAGTCTGACCTCCCTGGTGCAAAACGGCGATCTCGACTATGCCTGGACCTATCGTTCTCTGGCGCTGCAACACCACCTCAAATTCGTGACCCTGGATGAGCATGTCAACCTGGCCAACATTGCCTATGATGATTTCTACGGTCAAGCCAGCGTGCGGGTAACCGGAGAAACTCCCGGAACCTTTTTTGATCGTAAGGGGCGTTTCGTCGCTTATGGCATAACGATGCTTAAGGATGCTCCCAACCGGGAGGCCGCCGAGGCATTTCTCGCTTATTTGTTGGACCCCGAGGGTGGAAAGAAGATTCTTCGGCAGAACGGGCAACCCGCATTCAATCCCGCCTTTGTGCCAAGCAAAGCCATGCACGACAAGCTTCCGGTTAAATTAAAAAGTTTGGTTTCGGTAGCGTATTGAGTTATAAAATTCTTACGTTTGGTTGTCGTTATCAGGGCGGGCCCGGTGCGTAATCCGTGGGTTTTTGCCAAAAGTTCGCTATGACATGCATGTTTTTTTAAATCAGAGGATATGAAATGAACAAATTCATCGGTTTTTTTCTGGGTGCATTTTTGTTTTGTTTTCTTCCTGTCGGGATTGCTCATGCGGAGATCACCGAGAATCAGGGGCTTTTTCATCAGAATCTTAAGCTTTTCACTGGCAAGGCCAATGATTCGTATCTACTGCTATTCCCAATCGAAATTACCCAGCCGGGACGTATCGAATGCGAATTCAAGTTGCTGCAGCCTGATGAAGAACGCTTCCTCAAAGCTTTGGAGAACCACCATAAGAAAACAGGTAAATCTTTTGTGTTCCGTTGGTCGCTGGTCGATTCGCGTTTTTTTGACCAGAAAAAACCGATGCAGCCGGGCAAATTTCAGCAGTGGATACAGAAAGTCAATAACTACAATCCGGGTGAATATCTTGCCGGAGATCAGATCCGCGGTGCTGTCGCTGGTGCCAAGGCGGCGCTGGATTATGTATTTGGGAAGAAAAAAAAGAAAGAAGCCCCGGTGTATCTTCACAGGTATATCCAGTCCGTAAGATTTCCGCAAACCCCGGAAAACCATGTCACTCTCGGACGCATGCATCATGACATCGATTTTGCCGAGCTTGGACAGACGCAGGGCATGTATTTTCTGGTGCTGGAAAATTTCAGCCAACTGGCTCCTGAACTTGAGGTTAAGGTTTCTTATCCGGGTAATCAGCGCCAGGTCGACAAGGCCTTTTTGCTGCCGCGTGATCTCGGCATCACGACATTGCACGTAGAGGCAGGTAAGGTGCAAGTCGAAGTTCAGAACCTTGGCGAAGGAGAGCTTCCGGAAGAATTGTATAGCCGCACCGGAACACAGGCCGCGACTCTGATGCTATGGTTGAATGGTAAACGTTGGGGTGGTGTTACTCTGCAGGGATTGGACCCTGATAGACATCTTCGCAACCCCGGCGGCAAAGTCCTCTATTCCTTCAATGTCGCCATTGCCGATAATACTGAGGTTGTCTCGAAACTCAGCTTGCCAAATTTTGAGGATGTTCATTCCGATAATAACGAAAGAAAACAGTTATACGGTACCGGGAAAAAGATTCTGATTCCCATAGGGCAGATGAATCCCTGACGGGCAAAGCCGGATACCCCATATTGAGTCTGCATGCAGGTAACTCCCATGGGAAACCGGAAAACTTTTATAAAGGCTTCGGTGCGATGGAACCGCTTCGCACCGGAGCCTTTTTTTGTGTAAAAAGGGGGGGCCGGCTCTGCCTGATTGCCGCTCATCATTTTGCCATGGACATAATCGGTCCTGCTGACCTAAAATGCGTCTTTTATACGCAGCGACATCCATGCCGCAAACGATCTTACCGGTAAACGCTTTGTTCTTTCCCTCCCCACTAACGGTTTTCTTTTTCCGCCTTTAGGGCGGTTCTGTTTTTGGGAAGATGGAAAAACAGGAGTGCATTCCGGGACGGATGGAATATAACAACCTCAAGACAACAGTGAGTCAGGACCATGGATATTCTTTCATTGGTAAGAGAACGTCACGCAGAAACCTATGATCTGCACAAAAATTACATTAACCCTCAGTTCGTCAGAGTTCTGGAGGTTATCGGGTTTAATCGCAACTACGTCAGCAGCAAAGGCTCCAGGCTTATCGATGCCGAGGGGCGCGAGGTCTTGGATTTTCTGGCCGGCTTTGGCGTATACAATATCGGACGCAACCATCCCCTTGTTGCCCAGGTATTGCACCAGATGCTCGACTCAGATCCGGCCAATATGGTGCAGATGGATCTTGGCGGAATTTCCGGCATGCTGGCGGAGACCCTGGCCCGAATCACTCCCGGCGATCTGGATGCGGTGTTTTTTACCAACTCCGGTGCGGAAAGCGTGGAGGGGGCTCTCAAGTTCGCCCGCCAGGCGACCCGCCGCCACAAGGTGGTTCACTGCCATCATGCTTTTCACGGTTTGACGCTGGGGGCCTTGTCGGTCAACGGCAACCGCGAATTCCGAGAGCACAATGAACCGTTGCTGCCCGGGTGCATTCAGGTGCCTTTCAATGATCTGGAAGCGCTGGAACGCGCGCTGTCCGGCGGGGATGTGGCGGCCTTTATCGTCGAGCCGATTCAGGGTAAAGGGGTATTTGTGCCGGATGATGATTACCTGCCGGGCGCCCGCCAGTTGTGTGACAAGTACGGCACTTTGCTGATAGCCGACGAAGTGCAGACCGGTTTCGGGCGTACCGGCAAGATGTTCGCCGTCGATCATTGGGGCGTGGTGCCGGATATCATGGCGGTGTCCAAAGCGCTCTCGGGTGGCTTCATCCCTATCGGGGCGGTTATTACCAAGCGCGCCATCCATTCCAAAATATTCGACAGCATGGAACGTTGCTTCGCCCATTCCAATACCTTTGGGCAGAACGACCTGGCCATGGCCGCGGGTCTGGCTACCATTGAAGTTTTGGAAAGGGAAAACCTGGTCGCGCAGGCTGCTGAGATGGGTGATTACATCATAGCCGGACTTCAGGAAAAGGCTCAACGGTATGAAATGCTGCATGAAATTCGCGGCAAAGGACTGATGGTCGGCATGCAATTCGGTGAACCCAAGTCCTTCACACTTAAAACCGGTTGGAAACTGGTGCATAAGATGAATGCCGACCTGTTCGGTCAGATGATCACCATGCCGCTGATGGAAAAACACAACATCCTGACCCAGGTGGCCGGGCATGGTCTCGATACCGTAAAAATCCTGCCTCCTCTGGTCATCGGCCGTAAAGAAGCGGATATGTTCCTCGATGCCATGGAAGCGGTCCTTAAAGATGTTCACCGCTTTCCCGGTGCTGCATGGGCCACCACCAAAGACCTCGCTGTACGCACCCTGAAGAGTTCCTGATCATGATTTTTCAATGGCTCGATAAACTTATGGAAGGCATCTGGCGGCTGATATCCCGCATGCCACGCACCGTCGTATGGTGCGCGGTTGCCCTGGCAGCCCTTGCAACGGTCATTTCAGTCTTGTTTTTACGCCTGGATAGCGATCAGGATAAACTGGTTTCCCAGGATCTGCCTTACCAGCAGCGTTATCTTGAGGTGCTGAAAAATTTCGGTGACCAGGAATATCTGTATATCGTTATTGAGGCCGAAGAAGGGGATGCGGGCAAGCGCCGAGCCGAAAAGTTTGCGGAGACCCTGGCAACCCGCCTTAAAGGTTTTCCCGAGCAGATCCAGGAGATCCATTATCGTCTTTCTGCTCAGGATCTGGGTCCGGGCGCCCTTTATTTCGCATCCCTGGATGAGGCCAAGGGACTCACTGACATGGTGGGAGCCATGGGGCCTTTGGCAACGGACTGGCTCCGAAGCGGTACGTTGCCTGACCTTGTGGAACGGGTCAGCGGTCTGCTCGGCGGTGGCGCCAGTGATGGTGCCGCACCGGATCCCGCGTTGATTGGGCCGGCTCTCGAAGGCCTGGACGGATTCGTGACCCGAATCGATCAGACCCTGGCCGGTCAAGCGCCGACCGGGCCGGTGTTCGATATGACGGATCGCGGCGTGCATTATTTCTTCACCAGCAATCAGCGCTTGCTGGTTATGCGTTTGTTGCCGGCCAAGGACTATGGCACCATGGATGTCATCGCCGGTCCTTTGGCGACGGTCCGTGAGGCCTTGTCGCAGACCCGCGCTGATTTCCCCGGGGTCGAGGC
>DIKU01000099.1 GCA_002424645.1 Pelobacter sp. UBA5610 | reverse complement strand
ATGGTTTTCTCCCCGGACAGGAATTTGTTCTTGATCACTTGCTGGGTGATGGTCGAACCTCCCTCGGCCATGTGCCCCTTTGCCACATCCTTTACCAGCGCCCGGGTAATGCCTCGAATATCGATACCGCTATGCTCGAAAAAGCGCGCATCTTCAATGGCTACCGTCGCGTTTTGTAAAAACTTGGGGATGCGGTCGATCGGTACCCAGTACCTGCCTTCTGCGGGGATGCGGGCCACGAATCGACCCTCCCGGTCAAAGATTTTGATAGAGCTGTAACCGGGCGCAAGGAGTGGGTGGGTGGCGATCTGTTCCTGGGCTGAAGCCGCCAAAACGACGCACATGGTCAAGCTGAGTACCAAAGCCGAAAGGTAGACCGTTTTTTTGAAAAAAGTGAAAGTTGATGAAGTCATCAAAGTAGTCTTTGCTCCTGAATTAAGTTGAAGCCATGGGTTCCACACCCTTTTCACCGCCGCGCAAAGCAGGATGCGGTGACGTTGACGGTATGGATTGCCGCAACTGTTGGAATGGCCATCTTATACACCTTCCGCCGAGGATTGTCATGTATCCTTTTTTCCGAAATTCCGGGCCGCTATGATAGCCGGGTGAAAAGCATAAAAACACTGTCATCGGTGAACTTCCGAGGTTTCCAACGGATAGTTTTTTAGTCGCGGTATCCATCACGGGCATGGAGTTGCTAGACCTCAGTTTATTTATCGGAGATGGCTTTTCGCGGGCAAGGTTTTTATGGTCAAAAGTAGACCGGGCCAGATTTGCAGGGACCTTGATTTTTTCGTATGGGAACGGGTTTGGTTCTTGATAACGGAAGGGCATGGTTGATGTAAGACTGGAGGTGGACGACCCACGCAGGCTTGTTATTGTTTTTGCCGGGTAGACCGGTGCTCCCGAGTCCAGAGGCAGCGTTTAATCTTCCCCGGAAAACCGGCATGAATCGATGAGTTCCGTTGCCATAAACAGTGCCTTGTGGCGAGCATGGTAGTCCTCTACCAGATTGGATACTTCGCTGTTGATCTGGCTTTCCATTGAGTCTTCCTTGCAAAAATGAACACGGCAGTCGATGGGTCTGACAGTATAAATCCGGCACTTTCCGTTCTTGCCCAGAAACTTGCAGGCCTCTTCGCCGGCTTCATAGAACCGGAATCCCTTGTGTGTGGCGAGAAAGCTGTTGATCAATTCAATTTCCGCAGGGGTGACACCAGGCTCGCCTCCGGTAAAGGACGGACGGCAGCACTCCGCATGGCATTCGGCAGACCGCCCGCATTTCATGCCGGAGCTGGCTGTCATGTCGGCCAATCTGTCCCAGAGGTTTTCCACGGTCATCCTTATGGCCCTTCTATAAAATTGACCGGTTTTTCAGGGCCGCTGCAGGACTGCCAACGGCAAGAAAGATTGTTCTATATATCGCCCCTTTTGGTTTTTGAGTCAAGATGAGTTCACATGGAAAGACGTCCTGCTGACCAACCAACGGGCTAAGAAAGCAACTTTTAACCCACTGTTCCATTGATCTGCGGGTAGGCTGAGGGTCGCTCAGTCCTGGTCCTCGATGGTACACAAACCCATCAGGCGCAAGGCCAGGGCGGTCTCTACCGAGGTGGTGTAGCGCCATGAGTAGTGCTTCTGGCTTAACTTGCCGGTATCCAGGTATGTGCATTTGTGCCAGAGTTCGGGGTGCTTGGCTCTGACGGTGTCTCTTTGGATAAAGGTAAGAGATATTATCTTCTTCGCCATATACTCCACAGCCTCATTTTCTGCTCGCCTTTCGTTAAGTTCCTCAGGACCACTCTACAACGATTTGGCCGGTTATTCCAGTGTGGCTATTTCACCGAATTTAGGATGATAACAGGCAGCGAGATCTCGGACCCGGGTGGTGCTGATCCACAATGTAGGGATGCCCGGATCGATATCGGGGCTGTTGCCCTGCAGGTCTGTAAGATAAATGATGCAGGCGGCATCGGGCACGTTTTTAATGGCCCACTCAAAGGGCGGGCACAGGTCGGTGCCACCGAAACCTACGGCTTTCAATTCCACAGGGAATTCGTCCGGGGTGATGGTATGGATAGCGGATATATCACTGTCGCAATAAACGACATTTACCGTGGCAGGGTAGCTCTCCAGAATGTCGTTCAGTTCGGCCTGAAACTGGTTCAATTCCCTTTGGGAAATCGAGCCGGACGTGTCAACGGCCAGCACCAGCGGCTTGAGACCGTTGCAGCGAAAACTGGGCAGGTAGATCCCGTCGGCGATATGTCGGCGGTTGGGATGATTCCACGAATAGTCATGGCCGGACGTGTGGTCGATAAAGGTTCTCAGGATTTCGCGCCAGTCCAGCACGGGGTGGACCAGATCGTTTACCAGGCGTGCCAGGGAACCGGGCAGTTTTCCCTGGGCTTTGGCCGCCTGGGCGGCCTGCTGTATGGCGACGGTCATTTCGGCTTCCTGCCGCTGCCGCTCTGCTTTGGACAACGGTTTGTCGTACTCATTCTTGGCATCCTCGAAGCCACCGCAGCCGCCCGGGTCGTCGCTCTGATCGATGTCGTTCTCCCCGCCATCGCCCTCCCCATCGCCAGATCCTCCCGGCAACCGATCGTAGATCTGCTCCGCGGCAAGGTTGTCGAAGGACTCATGATACAGGGCGTGGGGCAACAATTTAAGGCCGGCTTCTTTGAGAATGCCGTTTATGGCATAGTCGCCGGCCTTGTTGAATCGGCCGAGGGTGCGGGCGTTGCGTCTCAGCGGATGGAAATGGGCCACATGCATGACCAGGTGGGCGAGGACAAACACAATATGATCTACGCTCAGCGAATCGATGAAGGCCGGGTTGTAGCGGATTTGCCGGCCATCGGTGCAGGCGGTTTGGATGTCCCGATCCTCGCGTAACTGCATGCGCAGCAGCAGGGTGGCGAAAAACGGATGATCGAGTACCGTCCTTGCAATCGCCTTGGCGAGTTTTGAGGATTTTTTCATCGCTGTTCCTTCCAGGTGCGACTGTGCTCTGCAACAGGCAGCCAGGCGACTGTTAGTGCCGGTAGCAGCCCACTTTTTCCTGCTTATGACGGTTCAAAATTACAGCAGCAGATCGCCGTTGTCCTTGGCCCAGCTGGTGAATTCTTTGGACGTCGCCAGTTTTGGCTCGGCTTGCAGCGCGTCGCGCAGCCAGACAACTTGAAACTCCGGTGGTAAGCGCCTCATGTAACGAAAGGCGGGGGGTGCCGTATCCGTGGTAATTTTACGG
>DIKU01000143.1:1624-7586 GCA_002424645.1 Pelobacter sp. UBA5610 | reverse complement strand
GGCAATGAACATGAGCACGACCAACGCCCCAACAATATTACGGATACGCACCATTTTTACCCCCCCCTTGAATAAATCGTCGACATTTTGACCTTTTGGCGTTCATGTGAAACGCCAATGAGCTTTTTCGCATCAAGATAATCTAAAAAAAGTTGCAAGTAAAGGGTTCAGTAAACCCGGCTTAACAAAAATAAAGGATTGATAATCGCTGCGACAGGGAGAGGGTTTGATTACGGGCGGGGCGTCCAGGGCAACCCGTGGGTCGTTGCGTTTTGGCGTCTTGAATACGGCGGCCGTGGTGCGTCGTCAGTGGGCCACCGCTATCTTGTGGTCACTGAGGCGGCAGCTACGGGGTGAAAGACCCTGTGATGTAGTCATTGTCACCTTCGGGATTCAAAAGGGTGCCGATTTGGTCGACAATGTTTAAAGTTGGCGCAATTTTAAGGAAAACATCGACAAGCTGCGGGTCAAATTGCGTTCCGCTACATCGAGCGATTTCATCGATGGCGGCCTGCCGGTTGAAAGCGGGGCGGTAAACGCGGGTTGTGGTCATGGCGTCCAGTGCGTCTGCAATGGCAATAATACGGGACTCAAGGGGGATCTGTTCTCCCTTCAGGCCATAAGGATACCCCTTGCCATCAAAGCGTTCGTGGTGAGCCACAATGATGGCTGTGACATCGTCCAGCTCTTCAACCGAAGCAAGGATTTTTATCGCTTTTTCGGGATGGCTTTTAATGATCGCGTATTCTTCGCTGGAGAGTTTGCTTGGTTTAAGAAGAATGTTATCGCTGATCCCGATTTTCCCGATATCGTGCAGCAGGCAGGCGATATTGAGTCGTTCCAAACGGGCGGCGGGAAAATTCATAGCTCCTGCGATTGCCATGGCGTAGTTCATTACGTTTCGCGAGTGAAAGTGGGTGTAGGTGTCCCGTGCATCTATCGATGCGGCAAGAGCTTCGATGGTATTGAGGAAAATTTTTCGATTTGTGTTGAAGAGTTGCGCATTTTTGATGGCAATGCCCAGATGATTGGTAATGGTTCGATAAAACCGGACATTGTCGCTGGTAAAATCGGCACGGGATAAATCCCGCGATTCGCTGATCACAACAAATCCAAGAGGAATTTGTCCATCACGAAAAGGAAGGATAAGAATCGATTTGAATTCTTCATCGAAAAGAAGTTGTTTTTCGATGGTTCCCATGCGGACCTTGTCCAGGGACACCAGCCTGGATTTATGTTTCCAGACGGTCGATTCAAGAAACGGAAAATCGGAAAGCGGGTACGGGGTATCCGGATCATAGGTTTGCCGGGCGGGTCGGATGCTTTCGCTGGATAGAATCCAAAACCTTTTTACGGTGGCATCGAACAAGGCCACCCGGCAGTTGGTGTGATAGGAAAAAGAATGGATCAGGGTGTTCGAAAACAGGGCCAGAATCTGATTCAGATCTTTGGACTGGGCCGTCTTGACGGTCGTTTCCAGAAGCAGTGACAGCTCCCCCGTGCGCTCCTGAACCGTCTTTTCCAACTGGTGGCGATGGTTTTCCAGTTCTTCCACCATCCAGTTGAACGACGTGGAGAATTCCCCCAGAAAATCGGTTCGCTGGGTATAATCGCCCTTGGCGACCTGGCTTGTTTGCCAGGAAAGGTGCCGTAATGTCGCTTGCAGGCTTTTGACGGCATTCGCACAGGGGAGGCGAGTGGGAATATGCGTGCCGAGTCGTCCCTCCGCCAGGTCTGTTGCGGCCCGCGCAACATCGTTCAGTCCCGCGATCATTTTATTGACATATCCGCTTAGTTGACGGATTTCGTCATCGACCTGACAGGCTGTATCGATCGGCTCGACGGGTTTCCCATTGAGCAGACGGTAAATCACCCGGGTGATCTGGTCGATTCTGTCTCTATCCTGATCGTTCATCGGCTTATATACATCGCGCTCTGATTACGCATGAATGACCTCGGCGGTGAAACGGCAGACCCTGTCTCCCGTGCACCAGCAGTCAACCTCCTGCACCTTGAAACGGGCACCGGTGAAGGTATCCAAAACGCCGGCAATCAAGCCCTCGTCAAAGGTGCATATCGCTTCTTCATGCAACGGCAGACCGGAGCAGTCCAGGTCTTCGCTGACAGTCAGAGTGAAACGCAGGTTCTCCAGGTCCGCTTCTTCAATGCGCAGAATGCCGACATTGAAATCAAGCAACACTTTTTGCAACTTTTTAACCAGCGCATTGAAGTCGGCAACGGGAGCAATCATATTTTCATACAGCGCACGTCCGGAATTATATCCGGCATCGTAAAAAATTCGGGCGGCTATTTCAGGATCGGTGTGTTTGATGGCCGCGTCGCGCAGGGTAAACTGCATAAGCCGGTATATCGCCACGGAAGTCGTGGCCCCCAGGTTGGGACGGCCTAGCTGGATATCGCCTAAATGGGACCATTCAAAACGAAAAGCATCACTGTCTTCCTTAAACATATAGCCTCCTTGGAATAATGTGCATCATTTAAGACTCTGGCTCTTTTCCTTACACTGGACGGCAAACGTTGAAAAACTTGCCTGAATCAGCTCCCCCGGCGTTCAGCCTCCCCGGGGAATCCGCAGAACGGCAAGGCATTTAGGCATCCGGAACAGGATTGAAGCGAAAATCCGTATTGGCAAAGTTGGATTCCCGCAGGAAACTTTCAGCCTGTTCCCGACTCAATGGCCAGCTGAGCAGGTAGCCCTGCGCTTCATCACAATGTTTGTCCTTGAGAAAGCTGTATTGGCTTTGTGTTTCGACCCCTTCGGCGATTACACCCATTTTCATGCCGTTGGCCATGTCAATCATGGCGCTCAGAATCGACTTTTCCCGGAAACCCGCGTCAATACCGTTAACAAAGGAACGATCTATTTTCAGACAGTCGATAGCGAGAGTTTGGAGCCGACTCAGGTTCGAATATCCTTTGCCAAAATCATCGATGGCCACCTGAACGCCCATCTGATTCAACGTCTTCACGATTTCCGTCGTCCCCTCGTAATGCTCCATCAGCAATGTTTCCGTAATCTCAATTTGTAAACCTGAGGGCTCCAGACCGCTTTGCTCCAGGGTGGATTTAATTCTGGCTATAAAGTCGGGATGGATAAATTCCTGGGGAGACACATTGACGGCAATGCGTGGCAGGTCGATCCCTTGATCACGCCATGTTTTAGCCTGCTGGCACGCCATGCGCATTACCCAATCACCTATGGGGTGGATCAAGCCACTTTCCTCGGCGATAGGGATAAATTCCATCGGGGGCACCAGTCCAAGTTCCTGATTTTCCCAACGCAGCAGAGTTTCAAAACCGCTTATCTTCCCGGTGTTCAAATCGATCTGCGGCTGGTAGACAAGGGAAAATTCTTCGCGTTGCAGCGCATGACGCAATTGGGTTTCGATGGTCAAGCGTTTCAGCGCTTCGGAGTTCATGGACTCTTGATAAAATTGATACTTTTTCGGCCCGTTACGTTTGGCAAAGTACATGGCCATATCGGCATTTTTCATCAGTGTATCCGCATCTTCGCCGTCGCCCGGGAACAAAGCGATACCGATACTGGGGGTAACCAGTACCTGGTGCTGCCCCAGATCAACCGCCTGGCCCAGGCTACGGGAGATGCGGTGGGCCACTGCTTCGGCTGTCTCATCCGATTGAATGTCGGGCAGCAGCACGGTGAATTCGTCTCCTCCCAGCCGGGCCGTCTTGTAATTCTCGCTCATTTCCCCTACCAGGTCCGTACCTCTAATACAGCTGGCGAGACGGTGGGCGACGATCTTCAGCAAATTATCGCCAACACTGTGCCCCAGGGTGTCGTTGATGCGCTTGAAATCGTCGAGGTCGATATAGAGCAGGGCGGATTTTTTTTGATTCTTTTTCGAATCGCTTAACGTTTTGGTCAGAGAATGCAGGAACTGCGTACGATTCGGCAGACCGGTCAGGCTGTCAAAGTAAGCCAGTTGATGCAAGCGGCCCTGAATCTGCCGGTTAAGCTCCCATTTACGGGTCAGGGCATGAGTCAGCTGAAGCACCTCGGCAATGTCAAAGGGCTTCTTCAAAATCACCAGGCTGTCGGTCACGCCTAATTTTTGTTGGATTTCATCCCAGGAATAATCGGCATAAGCGGTACACAAAACCATTTGCAATTCGGGGCTGACCTTCCACAGATGGTGGATTGTTTCAATGCCGTCCCACCCCGGCGGCATGCGGCCATCAACAAAGGCCAGAGCATAGGGGCGTCCTTCGCTCTGAGCCTTCTCGACCATCGCCAAAGCTTCCTGTCCCTGGCTCGCGAAATCGATCCTATAGTCGGGAGGGGTAAAAATATTTTTTTGCTCGCCAAAAAGGGCGGATTCCATATCATCCATCAGCTTGGACGAGGGTTTTTCTCTCATCAGAATTTTTTTGAAATCCTCATGAATGGACAGATTGTCGTCCACAATCAGGATACGGGGCACTGGGGTAGGTTCATGGAGGGTCATATTCTCTCTCCCGGGTTGCAAGGAAGCTCAAGGGTAAAAGTGGCGCCGGTGTGGAGCCCATTGCTGTGGGCGCTCAGGTTGCCGCCAAGCTCTCGCGCGGCAAGGGCGCCGCTGTGCAGGCCGAAACCGTGACCGGACTTGCGCGTTGTAAAGCCGTGCTGGAAAACGCGAATCAGATTTTCCGGCAAAATTCCGATGCCGTTGTCGACAACCTGGAACCGGATGCGATTCACCGCGGGATTATCGATCCGCAGTGTGATGGTTTTGTCCCCCTCAACTTCGCTGCAGGCATATTTGGCGTTGTTGATCAGGTTCAGAAGGATCTGCAGAATTTTGTGTTTATCTACAACGATCGGAGCTGAGTGATGATATTCGCGCCTCACCGTCACCCCGTGACGTTCCAGGGCCCCGGCATTGAGCTTGAGGGCGTCTTCCATTAGCCTCTCCGGGAAAATCGTTTCATCGATGCCGGCGACGCGCCCGTAACTTTGCTGCATGGATACGATTTCCTTGATGTGGTCGATCCGTTCCCGTAACGATTCGGTTTCCCGCAGCATGACCTTTCGTTCGTCATCCAGCGTCACGCCCAGAGTCGCCAGGTAGTCGGGGATCTGGCGACCGCGCGGATCCTCGCTGAAAAAGCTTGCCAACTGCCCGGCATGCTCCTGCATCAGACTGGCCACCTTGGCGACATTGCCGCTGCGCGATTGCCGCAGCTGTTCGATGAGCAGGGCGCTGGAGACGTTGACGCTGTTGAGCACATTGCCCACATTGTGCAGGACGCCGGTAGCCACCTCGGCCATGCCGGCGGCACGGGATACTTCCAACAGAGAGCTCTGGGCATCGGCAAGATCCGACAACGCCTTCTCCTTGGCGCCAACCTGGATTTGCAGTTCCCGCGTGCGTTCCTCGACCCGTTGTTCCAGGGTGTTTTTGGCGTCCATCAGGGCCTCCTGAATCCCCTGCCGGGCGATGGTTGCGCCAAACATGTCGCTAGCGGCTCGCAGGCTGTCTTCTTCGGCTGCGGTCCAAACGCGACCATGTACGCAGTCGTCCATACACAGGAATCCCCACCAGTTGTTTCCTACAAAAACCGGAATGACGATAAGCGACTGAATGCCCCGCGTCTCAAGCATGGAGCGTAGCCCGGTCCGCATTTCGGAAACCGGTCCGCTGATAACCTGATTATTGGCCAGTGATGTTCTCCACCAGTCCAGATCCGCACTGTCGTAGGGGAGCATCTGCAGGTCCGGGTTGCCCCGCTGCGAAGTGATGCCTCGTTGCGTCCACTCAAAGCGTTGCGACATACACAAACGTCCGCAATTATCCGTTTTATTCTCGAATATACAGACCCGACTGGCATCGGCAGCATGCCCGAGTCTTTCCAGTACATCGTTGATGACCTTTTCCCATTGTTCCGTTTGCAGAAACTGTTGGGCCGCAAATCGTACGCTTTCGAGAATGCGGTCCCGGCG